>DLHV01000153.1:0-194 GCA_002483395.1 Chloracidobacterium sp. UBA7659 | reverse complement strand
GCCAACGACACGCTCTACGGCCTAGGCGCCGGCGTCTGGACCCGCGACGCCCACGAACTCTACCGCGTCCCCCGCGCCATCCAGGCCGGCCGCGTCTGGGTCAACAACTACCACAACTATCCCGCCCACGCCCCATTCGGCGGATACAAAAAGAGCGGCTTCGGCCGAGAAAATCACCTGATGATGCTCGACCA
>DLHV01000218.1:16700-21848 GCA_002483395.1 Chloracidobacterium sp. UBA7659 | reverse complement strand
TAGCGATTGGAAAGACATCGCGATGGAAAAGGGCGATGACGGGTATTTTCATACGACTCAAAAGTTGGCTGACGGGGCTTACCATTATCGCTTTAAGATCCGGTCGAAAAGCTGGTTCAACGAAGAGGACGAGTGGAGGACGATAACCGATCCGTACGCCACAAATGTCGATCCGGAAACACAAAACGCGATCCTGCTCCTAAAGGACCGCAAGAAGATCGTCGACGAATATTTTTGGCAATCGGACCACGTTCATTTGCCGGTAAACAGCCAACTGGTCATCTACGAAATGCATGTCGGCGATTTTTCGGGCGGCGAGGATGATGCGTTTACGAGAGGGAAATATACGGATGTCATTGATAAGCTCGACTATCTTGGCGATCTCGGCGTCAACGCGATCGAACTGATGCCGCTCAAATCGAATCCGGGCGATTTCAACTGGGGTTATTCGCCGATCCATTATTTTTCGCCCGAACCGAGCTACGGCACGACCGCGCAATTGAAGGAACTGATCGACAAATGCCACGGGCTCGGAATTCGGGTGATCGTCGATGGCGTCTATAACCATTCGAGCACCGAGAATGCTCTCAACCAGATCGACCACGACTATTGGTATCGGCGTGAAGGTAAAGACCCGAAAGAAAACTGGGGGCCGGAATTCGATTACAAATCAACCGATGAAANNAAAAATTGGGGGCCGGAATTTAACTACGAATCAAAAGACCAAAAACTCGGCATCAATCCGGCGTTGGTTTTTACAACCGATTCGATTCGATTTTGGATCCGTGAATATCAAATAGACGGCATCAGGTTCGACGCGGCGAAACAAATCAGCAGCTTCGACGCCTTGCGCGGATTTGTACGAAACGCCCGCGAAATGTCCTACATGAAGCCTTTCTTCACAGTCGCCGAATACATTCCACCGTCGCCCGAGATAACGGAACCGGTCGGTCCGGTCGAAAGCTGCTGGAACGACAGTTTTATGCATTCGATCGTCGAATATCTTTCGGGCGAAAAACTGGATCTCGAAAAGATGAAAGACGCGATTGACCCGACACGGATGGGATATGAAGGCTCGACGAGCGTGACGAATTATCTGTCGAATCACGACCAAAATCGGCTGTTTCGCAAGCTCGGCGAGCAAGGGATTTTAGGCGCCGAGCTATACAAGCGGGCCAAACTCGGGGCATTGATATTGATGACGGCCGTCGGCGTCCCGATGATATGGATGGGCGAGGAATTCGGTGAGCACGTGCCGATGTCAGAGCAGAGCAACAAGATCGATTGGACCTTGCTGGAGAACGATCCAAACAAAAAGCTGTTCAATTATTATAAGACTTTGATCGGCTTGCGAACTACGAATCCGGTGTTTCAGTCGACGAAGATCGAGTTTTTCCACGAGGATTTTGACTCCGGCGTGCTGTGTTTTCATCGATTTGATGACGCGGGAAACAGCGCCGTTGTAGTCCTGAATCTTTCGGACGACGATCTGGAAAATTACACGGTACCGAACTTCCCTCTCGACGGCATGTGCCGCGAATGGACGAAGGCCAATGACCTTCAAATTACCGGGCATTTATTGAAGTCTGCCCTGCCAAGGCGCGAGGGGCTGGTGTTTACAAGTTTCTGATAGGAGCGTAAACATAACTTGCAAAGACCGCTGAGCGGNNCTCAACCGTTTAAGTTGTGGTTATGTTGATCTTATCCTTACCGTTGTGAACGTGGACGCGTTCATGCAACCAGGGATGGTTGCGCTCCAGTCCAAAATCGAAATGCTGAGTAGTTTAAATGGACAAAATGTCGGGCTCATATCCCGAAGATTGCAGGTTCGAATCCTGTCTCCGCGACCATTTACTTTTCTTTTCCGGCTATTCAGTTGTTCGGGAGAACAATTATGAAGCTGATAATTATTCACGGCCCGCCAGCCGCCGGCAAATTGACGGTGGCACGCGAGATCGCGAAGCGCACAGGGCTCAAGGTGTTTCACAATCACCTGAGCATCGATTGCGTAAAGCCTATTTTCGGGTTCGGCACACCGCCGTTCAATCGCCTGATCGAGCGAATACGGATTGAGATAATTTCTGAGGCGGCTCGCGAAGACGTCGATCTTATCCACACGTTTGTTTATGCGTTTGGCGAGGACGACGAATATTTCCGAAGCATAATCGGCTCGGCTGAGCATAACGGCGGCGAAGTACACCTGGTGCTGCTAAGGTGCGAAAGCGATGAATTAAAACAACGGATCGCGAATGAATCGCGCGTAGAGATCGGAAAGCTGACAAACCCGGCTTCTGTTGATGCATCGCTAACGAAGCACGACCTTTTATCGACACTTCCGGGGCGCGAAACGCTGATCGTCGATACGACGGACAGTCCGCCCGAAGTGGCAGCGACGCAAATAATCGAATATTTTGGCCTGGTACAACAAGGCCAAATTTGATTGACGGCCTTGAACAAAACTTAATAGTCGGGTTAACATAAAAGTTCGAAAAGTAGACAGAATGATTCGGGCAGACTCGTTTCATTCTGTCTTTTATTTTGGAGTGAAATCGTGAGTAGAAAATATGAAAATGAAAGCGAGATTGACGCTCTTGTTCGATCATTCGAGGACGCGACAGTCGACCGCGACGCGTGGAAACACGCCGAGCATCTTGTCGTGGCGTTGTATTATTTGACGCGTCATGACATCGAAACGGCGACCACAAAAATGCGTGATGGCATTTTCAAGCTGCTCCGTGACGGTTTTGCGGTCGATATGACAAAGGAAATGCCTTATCACGAAACGCTGACCATCTTCTGGATGCGGACGGTAGCGGATTTTAATGCGTCGAAGAACGGAGCTTCCCTGCTCGACAAGACAAACGAGCTTGTGGCGAAATACGATAAAGACTATCCGCTCAAATTTTATTCAAGGGAGTTCTTGTTTTCCGATGAAGCGAGGGCGAACTTTGTGTCGGGTGACTTAAAGCCGTTGGTTTAGCTGAGGCTTCAAACGAGTATCCGAACTCAGCGAAGAGTTTTACCGTGCCGCCCATCTTAGGAAAGGAAGCCCGTGGCCGCCTTATCCTGAAACCGTTCGCCCCTGCCGGTTCGGCCAGCAAAGCTGCGTGATATCGTCGCCGTTAGACTTAACCGCGGCTGCGTTCAGGAACATGAGCTTATGAGCTTCGTTTCGTCCAGTTGCAATTGCGCTGCTAATTTTACTTTCTGTTGCTGCCGTGTCCCAGTCCTCCACCCGGCAGGCCTCAGGAAATTTGTGCCAGCCAAATTGGGGTATAGGAATACCGCCCCAGGCAACACCCATAAATCCCAGTTGGGCGTCGGCGGGCCATTTGTCGAAGTTGGCGTAAAACTTCTGTGCCGACGCATTCGTTTTGATGTAGCTCTCAATCGCGTTGGCATCATCAAGGACCATTTTCTTGATGCCGTTATCGGTCAGCACAAGTCGCGTGATCGCTCCAAACGCCTCGCCGCCCTTGTTAATGAGGTCTTTTCGGGCCTTCACGGTTTGCCACTCGGCCGTGACCTCGGCTGTCGACACCGGGCCGCCCCCGCCTTTCGGACCAAACTCCAGTTTCAGCGCCTGGTGCACCGGGTCGATCAGGTGGCCGATGCCCACCGTCACCAGGCCTTTAACGTCCAGGTACATAAAGTTGACCTTTCCTTCGTATTGCTTGAGGAAAGTCGGTAAAGCAGTGATAACGCTTTGGTGCATAAGTTTCTCTCGTCGCTTATCGTTTATTTCAGATGAGGTTTGTAGAAGTTCTTGTACGCTTCCTCTCCAAACAGATTACCCGAATCGAAATCCTTCATAAAGCCGTTTGGATCAAGTTTTCTGACCTCGAAATCGTCTCCTGCGCCGGAGTGGTGTCTGCCCCAGTGTACAAGCTCATGCAGAATAAGATACTCCAGATATTTGCCGGACTCCATCTCGACTTGCGGATCAGTGGTCTGCTCATACCTTTGAACTTCGTCCCGGCGGATCCAGATATCGTTAGGCATTGAGGGTTTGAAATGGCCGTGGTCGTGAGCCGCCTTGTATCCAGTCATCGCCCCTTTAACGTTGACATACGGATAGGTACCGTACGTAAGCACTTTGTGAGCTTCGTTCTCCGAAAGGCACGACCAGTTCTTAAATGCTTCCCATACCCTTGAGTCGAACCTGACATTGTTAAGGTCTTCAAGAAAGATCAGAAACCATGGAAATTCATCAAGATCGCTGTCGAATTTGTTAAGCGGATTGTATTCACTCGGAAGCTTTTTCTGCCGCAGCATCACCATTTTTTGTTTCTCCCTTCTTCAGCGGCCTCGCATTTCACAAGCAAAACCGACATCGAACGATATTTGGACGTGCCGGGTGAGAAATATTTGCCTATTGCGATATCATGTCCTTTTGCAAACAGTCATTATGCTTAAATTTTTCAACACATTATCGCGACAAATCGAAGAATTTCACCCGCTCGAAGAAGGTAAAGTTCGGATGTATATCTGCGGGCCGACGGTTTGGAATTTTGCACATATCGGCAATTTTCGGACGTTTGTTTTTGACGACGTTCTGCGGCGTTATCTGAAATTCAAGGGCTACACGGTGACGCATGTCTTTAATCTTACGGATATAGACGACCGCATTATCAATGAAGCCGCCAAGCAGGGGATGAGTATCGACGAATTTACGGCGCCGTATATTCAATACTTTTGGGAAGATTTTGACGCTCTCGGCAACGAGCGGCCCGAGGTGACGCCGCGGGCGACGCATCACATCCCGGAGATGATCGAGATTATCGCGAAGCTGCTCGAAAACGGACACGCTTACGAATCCGAGGGCTCGATCTATTACCGCATCACGGCGTTTCCAGAATACGGCAAGCTATCGAAGATAAGTTTCTCCGGCAACAAAGCAGGCGGCAGCGAACGCATCGACACAGACAAATACGACAAGGAAGATGCCCGCGATTTCGCCCTGTGGAAGTTGGTCGGCGAACACGAAGAGCCCGGTTGGGACGCACCTTTCGGACGCGGACGTCCGGGCTGGCATATCGAGTGCTCGGCAATGTCGATGAAATATCTCGGCGAGACTTTCGATATTCACGGCGGCGGGCAGGACCTCCAATTTCCCCATCACGAGAACGAGATCGCCCAGAGCCAGTG
>DLHV01000218.1:0-16669 GCA_002483395.1 Chloracidobacterium sp. UBA7659 | reverse complement strand
CAAATCGAAGGGCAATTTTTTCACCTTTCGCGATCTTCGCGAGCATGGCTATTCGGCATTGGCAATTAGATATCTGCTGCTGTCGGTGCCGACGCGGAAACAATTAAATTTTACCTTCGAAGGCTTGCAGGGAGCCGAGTCGACCGTCGAACGGTTGCGAAATTTTAGAGCTTTGGTTTTCGACGCAAACATAAAAGGCGGAAACCCAAGCGGTAGCAAGGGTGCCACAACGTCATCATCCGCGACGGATAACACACTCCCTATCGGTCGTGTTTCCGCCCAAAGTGCTCTCAAAAAATTCGAAGACGCGATGGACGACGATTTCAACACCGCCGCCGCGCTCGCCGCCATTCACGACATGGTGCGTGAGATCAATACGATTCTTGCGAACGACGGCTTGTCGGCTGACGATAAAACCACTGTTCTGGATGCAATCGCAAAATTCGATTCCGTCCTCGGCATCTTCGGCGCCAAAGATGAAGGCTCGCTCGACGCGGAGATCGAGGCTCTAGTTGAAGAACGGCAGGAAGCCCGGCGGCAAAGAAACTTCGCCCGCTCTGATGAGATCCGTGATCTGCTGGGGGAGAAAGGAATTGTGCTTGAAGATACTAAGGACGGTGTCAGGTGGAAAAGGAAATAAAACCAAGAGTTATTTTCTTCGGGCTCTCACAAGATAAGCGTTTGATGTTCCTCCGGTAAATTCTAATATTTCTACAATTTCATATCCGAGCGAATTTAAATTTGAAATTGGCGGCTTTTCAGGATCAATCTTCACGGCCCGAAAGGCTGTCCAGATATCATCACCCGAAATCCGATCCGCCTCGACGGCAGCCACACCGTCAAAACCACGCGGGAGAAAATACGCCTTGTCCTCTTTCATTTCTGGAATTCCGTTGACCTTCACGATCCGGATACTCGGCTCGTTTCTAGTCGCGAACCAAAAATGGTAAGCGACCAGATCCTCGAATACATAAATAGTCTGCGGTTTATCGGTTGGAATTCGTTCGGCAAGCTGTTCCCATGCGCACCAGATGAATTCAGGTCTTCCGGCACGGAGCTGAACAACCAACGCGATGGCGATCAGTGAATAGACCGCACCGACAAATGCATATCTGAGCGGCTTTATTGAGACGGATGTAATGAAGATCGCGATGATAATTGTCATCGGCGCAAAGACGACGATTAGGTGCCGGGAACCCCAAACCGATACCGGCAGAAGCCAGCTCGCAACGAACGCGATCATTAGCGGAACGATCGAAAATACGCTCATCAAATAGACGGCATCTTTCTCTTCCGCATTTTTGAAATCGATCAGGTAGATGACCTTTGTCGCGGCAACCAGCAACAAAAGCGGGATGACGATTAGGAACTTCGCTTTCGGGTCCGCACTGCTTTGCTGGTAATAAAATGGCTCAATGACATCGAACGCGAATTCAAAAACTCCTGCAAATCCAGGCCTTGCCATCCAACCGATGTTCTGCTCGACGCTGGAGCTCGGCTCGGCAAAGCGGAAGATCGCTAATATCCACGGCAGGAATCCCACGAACGTTACGCCAACCATCACCAAGATACGAAGAAACTTTATTCGCTGTGTGATGAGGATCGCAACGACTTCGGCCACAACGACCAGCCAACCAAAATAGTGGGTGTAAACCAACAGAATGTTGACGAGCGTGAGCAGCCAGAAGTTCTTTCCTCGAAAATAGAATCGCAAAAAAAGCCATATTGAAAATAGCGAAAGGCACAGCAAAAGGCTGTACATCCGCACTTCCTGGGCGTATTTGATCAGAGAACCGTTGACGGCGAAGAGGCTCAGGGCGACGATTGCCGTCATCGATTTAAGCTTCAGTTCGCGGCAAATCAACCAAAACGGAAACAGCGCCAATAGCGAGATAATGACCGGAAGAAGCCTTAGCCAAAACTGGCTTTCCCCGCCCATCGATATCCAAATTTTGAGCAGAGCATAGAAGAGCGGCGGGTGGATTAGATCTTTTGCGACGAACGAAATTATCGTCTCCCACGAATGCTCCGCTGCGTGGACGCTAAAGATCTCGTCAAACCAAAGACATGAATCCGTCAAGCTCCACAGTCGCACCAAGAAATATGCAACACACAAAATGCCCGCTAGAATGCTCGAACTTTTAAGCATGATGAACCGAAACTATCAACTCTTAACTGTCAATTATTAACTGAAGAACAAACGATCTTTTGTAAGATAGTCAATAGTTGTGAGTTGAAAGTTCAAAGTTGGACGCCGTCACAGAGTTTGCCGTCGATGCTCGTATAGAAAAGCTGGACTTCTTTGAAAGTATCGGTGTCGCGGCAATATGAAAGACAGCGGTCGTAAGGTTTGGAATAGATATGGATGCTGACGGCGCGTTTGTCGAATTCCGCGAGATTAAGAATCTGGTGCACAGGCTCTTCGAGTTCGACTTTGGCGGCGAGACAGTTCGAAAGGTCGAACGTGTCCGTTTCGACCAGCATGCAATAGCCGCGCGACTCGTCGATTTCTGCAACCGCGAAATTCTGTCCCCGCAGCTTGCCGATGGGCACAGTCATCCAACATCGCTGCCCGGAATGATTATGCACCCGCGAAACCTGCCCGCGTTCCCAGCAGATCGCCATCATCTCAAAACGCGTGTCTTTATATATAAGATTTCGGGTATAGCAGCTATCGCTCCAATGGAAATATTTGGTGATCGAATCGACCTGGACGGGATGTGCGCTGAGAAACGCATAGACGTTGTCACAGTCGAATTCCTCGTCGGGAATTGCCTTCAAACAATCAATTAAACTGTGAACTGAAACTTTCTGCATATTAGCCACAGAGGACACAGAGATTAGTTGGAAATACGCTTGATGCCATCACCATCGCTTTTCGCCAAAGTCGTTTCATTCTCCTTATGCCCACTTATACTATCGATGAAGCCGTAAACCCATGAACAAGAGGGACAAGACTAAACAAGAAAAAAAGAAGAACCTTTGTATCCTCTGTGGCTAATTCTTCTCCGCTTTTTGCAGAAAGTCAACAAACTCCGGGACGTTCCGCGTCAGGCCCGGGAATGTCGCAATCGTCTTGCCGTCCGCGTCGATTACGGCGTAGAAAGGCAACGCGACCGTGCCAAACATATCCTGTTCCATCTTTTGCTGCTTTTCGTATATCTCACCTTCGCCGTCGGTGTAAAGCGAGGCGAGAACAAATTTNNCGGCAATTGGTGCAGGTGTAGCCGGTAAAATCGATGAAGACGCGTTTATTTTCAGCTTTGGCTTTTGCGAGCGCTCCCGCGTAGTCATCCTTCATCCATTGCAGTTTATTCTCGCCGGAGCCGCCAAACATTCGGGAAGAACTGTTGTTTAGATCGGGCGGCAGGAATGCTTCCAGTTCACCGAGCTTTGCACCAAAAAGGCCCGTGATCAGATAGAAGGCGACCGCAAGGCTGATAACCGCCGCCGTTAGTCGAAGAGCGCCGATGCGTTCAGGTTTGGAGTCGTGCGATAGCTGAAATTTCCCTAATAGATAGGCTGCAAGGATGATACCGATTGCGATCCAGACAGCCAAAACAACATCGCGTGTGAAAATTCCCCATTTCCAGACGAGGTCGACGTTCGAGATGAACTTCATTGCTGCGGCGACTTCGAGAAAGCCCATCGCGACCTTGACCGAGTTCATCCAGCCGCCCGCACGCGGCAGTTGCGACGCCCATTGCGGGACGAGCGCGAGAATAAAAAACGGCAGAGCAAATACGGTCGAGAACGCGAACATGCCGACGAGCGGCCTCATCCAGTCGCCCTGCGACGCCGAAACGAGAATCGTTCCGACAAACGGCGACGTGCATGTAAATGACGTCAGCGTAAACGTCAAGCCCATAAGCNNTGCCGATAATGCCGCTTCCCTCGCCTTCGTGCGAACGCGTCAGGCTGTCAAGCCTTGTCAATATTCCAGTCGGAATCGTGATCTCGTATGCGCCGAAAAGATTGAATGCAAAGAACAAAAATATGCCAGTGATTAACAGGTTAATCCATGGATTCGCCGCAAAAAGATTAATCCCTGCAGCTCCGACAAAAACGGCAAGCAGCATCCCGAGCAGCGTGAATGTCGCGATAATACCGATCGAATAAATGCTCGCGAGCTTTACGGCCTTCGAACGGCTGCCGGATGAATGGTTTGTAAAATACGAAACCGTGATCGGGATCATCGGAAAAACACAAGGCGTCAGCAGCGATAATGCCCCGAGCGTAGCCGCAAGCCAAAGGAACGACCAGAGGTCGGTTGGCGGTTGGTGGTTGGCGGTTGGCGGTTGGCTGCTTGTTGTTTGTGACGAATTCGTGTTTTCCGGCTGAATGCTGAGAGCCGATTTCTTGACATCTTCTTCACCCGCGAACGAGACACGCTTGATCCTTGGCGGAAGACAGAATGTGTCGTTGCAGAGCTGATAGCGAACATCGACGGCGAGATCGTCTGCTGAAGCGTCGCTTTTGGCCTTCAACGCCAATCCAAATTCCGCACGATCTTCGAAGTATTTTGTTTCGAGCGGTTTGTCGTTAACGATAAAATTTCTGTCGGGAGCGGTCTTGGGATTTGGTGATCGAATGTCACCGACGATCTCAAACGGACGGCCTTCGGCGATCTTGATCGTTGTAGCGATCGGGCCACCGGCCGGTTGATCGAGTGCGTAGAGATGCCAGCCAGCCTCGATCTCAGCCCTCAATGTGGCTTTCAAGGCCTCACCGTTTTTAACGCTAGCGCCTTTTGCCTCCGACTCCAGCGTCCATTTTGCCGGATTTTGGGCGAAAGCCGCCAGCGGCATCAACAGCAAAACTAAAGCGAGTTTTGGGCAAACATTTCGCATAACTCAAATCAATCTTATTATTACACGTGGTCTTTCGACAACAGGTGCAAAACTAAAGGGTGTTTTGCACAAACAATCATATCTCTATTATAATTATGCTCTTACGACATGATTTTTATTTCCAGCCGATCAGCGCTGCGGAGGATTTGATCTTGGCAAAGACAGCTACAAGCCCGAAAAAGGAAGCATTGACCAAAAACGGCACGGGCACCCGAACAAAAACGACCGCCTCAAAGACCGGAGAAACAAATGGCGACCACGACTTTGCATTGGTCGAACTCGCAAAAGCCGAGTATGCAAAGCGCCGTAAATCGCAGCTCGATTCGATAAAAACGATCGACAAAAAGCTTCTTCGCGAGATGCTTTACATGATGGTGCTCGGGCGCAGATTCGAAGAAAAATGCGCCGAAGTCTATCGAATGGGCAAGATCGGCGGGTTTTGCCATCTTTACATCGGCCAGGAAGCCATCGGCGTCGGCTCGATGATGGCCCTGAAGCCGACCGATATGGTCATCACGTCCTATCGCGATCATGTGCAGGCAATGATAAAAGGCATATCGCCGGAGAGCGTTCTGGCGGAGCTTTACGGCAAGGCGGGCGGCTGTGTAAAGGGCAAGGGCGGCTCGATGCACATGTTCTCCAAGGAGCATGAGTTCTACGGCGGGCACGGCATTGTCGGCGGGCAGATCGGCGTCGGAACCGGCATGGCCTATGCGGCGAAATACAAACAGAGCGGCCAGGTTGTGCTTTGCTTCTTTGGCGAGGCAGCTGTAAATCAGGGCATTTTTCACGAATCGCTGAACATGGCCCAGCTTTGGAAACTTCCCTGCATTTATATCTGCGAAAATAATCAATACGGCATGGGAACATCGCAGGAACGTGCGATGAGCACACGGAACATTGCGAAAAAGGCAGAAGCCTTTGAGATGGCAAACGAGTTTGTCGATGGAATGGATGTAATGGCCGTCCGCGAGGCGACATTGCGGGCGATCGAGCGGGCGAGAAAAGACAGTTCGCCAACGTTATTGGAGATACGCGCTTACAGATTTATGGGACACTCGATGTCCGATCCGGGCAATTATCGGACGCGCGACGAGATCAAAAAATATCAGGAACGCGACCCGGTCGTGCTGTTCAAGGATAGCTTGAAGGAATCTAAAGTGCTCGGCGATAAGGATTTCGAGAAGATTGAGTCAGAGGCCGTCGCGGCGGTCGATAGGGCCGTTAAGTTTGCCGACGAAAGTCCATTTCCGCAGAAAAGCGAGCTATTTACCGACGTATTCGCTTAGTCCATGGTTAGTTTAGCAGGCGGTCTATGACCGCCAATCGAGTTTCCGCGGTCATAGACCGCTTACCCAACTATATGGCAGTTTTAACAATTCGCGACGCGCTGAACCAGGCGCTTCGTGAAGAATTAATTAGAGACAAGAACGTCTTCATCATGGGCGAAGAGGTCGCCGAATACGATGGAGCGTATAAGGTGACGCGCGGGTTGTGGAAGGAGTTCGGCGACAAGCGCGTTGTCGATACGCCGATCACCGAGCTTGGCTTTGCGGCGGTCGGTGTCGGAGCGGCAATGGCCGGTTTAAGGCCTGTGATCGAGTTTATGACGTGGAACTTTTCGATCCTCGCATCCGACCAGATCATCAACAACGCCGCGAAAATGCTGTATATGTCCGGCGGGCAGTTCAAGGTGCCGATCGTCTTTCGTGGCCCCAATGGCTCGGCATACCAGGTTTCGTCGCAGCATTCACAGTCGTTGGAGGCATTTTACGCGAACTTTCCCGGCCTGAAGGTCGTCCAGCCTTCGACGGCAGCGGATGCGAAAGGTTTGCTCAAATCGTCGATCCGCGACAATAATCCGGTGCTTTTTCTCGAACAGGAACGCATGTACGGCCTTAAGGATGAGGTTCCAGAAGACGAGGATTTTACGATCCCTTTAGGTGTCGCCGACGTAAAGCGCGAAGGTAAAGACTGCACGATCGTCGCCCGCTCGATGACGGTGCCGCTCGCGCTTCAGGNNTCGAGGTCATCGATCCGCGGACGATCAAGCCGCTCGACGTCGACACGATCGTCAATTCGGTAAAGAAGACAAACCGGCTCGTGATCGCAGAAGAATCGCACGCCTTCGCTTCTGTCGGTGCCGAGATATCGCACACTGTGATGGAACACGCTTTCGATTATCTCGACGCTCCGGTAAAACGCGTCTCGACCGCTGAAGCCCCGATGCCATACGCGAAAAACCTCGAGGAGTTGGCATTGCCGGATGTCGCGAAGATCGTCGCTGCGGTGAAGGAAGTATGCTATCTCTAGCCGTCGATGCAATATACTTGGGACCCAGATAAGGCGAAGAAGGTCGCTAGAGATCACAAGGTTAAATTCGCCAAAATTGAGGACGTTTTTCGGGATCCTTTTGCTGTCGAGTTTTTTGACGAGTCTCATTCAGATGAAGACGAGGCGCGATTCGGAATAATCGGCATAACTGCTGAATATGGCCTTATATATTTGGTTTTTACCGAGATCAATGAAGAAGCGCTCCGTTTCATAACCGGACGGAAGGCTGAACGGTGGATGGTGAATGAATATGAAGAAAAAAGACGCCGAATCTGAATTGGAATTTCTTGAAACAAGCAGCGAGGCCCGAGCGGAAGGGCTTCGACGGATAAAACGCAGGCATTTCGATGGTCCGCCTGAATTGCTTCCAAAGGAAGATCAAGTCAACGTAGAAGTTACGCTCGACGCGGAGGTCGCGACTTTCTTTCAGAACGATCCGAAGCGGATAAGCAAAATATTACGCTCGGCAATGGAAAAGGAAAAAGTCGCCCGTGAACTTTTAGAAGATGAAGCATTTATTAAAGGCCTCAAGGCGAAGCTGGCAGCGTGAAACACCGCTAGAGTCGCGGCGATGAAGGAAGTTTGTTATTTGTGACGATGGCTAAGTTCAACGATTTTAAGTTCTCCATTGGTTTGGTGGGTGTTTTCACCTTTACCCTGGTGTTTGGTTGTTTTGGCCAGAATCCGTCCAGTGATCCGGCATGCGAAGACAACTCTGAACGAGGCCAAGTTAGTGGATGAGTTTGGCAAGTTAGGCAGCGAAGAAAGAAGCGCTCGTTTCGATGTTTTTTTCCAGGAAATCCAGCAAGCTCCGGAATCGGTGGGATACGTTTTGCTTTATTGCGGTAAGAAATGCCGATACGGAGAGATCGAGGCACATTTGCGAGGGATTGAACTCAAGATCGCGCTTCGAAAATTTGAAAGATCGCGCTTGGTCATTATTAATGCCGGTTTTCGTGAGACATTTGCGACTGAACTTTGGTTGGTGGCTAAAGGTCAATGCCAGCCGAAGCCTAGACCAACGGTTAATATCAAATACGTCGTTTTTGTCGAGCGTGGGAAATACTCCATGGAAGCATACGATTGTTGCGATGATTTTTCAGAGATATGGAAGAACTATAAGCCATAATGGACAAGAAAGCCGCAAAACTAGAATACAAAGCGTCCCGCCGGCCGATGGGTGTTTTTCTGATTCGAAATTTGGTGAACGATAAAGTCTTTGTCGGCTCGACGATGAATCTGGACGCGATGTTCAACCGGATCAGGTTTCAGTTGTTCGCGGGTGCTCATCCGATTAAAGATCTCGAAAACGATTGGAAGCAGTTTGGTGCGGGAAAATTTGAGTTCGAGGTTCTTGAGGAGGTCTTTCCGCGCGAAGATCCTAATTACGATTATGCGGCCGATCTGGAAACGCTCGAAGACCTTTGGCTGGAAAAGCTGGAACCATACGGCGACACAGGTTATAACGAAAGGAAAAAGACCCGCGAAGAGCGTTTGCGGATGATCGCCGAAAACCGAAAACTTTAATTTATATGGCCGAAAAATTCTTAATGCCGAAGCTTTCACCGACGATGGAAGAAGGTCAGATCGCGCGGTGGGTGAAAAACGAGGGTGACGCGTTCGATGCGAACGAGACGCTTGCCGAGGTCGACACCGACAAGGCGACTATGGAAATGACCGCGCTTTCGGACGGTACGCTTCTGAAGATATTGAAGGGCGCGGGCGAAACCGCCGCCCTCGGCGAAGCCATCGCGATTATCGGCAAAGCAGGCGAAGACATTTCGGCGCTGTTGAAGGAAGTTTCGACGAACGGCGGCACCGCCGCGAAACAGTCAGAACCGCCTGCGTCAGCGGGTGGTGAAGCGCCGACCGCGGAAGAGGCAGAAACGCCGGCGTCAAGTGATATGGGTCTGCAGGTTAATGGTGCGCCGACAATGGAAAAAACCACGCCGCCCGCTCACGCAGGCGGTTCTGACCTGGCGGCAAACGGCCGGCTTATCGTCTCGCCGATAGCCGCCCGGATGGCGGCAGACAATGGGATCGATCTTAAATCTGTTACCGGCTCGGGCCCGAACGGACGCATTATCAAACGCGATATTGAGGCAGCCATGGAGTCGGGAGTCTCAGGTCCCAGGTCCCAGCCGACAAAGGTGTTTACGCCATCCACTATCGTCGGTGCATCGCCGTTCCGCGATGAGAACACATCCAAAATACGGCAGGTCATCGCCAGCCGCCTGGCCGAATCGATCGGCCCGATCCCGACATTTTACCTGACTGTCGAGATCGAGATGGACAATGTCATCGCGATGCGCAAGCAGATAAACGCCAATCTCGATGACGACTCGAAGATCAGCCTCAACGACATTATCGTCAAGGTCGCGGCGATGTCTCTGATGAAGCATCCGTTCGTCAACGCCTCGTACCAGGACAAAACCATCCGCTTTTATGAACAAGCAGATGTTGGCGTGGCCGTGGCAATTGATGAAGGCCTTATAACGCCGGTAGTCCGCGGTGCAAATCTAAAAGGCTTTGGCGAGATCTCGGCGGAGATCAAGGACCTTGCCGCAAAGGCGAAGGCCAAGAAACTTCAGCTCGAGGAATATACGGGTGCGACGTTCTCTATCAGCAATCTCGGCATGATGGGCATCAAGGAATTCACCGCGATCATAAATCCACCCGAGGCGGCGATAATCGCCATCGGCGGTGCGAACGCGACACCGGTCGTCCGCGACGGCCAGGTCACAGTCCGCAGCATCATGAACGTCACCATGTCCTGCGATCACCGGGTAGTTGACGGAGCGACGGGGGCAAAATTCCTGCAGACGTTCAAGCAATTGCTCGAAAATCCGGTGATGATGTTCTTGTAAATCTTCAATGGATTTTGAAATTATTGTCAAAATCAATGAAATTGAAGCCATCGCCATCGGCAGCAAGATTCGTATTTTGCCTTTTTTGCAACGCAAGTTTGGAAGATGTCGCTGGCGTATTAAAAGGAACAGCAACTGCCAGATTGAGCAACGGAGATGTTCGGCTCGCAGAAATTCATTGGTTTGAAGCTCATGGAATCGGGGGGAAATTCTTGCGTATCAAGCAATATCTTGATTAAATAGTTTTATGGCGGCGGAAAATAAATTTGCAATTTGTATCTTTGCAGATAAAGAAATGCTTCTTACACCTCGAAGGATTTATCAGGTTTTGCCTGACGAAAAAGCTGAGCGCTCTGATCATATTCGCATTGTCGATGATGACGGCGAAGATTATCTATATCCCAAAAAATATTTTGTTACCAATAGCGTCCTAAACGATTAAAAAAGAAAAGAGAAAGAATTAAGTCTCTCAAGGCTAGTTGTTGTTAAACAGGCTATCTTTGAGGTGTATCACAAAAAACTTTCTCTTATGACAAATTTAACATTATTTTCGCAGATTATCTCGAAGTTAGACCGAATAAAATTTGGAAAACTTGTAAAAGAGGGGCAAACGGACAAGCATCAAAAAGGGTACAACAGTTGGACGCATCTGGTATCGATGCTGTTTTGTCAGTTTGCAAAAAGCCAGTCAGTGAGGGGCATAAGCAACGGACTTCGTTCGGCGACAGGCAATCTAAACCATCTCGGGATTAACAAAGCTCCTTCAAAGTCCACGATCAGCTATCAGAACAAGCACCGCGATTGGAAACTCTTTCGTGATTACTATTATCATTTGCTCAAAAGTTTAGGACAGCAGGCGGCGTTCAAGCAGGTAAAGTTCAAAATAAAGTCAAAGATATTTCTCATGGATTCGACGACCGTTAGTTTGTGTTTGAGCTTGTTTGATTGGGCAAAATACAAGACCTCGAAGGGTGCCGTAAAGCTGCACACATTGCTTGATAATGACGGCAATATGCCCGCCTATGTAAACATAACAGACGGCAAAACAGCAGATAATTAAAGGGGCTTACGACCTTCCTCTAATAAAAGGAAGCGTGATTGTTGCCGACCGTTATTACAACGATTTTTCTTTACTAAACATTTGGGACAGCAAGGGCGTTTATTTTGTAATCAGGCACAAGGAAAATCTCCAATACATCGTAATTAAAGAAAATATTCTGCCCGAAAATAGACATCCGCATATCCTGAAGGACGAAATTATTGAATTCAAAAACACAGGATCAAAACAAAGGTATCCTAAAAGATTACGAAGGGTCGTTGTTTGGGATGAGGTAAATGAGCAGTCAATCGAGTTGATTACGAATCAAAAGTCCTGGACGGCAAAAACCGTCGGAGAACTGTATAAAAGCCGCTGGCAGGTGGAGATTTTCTTCAGGGAAATCAAGCAGCTGCTACATATTAAATCGTTTATCGGCACAACTGAAAATGCTGTAATGATCCAAATCTGGACGGCCCTGATCACCATCCTCATCCTAAAAGCACTAAAAGCAATGGCTAAATTCGGCTGGCATCTGTCCAATCTCGTAGCCTTTATCAGGCTCAATCTTTTTGTAAAAATAGCCTTACAGCAATGGCTCGATAAACCCTTTCAAGAACCCAAAGAACCACCAGAAAATTACTTACAGGGGGTTCTTTTCTGAAAATCGCAAATTATCTTCGATTTATCCAATAAAATAAGCTATCCTGAACCTCAAATGAAACATTTAGGACAGCATTGCAAGTAAATCTTATTGGAGAACGTATGAAGCAAAGTGAAAAGGTCATTTCTTTAAATATTCGCGGTCTTTTTATTATTATCTCGCTAATCTTGATAATCATAAATAGCCAAGCTTGTTTTTTATTAAATAATACTGACTGCCGTTGGGAAAACAAGGTGTTGAGCGAAACACCTTCGCCAAACGGAAAGTTGAAGGCAATTGTATTCAGCATTGAGTTTGACGAGATGAATTCAGGAAACTGTCCCGGAACTGCCACTGGTGACGGTGTTGAAGGTGTTTCTATTTTACCCATTGATGAAAAGCCTCCAACAGTTACTGCGAAAGGAAACGCAATAAGTTCCAATAAAAAACTAACCTTAGAATGGGTAAACGAAAATGAGTTGTCAGTAACTGGTGATTATTCTGCGGACGATTTTCCAACCCGAACCATTAGCGGGGTAACGGTCAAATACAAGAAGCGTTAGTTTTTTCTGCACCGTTCGCCTTTGTTAATTTAGAGTATTCTGTTAGCGGTTTAAATTGTTAATCGTATCCGAAAATAGAACTTGAATATCGGGAGAAATCGAACAACACATATAACTTACTCGGTCGCCCCCGATAATACTCAAATTATCTAAGCTTGCCTCTTTCACTTTCTAGGTTTGCATCAACGCCAGGAATTCCGCGTTCGTCTTTGTCTTGGACAAGCGTCCGAGAACGACTTCCATCTGCTCGACCGGTGAAAGCGGATTCAGCACGCGGCGCATAACCCAAATACGGCTGATCTTCCTTGCCGATCTCCTCAATGCAGAAGCCCGCACGAAGTAAGGGCGTAACGTCAAAAACGAGAGCTATCTGGGGGTGGCCGCGACCCGAAAGCCGAAGCTGCCGATACGGTATGACGGATCGACCCTGTAGCGGAGCGCGGACCGGGAGTAGTTCGCGAAGTCGAGCCAGGAACCGCCCCGCAAGACCCGGTACTGACCACTTCCGGCCCCGGTCGGGTCGGTCACTTCTCCACTCGAATAGTCTCCATACCAATCCTGACACCATTCCCAAACATTTCCGCTCATATCATATAACCCGAACGCGTTGGCTTTCTTTCCCCCGGCCGGATGTGTTTTGTTCCCAGAGTTCTTATCATACCAGGCGATCAAATCGAGGTAGTCGTAATGGTCACCGGTTGTTCCCGCCCGGCAGGCATATTCCCACTCGGCCTCGGTCGGAAGGCGATATTGATAGCCGTCGTTCTTTGCGTTCAACCGACTGATAAAGCTCTGTGCATCGTCCCACGAAACCATCTCAACGGGACATTTCGATTTCGGGCAGTCCGTGAAATAACTCGGATTGCTTCCCATCACCGATTGCCATTGTTCCTGTGTTACCTCGTATTTGCCCATCAGAAACGGCTTGCTGATCGTAACCTTGTGAACGGTTCTTTCACGGGAGTCACCCATCATAAACGTCCCCGCCGGAATATTCACAAGTTCCATACCAATTGAGTTTTTGAGGGTTATGCCCGATGATGAATTCGCCGTATTTGCCGCTTTGTTTGTAGAATTGGATTTGTTTGAAACCACGTTTGTAGAGTTTGAAACCAAAACAGATGAACCTTGATTCATCCAAATCATAAACGAAATCATTGCGATTATTCCGCAACCCATTCCAAGCAGATAGTTTCGCGGATTTTTACTTGCTTGAAGCCCTTGTGCTTCGGCCCGTTTTAATCTTTCTTCTTCTTTTCGTTGTCTTTGAAATGCGTCTTCTGCCTCTTTTTGCTTGCGGAGATTTTCTTCTCTTTCATGTTGAATGCGTTCCGCTCGTTTTCCTTCTTCGGCAAACAGACGTTGCTGTTCAAGTTCTTTTATTATTTTTTCTTTTTCTGGAACAAGCGTGTCTTCGCCTTCAAATTCCACCGGACTGAACAAGGGAAACACCTTGTTTTTGTCCGCGACGACTGTTTCCAATTCATTTTCGATTCCTGTTTGGTTTAACAGTCGTCGAAATTCAGTCGCCAAAGCCAGACGGTCGTCCTGTTCAAGTTCCAACGCACTTTGCAAGACTACCGAAACGGCTTGCGACACTTGGGGATTGATCTCATGAGCGCGACGCAGTTTGTCGGACAGACCACTCCAAATTGACAAAGCGCGAGTCGGAGCATTCACAGGTAGAGTGTTTGTTAGAAGATGGTAAAGCGTTGCTCCGAGAGCGTACAAATCGCTTCGAGCGTCTGTGCCGCGATCGAGAATGCTCAAAGTTTTGTCGGAGAAGTTGACGCACAGCATCTGAAGCCAATTTGTATCGGCTCGCAAAACCTGTTCGAGCGGGGCATATTGCAAAGTTGCCGCCGCCATGCTTCCGACCGTGCTTTGCAACGCCGTCATATCACCCGCAGCACCTTTGGCTATGCCGAAATCGAGCAGTTTAATACGGCCGCGTGGCGTTAACTTTAAATTTGAAGGTTTAATATCGCGATGAACGATGTCTTGCGAGTGCAAATCTTCGAGAGCGTCGAGAATCTGGTCCGCCCACTCAAGGACTTGCTCCGTCTCAAAAGGAGTATTTCGCTCCTTCAGTAGTTCCGACAGATCCTTGCCCCGAATCAATTCCATTACCAGATAGAAGCCATCGCCTTCNNACGCGCGGAAAGGCTTCGTGCGTCATATTCGCCAGCATTTTGGCTTCGCGTTCAAAAGCGTTGCGAGTGTAATCGTCGTCGGCATACGTTTCCTTCAAAGCAACCGTCGCACTCGTGCGGCTATCTTTGGCTTCATAAACCGCGCCCATTCCGCCATGCCCGAGTTGCCCGACAATCGTGTAACGCGATTGTAGGACTGTTCCGGCGGACAAAGGAAGGCGTTTATTCACAAGCAACTTTTTGTTTCTAGAGATTTTAGAATTGACGCATCATTGTAATTCGATTCGGTTTGTTTCGCCAATAAAAAACGGGGCATTACAGAGTAAAAGGAATCTGTTAGCATTTACTCATCTGATGAAAAAGCCGCCTTCGTCCAACAGCCCTGCACCCTATTTCGCGCTGATTGCGGTACAGTTTTCCTTTGGCTCGCTGCCGGTTGTCGGAAAAGCCGTGTTGACTGTAATTCCAGCTGTTGCTCTTGTCGGATTTCGCGTCGGCATAACTGCGTTTGTTTTGTTTCTTTTCCAGAGATCGCGCAGCAGCCTGCGTCTTGAAAACCGCGGCGATTACTGGCGGTTGGCCCTTCTAAGCTTGTTTGGCGTGACAATCAATCAACTGCTTTTTGTCGGCGGATTATCGCGGACGAAAGCGTCGAACACATCGCTGCTCGCTGTGACGATACCGATATTTACGCTGTCGATAGGCGCGTTCCTCGGGGTTGAAAGGTTGCGGGCGGCGAAGGTCGGGGGCATCATTTTGGCGGCGGTAGGAGTGATACTGCTGATCGACCCGCGAAACGCATCTTTTTCGTCCCAAACGACCCTGGGCGACCTTATGATCGTTCTCAATTCCCTTTCATACGGCATCTATGTTGCCAGTTCGAAGGACATTCTCATGCGAAATGGAGCGATGAAATGTGTCACCTGGATATTCCTTTTTGCCGCCTCCATCTGTGTTCCGATCGGGCTTCATTCTCTTTCGAGCATAGATATTGCGACGGTTGCACCGTTGATTTGGGTTGGCGTACTCTATGCGGCCGTCATCGGTACCGCAGTGCCGTACTTTGCCAATGCTTGGGCGCTGGCCCGCGTAAATCCGTCGACCGTAGCTGTTTATGTTTATCTGCAGCCGGTCATCGGATTTCTGATGGCGGTCGTATTTTTGGGCGAGCGTGTCGGCATGAATTTTATCGCTGCCGCGGCATTGATCTTTGCCGGCGTTTATCTTGTGACGAAAAAAATAAAAGCCGTTTTAAACTAATGCTTGCTTTCGGCGTAGTTTTAGCATCTAATTCCCCTAAGTATGGCGACGCACATCACACAGATCGACGACAGCGAGCACAGAACGACGATCCTCCGTGTCGAAGGCGAGATGCTGCTTGATGATGCTCTTTTACTTGAGCGAATAGCGTCGGACATACAGACCGAACTCGACACGTCCGTGACCATCGATCTTGCCGACCTTGATTTTCTCGATAGCGAATCCGCGGTCGTCTTAAGGCGAATCGACGGCACGCTCGGCTTTCGAATCGAAGGTATCGAAAGTTTCCTGCAAACCGCTGTCAACGCGGCCGAAAGACATGGCTGATAGCGGCTGCACCTGACTTTTTCCCTAAAACAAACTACATTGTACGTAATGAAAACGCGCGAAATAGCCGAATTCGTAGGCGGCGAACTGTATGGCAACGGCGGTGTTGAAATCGTATCAGCCGCAAGCATAGGCGATGCAAAAGGCGGCCAGATCGCTTTTTTTGAAAAGCACTCGGAAATGCCGGCCACCGAAGCCTCGTGCGTTATCGTTCCATCAGGCTTCGCCGCTCAACAGGCAGAAACACGACCGGTAGGGAGTGTGTCTCTTATCGCGGTTGCAAACCCAAAACTGAAATTTGCATTAATTGCCGCGGTTCTTCATCCTCAAAAATCTCGACCTCCCGAACTTCACCCGTCCGCCGTTATTTCGCCAACAGCACAGATCGGAAATAACGTATTTATTGGTGCATTTACATGCGTCGGTGACAGCTCTATTATTGGTGACGGAACACAGCTTCGAGCCGGTGCCAAGGTGGGTGATAACGTTAATATTGGCAATAATTGCGTGCTGCACCCTAATGTGTTTGTTGAAGACGGCTGCACCATTGGGAATAGAGTCGTTTTGCACACGGGAGTCGTGATTGGAGCAGATGGTTTTGGCTACGTCAAAGACGCTCCCACCACCCCGTCAGCC
>DLHV01000028.1 GCA_002483395.1 Chloracidobacterium sp. UBA7659 | reverse complement strand
GAACGCGATTGAGATCGCCGACAAAGTATTGGCAAAAGTCGAGTCATTAGAGGGCTCATTCATTCCAAATGATATTCGTGTAACCACAACGCGGAATTACGGCGAAACGGCAGCCGAAAAATCGAACGAACTGCTGCTGCACATGCTGATAGCGATCGCGTCCGTTTCGGTGTTGATCATGCTTGCCCTTGGCCTTCGCGAAGCCGGGATTGTTGCGATCGCGATACCGGTGACGCTGGCATTGACGCTCGCGGTCTTTTATTTCTACGGCTACACGCTCAACCGCATTACGCTATTTGCACTCATATTCTCGATCGGAATTTTGGTCGATGACGCCATAGTTGTCGTCGAAAATATGACACGCCATTACAACTTGCCTGAAAACAAAGGGCGGCCGCTGGTTGATATCGCGGTTGCGGCTGTCGATGAGGTAGGTAATCCTACGATCCTCGCGACATTTGCGGTGATGGCCGCAATTCTGCCAATGGCGTTTGTCGGCGGCCTAATGGGCCCGTATATGAGGCCCATACCGATCGGTGCGTCGGCGGCGATGGTGTTTTCGATGCTTGTGGCTTTCGTCGTCACGCCGTGGGCGAGCCTCAAACTGCTCAAACAAAACGCGAAACACGAACACGGCAAAGAGGGCTTTACGACTCGGCTTTACCGCAAGGTAATGAACCGCATAATCGTCAGGCCAGTTTGGCGTTACGCGTTTCTGGGCGGCGTGGTTTTGCTGCTGCTCGGTGCGATGTCGCTGGTCTTTTTGAAATTCGTCAAGGTCAAGATGCTGCCCTTTGACAACAAGAGCGAGTTTCAGGTAATCGTCGATATGCCCGAGGGGGCGACACTTGAGCTGACGGCCGCGGTTACGCGTGAACTCGCCGGTTACGTCGGCACGATGCCCGAGATCGTCAACTATCAGATGTATGTCGGCACATCTGCCCCATACAATTTCAACGGTTTAGTGCGTCACTATTTCCTGCGGCGCGGTTCAAATGTCGCGGATATTCAGGTCAATCTATTCTCTAAAGACGAACGCTCGCTGCAAAGTCACGACATTGCAAAACGCGTCCGGCCCGCCCTTCAGCAGATCGCACAGAAATACGGTGCGAACGTCAAAATAGCCGAGGTTCCGCCCGGCCCGCCCGTTCTTCAGACCATCGTTGCCGAGATCTACGGCCCTGCCTATGAAAGACAGATCGAGATCGCTCGGAATATTCGCGGCATCCTTGAACAAACCGACGGCGTCGTCGACGTCGATTGGTATGTCGAGGACAACCAGACAAAATACAGCCTCAAGATCGACAAAGAAAAGGCGGCCTTAAACGGCATTACCGCCGAGCAGATAACGCAAACGATGCGGGTCGTCGTAGACGGCCTCAATGTCGGCCTGCTGCATCTGCCAAACGAAAAGGAAGACGCGTACATCAACCTACGCCTGCCAAAACCCGACCGCTCAAGCATCGCCGATATCCAGCGGATAAAGGTAATCGGGAACCTCGGAAATCTGGTTCCGGTCTCCGAACTTGTAACCGTTCAGGAACTTAAGAACGACAAAAGCATCTATCACAAGAACCTGATGCCGGTCGTCTACGCGATCCTTGGCCTGAACGAAAAGGTCGATGCGATGAAACTACCAGAAGGTTACGCCCTCGAACGCTACGTCGCCTCGCAACCGTTCCTGACCGATAAATATTCGATGAAATGGGACGGCGAATGGCACATCACCTATGAGGTCTTTCGAGATATGGGTATTGCCTTTGCAGCGGTTATGGTCCTGATTTACATACTCGTGGTCGGGTGGTTCCAGTCGTTCAAAACACCNNTCGCTCGTCGGCATCCTGCCGGCACACGCCCTAATGGGAGCATTTTTCACCGCGACATCAATGATCGGCTTTATTGCAGGCGCCGGGATTGTCGTGCGAAATTCGATCATTCTTGTCGACTTTGTCCAGCTCCGAATGGCCCATGGCATGCCGCTTATCGAGGCGGTCGTCGATGCCGGAGCCGTCCGATTCCGTCCGATGCTGCTGACGGCGGCGGCCGTGATCGTCGGGTCTTCGGTGATACTTTTCGATCCGATCTTTCAAGGACTCGCCATTTCATTGATGGCAGGAGAAGTTGCTTCACTATTACTTTCCCGAATGGCAGTACCGGTTCTTTACTATTTGAGTGAACGCAAACAGCACCCCGAAACCTCAGCGGGATCAGATGAAAAAACCGTTCTGTGTCCGACCGATTTCAGTCCGCAATCGGCAATCGCTTTGAAATTTGCGGAGAANNTCTGCGTGCTGCCGAATCCGATTTGCCGCCGTATTTCACCGAATCTCAACTTGAAGAAATTGCGTTGGAAGAACAACAAGTTGAAGACGAAAACATATTGCAGATAAAGGCTTTTGTAAAAGAAAATCTTGCAGCAGAAAGTGAATTTGATGCGGTGTTCGTTGATGATTCACCTACATCGGCGATTTTGGAGGAGTCTGCAAGAGCAAACACGCTTCTCATCGCCCTAGGCACGCACGGTCGAAGCGGTTTTGAGAAACTAAGATTTGGTTCGGTTGCGGAAACCGTTTTGCGGGAAAGTCAAAGCCCGGTCTTGACCATTAACGGAAACGTCAAACCCGTTGAAGCGGTCGATATCAACAGGATCGTTTGCCCGGTTGACCTTACGGACGAATCAGAAAACTCTCTGCGGTACGCAGCTGAAATGGCAAGGCGGTTCGATGCGGAGTTGTTTGTTATTCATGTTGGATCTAAGGACGCGACCAGCAGTATCGATGAAGACCTCGCGACACTCTGTTCCTGGGTGCCCGCAGAAGCCAAAATTCGATGCAGATTGCAGGAATTTGTGAGGCACGGCGATATCTCTGAGGAAATTCTAAATGCGGCAATCGAACTTTCGGCCGATCTGATCGTGATCGGTGTAAGTCACGGCATCTTTAAGGATGAGACGCTCGGTGAACATACCTCCGAAATGCTTCGGAGCGCTTTATGTCCGGTAGTTACAATTCCGACCAATTCTAAAGTTCAGCAACATACCGCGAACTGACTAGACTCTAAGAGTGTTTTTACCGAAGATCTCTTTTTATATATTCAATTCCGGCTAAAGAAGCCTGTTTAATAGCATTATCAGTTCGACTTGGCCCACTATTCCATATTGTCGATGCGAAGTCGGCACTCTTCGGAAAAACCGNNCCCTAGTGCCTGGATCAAACGGGCCCAGTAATTTACCTGAGCCGCAGTTGCGGCAAGCATTACGATCTCCCGTTCCGAAAATTCAGCTTTTAGGGTGACGATGAAATCAGATGGGAAGGCGAGCGGGGTCTCGGAAATTAGCCGCGAATATTCGATAGCTAGTTTTTCGCGATTCGAAAAGGTGATCGGAAAGATCTCTTGAAAACCGATTTGTAGTCCGGCTAGTTCGAATTCCGAAATGCCGTGTTTTTTGTATTCAAAAGCGTTCATATCTATGCAAAAGGGGCAGGCGACTGTAAATGCGGCCTGAAGACGCACCAGCCTCAAAAGCCGTCTTTCTCCTTCGTTTCGACCGTGTGCCGTCAGACCTTCTAATACACCCGAACCGATTGCGGCTTTCGGGTACCAGGACAGAAGTCGTGCGGGCAGCATCACCTTTCCCGTAACGCGCTCAGCTACCCAAATGGCAAGCTTCAAGAATAAAGGAATTCGCTTTGACTCAGGAATAAACGCGTTCATTATTTTTCCGCCCGTTGTATCCGCTGTATCGTTCCACTCGAAAATTAAGCGGTCACAAGTAACCGCGTTCCGTCCAGTCCTTTCACGCGAATTAGCAAGACGCCCACGCCCCACGTACGGTATCCTCATTTATCCGAAAAAATATTCGCCAAGGCCGTCTGCCGGCTTTTAAGTTGGCTCTTAAGGCCAGAACAAACCACATCACAAAGGTCGAAGATGGTTTCGTCAGTAACGCGATAAATTGCGTTCAAACCTTCTTTCCGGCGCGATACAACTCCGGCCGCAAGCATTGTCGCAAGATGTTTCGACACGTTCGCCTGGCCCGCTTTAGTTGCCTGGACCAGTTCCGTCACATTCATGTCANNAGTAGCCGAAAACGGCTGGCAATCAGTTCGAGCGCCTCATCGCCTAGTTCATCGTTTATCATAACTCTACCTTACTCCAATTTTTTTAGGGTCATCGCTATATATACTCTCCCTGACTAGATAATTATATTACCGTATAGTCATACATAAATCAATACCCACTGGGCGTAAGTTGATAATTAGTCAAGGAGTGAATGATTCATGTCGGCACTTTTCATTGTTGGTTCTGAGCGCCGTGATCGGTTTGTCCCTGACTGATCGGCAGTGGCGGCTCGATACTTACTGTGCCGATCNNGCATGTCGCTCGCAGTAGTAGGTGCAACAAGCCTTCTACACTGGAAGCGGGGAGTGCGGGACTACTTTTTGGTGTTTCAGGGATCGTGGGTGCGTTTCTCGGCTTGCAAATTGGTTTCGCCCGAAGCATTACTCTTGATATTTGGCTTTTTAATGTTGGTTGTTGCCGGTTCAATGTTGTGGCGTCGAAAGTCTCATAACCTCGATGCCACGCATTGTCGCACCCTATCCAAAGTATCCTTGCGGGGCTCGGTGTCGGAGTCTTAACAGAGTTCCAATGTGTTGGTGGCGGATCTCTGATCGTACCCGCTTTGGTATTCGGCGGCCTGACAATGAAGAAAGCGACCGGCACGTCGCTATGCGAAACATCCCGACTTTTGTGATTGTCTCGGCCTTAGCATTTATCGCTTTTCGCCAATGCCTTGGTAATCGGCGTGCCGACCGCTCGACAATGGATTATTTATCCACGTGCAATTCAGCCACTACCTGCTTTGCCTTTTCGGCGTGGATTAGGTCAAAAGCCGGGTTTGTTTCGAGCGCGAGCTGAAAATATTTTATCGCCGCGGGTTTGTTGCCCATTGCGTTTTCGATCATTGCGGCATGAAAATAGAACAACGAGTTCTTTGTTTTCAGACGCAACGCTTCCGTCACCGATCTTTTTGCATCAACAAGTTTTTCTTTTTTGAAATAGCACCAAGCAAGTGTGTCGCTGGCGGCCAGGTCGCCGTTTACTTCGCGGTCTTTGCGAGCTATCTCGAGGGCTTCGTCGAGATTTGTGTCGTGATCGGCCCAAAAAAGAGCGATGCGGTGCATGTCGCTCGCGGCGGATTCGCGTTCGCGGCGGACAGCCTCTTCGTAGGTTTTCTGCGCAGCCTCGTTTTTGCCGATGATTTTGTAGAGATCGCCTAAAAAGATCGCGCGGTCGGTTTGGGGCACACGCGAATTTAGCTTTTCAAATATCTCAACCGCTTTTTCATACTCGCCGCGGCCGGCAAGAATTTTACCTTTGCCTGCAAGCGCCCAGTGATAATCAGGAAAAATTACTAGCGCGCGCTCAAACGCCTTTTCTGCTTCGGCAAAATTTCCGGCATTCCAGTATTCTTTGCCGAGTTCGGAATTGAACCACGCGAGTCCTTCTTTATCGAGTGGATCGGCGATGCGGACGGCCAGTTTGCGAGCTTCGATCGCACCGGCCACATCGCCGTACAGCGAGCGTATGTGCGCAACACGTGTGTATGAAGAAGCGTTAGGGTGCGTATCCACAAATTTCTGCGCCGATTTTACAGCGTCGTCATAGAGGCCGAGTTCGGTTTGCGCGTCGGTGATCGCAGCGAGCACTGACTGATCGTTCGGATTTTCTTTGGCGAGCTTTTGCGCCAGATCGAGCCCTTCGCGAAACTTGTGCTCCGAGAGGTAAATCTGTGTTTGCAAAACCTGTGCGGCGAAATTGTTTGATTCGATTTCGAGAGAGCGCTTGATGGCGTCTTCCGCCCTGCGATTTAACGAATAGTCACCGGTTTCACGAACTTTAGCCAAAATCGCTGCTGCCAGATTCACGTGGCTTTTTGCCAGATCGGGGAACTGCCCGACCATATCCGTCGCCTTCTGTATCTGTATATCCGCAGGGCTTACGGCGTTTGAACTCGTGGCCGATGCGCCGGAGCTTTCCGAAGCCACCTCGCTCGCACAGCCGGAACTCGACACGATCGCGGCTGCTAAAATTACGATTAGAATCAAGGATATTAGTTTGTTCATCATGATTTTTTGTACCTAAATTCGATAGTTAAAAACGAGCAGGGTCGATTTTGCCCTGCCCGGTCCTTAATTACTGGAGTTTGCCGTCTTTATCAACGACAGGCAAATCGTCCCCATCTCGCTCCGGCCGAGTTTGGTTCGAACTGCGTAACATATTTCCTGCATTTGGCGAACCAAGATACGGGAACATTTCGAGAAACGGTACGTCATTTACGCTTACGCCGTCGCCGAGGGTGTTATTCGGAGCGATATTTGTCGCCGATGTGAATGGCGTTCCTCCGGCCATAGCACGAAGCGCGATGTCGGTTACGTCATCGCCTACACGACGCCCGTTCGGGAAACCGGCAACGTCACCGCCGAGAAGCCCCAACCGGCTGCGTTGTGCAGCAGGTGTCGGCGCTATCGCGACATTAAGACGCAGATATTCATGCGGGCGTCCGTCCGACAAAAACGTCGTATAATTCGGCCCCGTGATCGGATTCACAGGAATTCCGGTCGCAAAGATCGCAACCAGATCGCCGCGCGGAGCGGTCGGCACAGTGATGCCGAAGACGATATTCATAAGCCGCGCAAGCTCGGGATCGATCACGGACGGAGCAAACACGGCATCGTCAGCAGGTGATGATGCGTTGAATGCGTCTTTCTGATTCAACGGAATGACTACCTCGTTGACGAGCGGATTGCCAAGACGCGAAATCTGGCGAAAGGGGCCTTCGTTGATCTGCGTGCCGTTTGGATTGATCACGCGCGTCGTGCGTCGGCTGGCCGTCGCCCACACGCCTATCACGGCGCCGTCCGAGGTCGGACTGGTCGGGATCGACCGAGTCGAAGTCAGTTCTTCGATCGGTACTTCGATCGCGATCGAGCTTACGTTGAATCCCTTTGTCGTATCGACGCCGCCATTTGCGCCGATAGAGCGCAGATTGATCGCGTCAAAGATTCCGCCGACATCGATATAAAAGCCTTCGTCGCGCTGACCCGCAAAAACTTTGCTGCCATTTGGCAGATCGTAGATCGCGGACTGTGCGAGGTTTTGCTCATAGTTTGGCGTTACGCGAGGACCGATGTTGCTCGGCGGCGTTTTCAATCCCGACGCGATCGTCATCGGATGCCGCTGCCCCCGGCGATTCATTTTTCGAACGCTATACGTCTGAAATTGATTGTAGTCAGGGTCGTTCAGTGAGCTGATCACGGCATCCTGGTTCACCGTCGACTGTCCGAGAACCGTAGCTCCGTTAACCGTCGTGGTTGCAAATTCAAACGAGTAGGTTATGTCTTCTTCGCCGTCGCCGTTATTGTCGATTTTGATCTCGTACAAAACGGTGTCGTCAAAAGGATAAAACTGAGGGCCGCCGGACGGTTCTTGAAACGGAATGTAATTTGCGATCAGCGTGACATAGCCTTCGCGTCCCTGAGCAGTGCTGCGGAATGCGTATGTGTCTGTGTTGTCGGCAAAACGGTCTTTGCTAATCAACGGTGCTTCGCTATGGCTTGAAGCCAGGGCCGGAATAATGGTTGCTGTTAACATGATCGAAAAGGCAATCAACCCTGTGATCATTCTATGAATTGTATTTTTGCTGTTCATTTTGTTTCTCCTATAAAAAAATTTGTGGGAGTTTACTAGCTACAATTGCGTTATTTCGCCGAGTTACCTGCCTGTGGCGGAGCCAGATACGGGAAACGATTGAGGAATGGCTTGTCGTTGCCGTTGGCGCCGTCACCTAGAGCATTGTTTGGAGCGACGTTGAATTCCGGCGTAAATGGCGTACCGCCTGCAACCGCTCGGAGCGCAATGTCAACCACGTCGTCCTGAACGCGTCGTCCGTTGGGGAAACCGGCGACGTCGCCGCCGAGCAATCCGAGCGGATTGATCTTGTCAAACGGAGTGACCGGTATCGCCGTGTTCAAACGGATGTATTCGTGTGGTTTGCCGTCGGACAAAAACGTCGTGTAATTCGGCCCCGTGATCGGATTGACCGCGATGCCTGTGGCAAAGATCGCGACCAGATCGTTGCGCGGCGCGGCCGGAACGTTGATGCCGAAAACAGCTTTCATCAATTTCGGAAGTTCCGGATCGAGAACCGCCGGAGCTGCAACCGCATCGTCTTTCGGCGACAGCGAATTGAAAGCGTCCTTTAGCTTCAGCGGGATCACGACCTCGTTAACCAGCGGATTACCGAGACGCGAAACCTGTTTGAATTCGCCGTCCAGTACGCGGGTGCCGTCACTCTTGATGACCGTGGTCGATCTGCGGCTGGCGGTCGCCCAGATACCGATCACTGCGTCGTCAGCAGTCGGTGATTTTGGCATCTTGCCGCTGCGAGTCAGGTGCTTGATAGGCACTTCGATCGCAATTGTGCTGACGTTAAAGCCCTTTGTGTAATCGTAACCGCCATTCATGCCGACCGATTTGAGGTTCAGGCCGTCAAATACGCCGCCAACGTCGACAAAAAAGCCTTCGTCTCGCTGTCCGGCGAAAACCCGGCCGCCGCCCTGAAGTTCATGCACGGCTTTTTTACCGAGATTTTCTTCGTAGTTTGGCGTGACTTTCGGTCCAATGTTCGACGGAGGAACGGTCAAACCCTCGGCGATCATAGAGGCGGCTTTGTTTTTCTTATACTCGATCTTGCGGACCGAGTAAGTCTGCGGCTCATTGTAATCGGGATCGTCGAGCGATGTGATCGCCACGTCCTGATTTGCTGCTCCCTGACCGAGAATGGTGTCGCCGTTCTTGAAATTGGTCTGAAAGTTGAACTGGTAGCTGATGTCTTCGACGCCGTCGCCGTCATTGTCAATTCTAATTTCGTACATGGCCGTATCGTCCCAGCGAAAGAAGTGCGGCCCGCCCGAAGGCTGTTGAAACGGAATGTAATTGGCAATAATCGTTACGTAATCCTCGCGTCCTTGTTCGATACTGCGGAACGCATAGGTATCCGTATTATCGATAAAGCGATCGCGTGCCGTAAGCGGTGCTTCGCTGTGGCTCGACGCCTGCACGGAGATGAGAGGCGTCGCCAATAAAGCCGCTCCGAGCATCAATGCGAATGTTTTTTGTATTAAGTTTTTCATGACTTTTTGTTTTCTCTCCATTTTTTTGTTTTTTTTAGAGGGACGGTGCCCTCACAAGTTCTTTTGAAAACGATCGAGGTTCCTTATATCGAAGTTGAATCCGAATGCAGCAATAGCTGCCATAATAAGGATTGCTATGTTCCTGTTTTACCTCACAAAGTCTTCAAAATCCCTTGTTCACCCCATAACGCGAAATCTCTTGTCCAAAACCACAACAGCCAACAAATTTTTCTGAGAAAAAATCACAGCGCGGAGTGTTTTATGGTCTGGGTACAAAAAAACACGCCAAGCAAGCATGACGCGTATGAAGTGAACTAGTTGGTCTGCGTTAATCTTTCTTGCCTAAACGGACCGTCACACCCATGGTACAAGTCAGCGGGTAAGCCGGTGTGACATGTATGCGTTTGGCCGAGGCATCGCCGGGGTGGACGCGCGATTCAAAAAAGTTCTGCGTTTCAAAGTAACGTTTATTAGTCACGTTATCGAGCGCAAAGTTCAGATCCAACCATCTCGTTACGCGTTTGTTGACACTCAAGTCGAGTACATCAAAACCGCTTGCACGCAGCGTATCGTCGAGTCCGTCGAGCCTATAGCTGCTGGCGTAGCGGTATCGTAACGAGCCGCTAAAGCCGTAAAGTCCGTCGAGCGTAAGAGCGGCGTTACCGGTCAAGTGAGGAGCGCTGTCCACGTAAATACGCGGAGCGGTTCCGCGATAAAAAGCGTCCACAACTTTTGTGAATCCCGCATTGAAACTCATGAAACGGTTCAGACGCATCGAAGTTTTTCCTTCGAAGCCAAAGGCGCGCGCGGGTCCGGCGAGTTCAATGCTGCCGTCGTCCGGGATATATACCTGTTCGTTTGAACGATCGATCAAAAAAGCGTCAAAGCTGCCAGAGAATCTTTGTGAGTTATAGGAAACTCCGCTCTGATAAAAATCGGTAACGGCGATCTTTGGGCCGTCGGGCTGACGCACCACGCCGCGAGCGTCCTGGCTGACAATACCGCGTCCGTAATTAAAATGTAGCGTCAGCGGCAACCGATGATCGGGTGTGTAGGCGACGCCAAACTTAGGCTGCAGCTTGGCTGCGGACGCTTTACCCGACACCGAAGCGTCAAGCCGATCGTTTACGGCAAAAGTAAACAAGTCATAGCGCAGACCAATGGTCACGTTCAGATGCCCGGCAAAGAGTTCAAAGTTTTGTTGCGCGTAAGCTGCATAGTTATTTACATTTGCGTTTGCCTTGGTGACGATCTCAACTGGCGAGCGGGCGATCGAGCGGTCGAGTCCCACATTGATCTGATTGGCGTGAAAATTTCCGCCTGTGGTGAATGCTCCGATCATGCCTCCGAATTTTATCGGCACGATGTACTGCACATTGATGCCTTCCTGAAGCCGTGAATCGTGCTGCACGATCTCGTCGCCGTTAACCGGATCGTTCAGGAAAAATGTAAAGTTCGAATACAGGTCAAAGAGCGAGCGCGAGGCAAAAGCGTCAACTTTCAGAACGCGCCCCTTTGTGTCTTCGTCGCGAAAATAGAGGCCGATCGTACCGCTGCGCACCCGTCCGTCGTTGTCGGGATCGACAAAGCCAAAGCGGTCAAGATTGCCGGCCGCAACTTCGTCTAAGGGAATCTGTCCCGAAGAGCGGAAATCATTGCGGCTGAAATTCAGTTTTACCCCGAAAGCGCGTCGGTCGGACAGTTTGAAAGTGTAATTCCCGGTCACATTGTCGCGCTTGTACTTCAACGGTTGTAGAAACGGGCCGTCAGTCTGCGAATGCTCAAAGGCTACAAAAGCAGCATCTTTGATCGGCGGGCTGTAGGCGAAAAAAGCGCGCCCCGTGTTAAATCGGCCGCCCTGCAGTCTTGCTGTGAATTGATGTGACAGCGATTGACGCGTGCGGATGTGCACCACGCCAAGACCGCTGAAATCGCCATATTCCGCGCTAAAAGGGCCGTTGACAATGTCCACAGCGTCGACCAACTCGGGCGAAAGCGACTTGAGCGCGCCGAGATAGCCCTGGCCGTGACCCTGTGTGCCTTGGTTTTGCTGGACGTTGTCGGTCAGCACTTTCAGGCCGCCGTTGACGCCGCCATGATCGAGATTAAAACCGAAACGGCTTATTTCCAAAGACTTCCCGCCGCCCTCATGCTGACCTGCGGTGATGCCCGAATCGAGCGTCTGGAAAATCTGGTCGTCGCNNTCGTCGCGTGAAAAGAGCGTGTCTTTATAGATCTGGTCGTTGCGGCGGTCGACGTTTGGTTCAAGCTGCGGGGCGTTGATGACCAGTTCTGCATAGATGGTGGGAATAGTGTATTCGATCAGTAAACTGAGATTTTCGGTGTTGTCGCCTTGTTTATGGTTGTAGCTTACAGGCCTGATGTTCTTTCCGCTGAGGTTTAAGGTTACGTCGCCTAATGCGATCTGACCTTTGAAGTTTCCGGCTTCGTCCGTCGCGAGCGTCAGCGTGGCCGCGCCAGATCGGATTTCCAGCGTAACGCCGGGGACGACCTCACCGTTTGCCGTAACGACCGTGCCCGAAATCTCCCTCTGCGCGACGTTTTGCGATAATGCTTGCGACGCCAACGCAGCGTAAATAAAAACCAGCACAAGAAGCAGTCTCATCAGCGTGCGGTGCGAATAACGTACAAACAAAATGAATGCGGTTGAAAAATTTTCAGTATCGAGTGCGAATAAATTATTTGTATTGCTGTTCATGATTGCCTCCGTAGCTCTATGCGTTTCGAGCAGTTGGCTCACGCGGACACGAAACTTCGTTCTTCAAAGTCAGGACCCCAATTTGTGTGGAGCATGATCCGCCGAGCACGCTTCAAGCCTCGGCGGATGTGAGCCTTTACCGTGCCAAGCGGCAAGCCAGTGAGCATCGCGATCTCGGTATGCGAAAGGCCGTCAAATACGGTCAGAGCGATCAGGCGGCGCTGTTCGGGGCAAAGCTGGGCCATGGCCTTCATGGCTTCTTTTGCTTTGATTTTGTTTTCAATCACCGCCGGGCTGCTTGCATAACCGATCTCAGGATGGTTTTCGAGTGCGTCGGGTTGCGGGCGGCGATTAGTTCTGCGCATGCGGTCTATCAGGCGGCGGCGTGCGATCATTGCGATAAAGGTGCTTTCGGCCGCCCTGCTGGCGTCATAACGAGCCGCGTTTCGCCAGACGTCCATGAAAATTTCCTGCGCGGCATCTTCCGCGTCTTCGTGCGACCTGGTAAATTTCTTTGCCAGTCCCCATACCAAGTCGCCGTAACGGTCGAGACACTCTTCAACTGCGGCGGCTTCTCCGGCAGTAATGCGTGGCAGGATCGGCTCGTTTACGTGGTTGGTTTTGGCTATAGTTGTGTTCATCGTCTAACCTCAAAATTGATTTGGATAATTCCGTGTTCGAACTATAACGCGAAATCTTTTGTCGAAAACCACTACAGCCGACAAACTTTTTTTGAAAAAAATCACCGCGCGGAGTATTTTTATAGTCTGAGTGAAAAGTAGAGACAACCGAAACATGCCGCCGAGCGAGCCATCCGCGAGAGAAGTGACCGAGCTGCTTATCTNNAATGCGCGAGCGGCAGACGCTCTCGTGCCGCTCGTGTATAAGGAACTGCGGCGTCTCGCCGGGCATTATCTAAAGTACGAACGTAAAGGGCATACGCTGCAGCCGACGGCGCTCGTACATGAAGCTTTTCTCAAGCTCGTCGAACAAGATACCACCTGGCAGAACCGGAAGCATTTTTTTGCTATGGCGGCGAGCCTGATGCGGCGGATTTTGGTTGATTNNCGAAGCGAAAAAGCGCGGCGGAGCGGCGGAAAAAGTTTCGCTCGACGACGCGTTTGTGTTTGTAAAGGAAAAACCGTCGGAGGTGATCGCGCTCGATGAGGCGATGAAAGAGCTTGCTGAGATCGATCCGCGTCGCGCGCAGGTTGTCGAACTGAGGTTTTTCGGCGGGCTCAGTAACGACGAGATCGCCGAGGTTCTAGGCGTACATTCAAACACCGTGCTGCGCGACTGGAATCTTGCAAGGGCGTGGCTGAAAACTCAGTTGCAATCGTGACTTTTCGCTATGGAGAAAACCAAGTGGAATGAAATAAGCGTGATCTTTAGCGAAGCTCTCGCTAAAAGTGCCGCCGAGCGCTCGGGCTTTTTGAAAGAGGCGTGCGACGGCGACGACGAGCTGCGCAATGAACTCGAAAGCCTGCTTGCCGCCAGCGATGCGAAGGACAGTTTTATCGATTCGCCAAAAGTAGGTCTTGCATCTGAAAATTCGTCTCCTAGTTTGTCGCCGGGCGAAAAGATCGGCTCGTTCGAGATCGTGGAATTGCTGGGCGCGGGCGGCATGGGCGAAGTTTATCTGGCAAAGGACATGCGGCTAAACCGTAACGTCGCGCTCAAATTTCTTTCACTCGATGATGAAAATTCGACCAAACGTTTTTTGCGCGAGGCTCGCGCCGCAGCCGCTCTCGAACATCCGCACATCTGCACGATTCACGAGATCGGAGCCGAGAACGGGCGCGAATTCATCGTGATGCAGTATGTCGAGGGCGAAACGCTTTCGAATTTAATAAATCGGGGCGGCTTGCGTCTGCACACCACGCTCGACATTGCGATTCAGACCGCCGATGCGCTCGCCGAGGCGCACGGGCGCGGCATCGTTCACCGCGACATCAAGCCCGCCAACATTATTGTCTCTTCAAACGAACAGGCAGTCGTTCTGGATTTCGGCCTGGCAAAACGCATAACGATCGAAGGTGCGGAGAACACGTCGCAAAGCCTTTTAAGCAAGGTCGGGCTGATCGTCGGCACGGTTAGTTACATGTCGCCGGAACAGGTACGTGGTCACGAAGTCGATACACGCAGCGATCTCTGGAGCCTCGGCGTTGTGCTGTATGAAATGGCGTCGGGCAAGATTCCTTTTCGCGGTGAAAACACGGTCGAAAAGCTGGCTGCGATCCTCTATCAGGAACCACAGGAATCGATTAGAAATCCCGCCGAGCTTGCTGTGATTTTGAACAAGGCGCTGCAAAAGGATCCTGATCAAAGATACCAAACGGCGGGCGATTTTATCGTCGATTTGCGTCACTTGAGACAAGAACTCGAATTTGCCGAACAGCTCGAGCTGCACGCGACATCGGAATCGGGCGACAAGAAGATCAGTGAATTTCTGTCTGAGCTTCCGACGGTCGTCGCCGATTCTCCGTTTGGGACAAAAGGCGGGTTTAGCTGGAAACGAATCGCGTTTGCCGGAGTTGCGACATTGCTCTTGCTCGTCGCCGGATGGTTCGGCTGGCAGACGATAAGTTTGAATCAGGCAAGGGAAAATCTGAAAAAGGTTGAGGAACTTGCTAAGGCCGAACGTAATTTTGAAGCTTATGATCTCGCGCTCGACATCCAACCGGCGCTGCCCGGCGATGAAACCCTAAAGCGGATAATGCCGACGATCTCAGACACGCTTACGGTCGAGAGTGAACCGAGCGGCGCTCGCGTTTATTTGCGTAGATTCATACCGGATAAGCAGGGAAGTTCGTCGGATAGAGCGCTCATCGGCGAAACACCGATCAGCCAACTTAGCATCGCGCGCGGACAATATATTTTGCAGATCGAAAAGGACGGCTACGCGCTGTTTGAACGGACGATCTCCGGCACGATACCACGCATCGGCGGCAGCTTTATTGAAACACCGCCGCTCGAGATCAAAACAAATCTGCTCGAAAACGGCCGTCTGCCCGAACGCATGGTTTACGTGCCCGAGGGCGAATACAATCTTGTAAATTGGTCGCGCCCGACCGAAACAAAAGTGCAGCTCGACGGATTTTTTATTGATAAATACGAGGTCACGAATGCTGAGTACAAGGAATTCATCACCGCGGGCGGTTATGTCAAAGCAGAATACTGGCAGATTTCGGTAAATAAAAACGGCAGGATCATACCAATGCGCGAGGCTATCGCCGATTTTAAGGACAAGACAGGACTCGCGGGCCCGCGCAGTTGGACAAACCAGAATTACCCGGACGGCAGCGGCGATCATCCGGTTACGGACATCAACTGGTACGAGGCAGCAGCATACGCGGCATTTCGGGGTAAACGGCTGCCGACCGTTTTTCAATGGGAAAAAGCTGCTCGCGACGGTGCTTTCGATCCGCGTTTTAACGCAATGCCGTGGGGCTTTATCAGGCAGGGCGAGACGACCAACAACCGAGCTAATTTTCGCGGAACCGGACCGCTTCCCGTCACCGCGAATGAATTCGGCATGAGCCCGTATGGTGTCTACAACATGGCTGGAAATGTTTCGGAATGGAACCTAAATGAAAGTCCAGACGGCTTTGTGACCAGCGGCGGCGCATGGAACGATCTCGTGTACTCATTCGGTGATTATGGCGAGTATCCGGGACTTTACACATCGAATCGAATCGGTTTTCGCTGCGCGTTGAACGCTTCGGAAGCAAAAGGCGATCAGGGTGCGCAAAAGCTGCCGACGGCAGAGACGCCCGAGTATGTCGCGTCGAGCGACGCCGATTTCAAAGTCTGGCTGACACACTACGAATACGACAAAAAACCGTTGAATGCCACCGTTACCGAAAAAATCGAGACCGACGCGTGGGTGCGCGAACGCATAGTTTTTAGCGGCGACGCCGGCGAACAGGCGGTCGGTTATCTTTACCTGCCGAAAAATTTCGAGCGTCCGCTCGAGGTCATTCACTATGTGCCGCCGGGCGATGTCGTGCGGGGCAATCGCAGCCTGCCCGACTCGATCGAGATGTTTGCCGCGCCGTTTGTGAAATCGGGACGAGCGGTTTTTGGCGTTGTCTTGAAAGGCTATGTCGAGCGTCCGTTTGCGTCGAATTACAATCCGCCCGAACCGGCGAGTGTCGAGTTTCGCCGGCAGATGACAAACTGGATAACCGATCTGCGTCGCGGCGTCGATTATCTCGAAACCCGCGATGATATAGATAAATCAAAACTCGGATTTCTCGGAATCTCAAACGGCGCAAACCTTGGCCTTGTGCTAACCGCGATAGAGACTCGCTATAAGAGTCTCGGATTTGTAAGTGCCGGTCTAGAAAGAGAATTTCGAGCGCGTATTGCGGAAACCAATCCGATAAACTTTGCCTCGCAGATAAGAACGCAGAAGCTGTTTATTAATGGCCGATACGACGAGACATTTCCTTACAACACCGATGCAAAACCGCTGTTCAACCTGCTTCGCGAACCCAAAAAAGTGGTCATTTACGACGGCGGCCACATTCCGACAGCCGAATTTTATGTGCCAGCGCTGAATGCATGGTTTGACGAAACTCTAGGTGCCGTAAAGTGAACTAAATTGCTCGAATTGTTTTTCACTATCCAGAATTAGTGCCTATAAACTAATAATTGCGTCCAGTAGGTTTCACAGATGCCGCAATATTGCATACAGAACAGGAAATATGAACAAAGACGACCATTTTTTCGCGAAACATCAAGCAAAACCACGGAACTCAAAGCCGCAAGTGAGCGAAATGCTGTGTACATCGAGTCTTACCTCCAAGAAATACAGTCTGCCTATGGCCAGTCTCTTGTCAAAGAACAATTCAGATGCGATGATTTCTAAATCAACTCTAACCCTCAATGAGAATAGACACAGTGGCTTCTATCGCAGATCGAAATCACATATCGCTTCAACGATTCACCAGGTGATTTGCGTAGGGCTTGTTTTAANNTCAATAGTCTCAAAAGCCGAACGGCTACCTGTGCAAACTTACACGGTCGCGGACGGGCTTTTGCGTGATAACGTAGCGCGGATTCGGCAGGATTCGCACGGGTTTTTGTGGCTTTGCACGGTGGACGGAATTTCACGTTTTGACGGTTACGAATTTACAAATTTTACGGTTGATGACGGTTTGCCTGCCCGACAGGTCTATGACGTTTTAGAAACACGCAACGGAACGATCCTAATCGGTACGGGAAACGGTCTGGCGCGGCTTAATCCGAAAGGCATTCGCGGTTCAAAGGAGAATACGCTGTTTTCCGTTTTTTTGCCCGACATTCCGCAAGCAAAAAGTTTTAATGTTTTATTTGAGGATAAGAACGGCGCGGTTTGGGCGGGAACAAGCGGCGGATTGTATCGCGTCAAAGAAATTGGCGAAAATATTGAATTTGAAAACGTACCGCTTGGCAAATCGCCGAGTGAAGCATTTTTCATTACGACGATTATCGAAGACCTTCGCGGCGTGTTGTGGATTGGAACATCCAATGGTTTACTGCGCCTTTTGCCTTCGGGACAAACCGAACATTACACGGGTCAAAACGGTTTGCCGAATGGCAGCATTAGTTCGCTTCTCGAAGATAAAAACGGGCAAATCTGGGCGGGATTTCCGGANNTCTGGTGAACGAGCCAGAGCCGAATGGCGCAATTATCGGGCGCATTTTCACAATGAAAGACGGTTTGCCGAGCAATTGGACTCCCGATTTGTTTCAGTCGAGCGGCGGCAAGTTTTGGATAGCAACAACCAGAGGTTTATGTTTGTGGCAAGGCGAGGGTGGCGAATCCGTTTGCCGGACTTACACAGCTGAGAACGATTTATGCGATAAGGAGGTTTGGANNCGTTGCGGTTTGAAAAAAATCGGGCGTTACGGTTTTACGACTTACGCCGAAGCCAGCGGTTTGAGCGATTCGCATAATCATTCGATTTTTCAAAACCGGACTGGCGATTTATTTGTTCATTCTCTCAGCAAAGGCTTATTTGTCAGCCGTTTCGACGGCGACAAATTTATGACCGTCAAACCGAATCTGCCGCCGCGCGTGAAACATTTCGGTTGGGGATGGAAGCAAACCGTTTGGCAAGACTCAAGGGGCGCATGGTGGATTCCGACTGCCGAGGGGCTTTTTCGTTTTTCTGATGTCAAAAATTTTGACGATTTATCGCAAGCTGTGCCGCAAGAAATTAAAACGGGAGCAATCGGTAAGAACGTCTTTCGCCTATTTGAAGATTCGCGGGCAGATATTTGGGTCGCTATTGTCGGCAAACCGAACGAATTACTGCGCTGGGAACGATCGACGGATGTCTGGCACAACTACACCGAAACGCTCGGTTTCGGTAACCAAGCCCTTGGCGGCACGAGTTTTGTGGAAGATAGAAAGGGCAACCTATGGATCGGAACGGGAAGCGACGCGGGCGAAAGCGGTTTGATTCGTTACCGCGACGGCAAATTTAAGGTTTTTACCAAACAAGACAACGCACCGCCCGGCTGGACACGGGATTTGTTTTTTGACAAAGCGGGCAGGCTTTGGCTTGCGAACACGACTTGGGGATTATTGCGGCTCGACGATACAAATGCGGACACGCTGAGTTTTATTCGCTACACGACTGCCGAAGGGCTTTCGAGCAACGGCGTTTATTGCGTAACCGAAGACGAATTCGGCAGAATCTACGCGGGAACCGGACGCGGACTTGACCGTTTGACGCCGGAAACCGGACAAATCGAAAATTTTACTACCGCCGACGGTTTGCCTAACAGTGATGTCGAGGTTGCGTATCGCGACAGCAATAACGTGCTCTGGTTTGCGACCATAGACGGTTTGGCGCGGTTTCAACCCGAACCCGTACGCACTCGAAAACCGCCGACCGTTTTGATAACGGGTTTGCGCGTCAGCGGCGAACCGCAAAACGTTTCGATCCTTGGTGAAACCGAAATTTCCGAACTCGCGTTGAATTCGGACAAGCGCCAAGTCAGCGTTGAATTTCTCGGTCTGGGAGCTACGCTAGGCGAAAAATTGCGCTACGAATATCGTCTCGGCGGTGGGGACTGGACCCAAACAATCGAACGGACCTTAAACTTTGCAAATCTTTCAAGCGGGGATTATCGTTTTGAAATCCGTGCCGTCAGCGCCGATAGGATAATCAGCCAACCTGCGGTTCTTTCCTTCAAGATCGCCGCACCTGTATGGGAGCGTTGGTGGTTTCTCGCATTGCTGGCTGGATTGATCGCCCTTGCGATATATTTGATTTATCGCAATCGTCTGGAGCGGCTTTTGGAAATGGAGCGGATGCGGATGCGCATCGCGACCGATCTGCACGACGACATCGGAGCCAACTTGACGCGCATCTCGCTTTTAAGCGAGGTGGCAAAGCAGCATTCGGTAAATGAAAAAGTGAAAGAGCTGTTGCCGTCGATAGCTAATATCGCTCGTGAATCGGTGGACTCGATGAACGATATCGTCTGGGCCATCAGCCCCGATCATGACAGCTTGTTGGATCTGACCCGCCGGATGAGGCAGCACGCTGAGGAAGTATTTACGGTTCGTGACGTAGATTTGACGTTTAATGCGCCGTCTTCCGAAACAGATCTGAGATTAAGCGTCAATGTGCGGCGCGACCTGCTGTTGATATTTAAGGAAGCTGTAAACAACGCCGCCCGGCATTCCGGCTGTTCACGCGTTGAGATCGATTTTCTTGCTGAGAATTCAATCCTGAAAATGTCTATTAAGGATAACGGCAAAGGGTTCGATACCCGCCTTAACGGCGAAGGACACGGTTTAAAGAGCATGGCACGACGAGCCGAGGCTCTCGGCGGTGAGATGAAGATCAATTCGGTCGTCGGCAAGGAAACCGTAGTCAAGTTTGAAATGCCGTTATGAAAACCCCGAAAGACGGAGCTAACAATGCAACCCGCTCGTTAGTGCAGGTTGCAAACACCCAGGGACACGGTAATCTATTCACCAGATGGCTCCTGCCGCGGATCAAAGTTTAATGATTTCGACCAGGCCTTTACGCGTTGTTCTAATTGAAGATCTGCGCGAGGTTCGCGAAAGCCTTTGCGCATTGATCAACGGCACGGCGGGTTATAAGTGCGTTTCTGGGTACGGAATGATGGAAACCGCTCTTGCTCGAATACGAAGTGATGCCCCCGACATTATTCTCACCGATCTGGGATTGCCCGGAATGTCTGGCATAGATGGCATAGAAAAACTAAGGCAAATCTTTTCGGACACGCCGATTCTTGCTCTGACAATTTACGATAATGACGATCAGATATTTGCCGCTCTATGTAATGGAGCAAACGGTTATCTTTTAAAAAACACGCCGCCTNNGCCTGCCCGTCTGCTCGAAGCGTTACAGGAAGCCGTAGAAGGCGGCTCGCCCATGTCACCCGCTGTAGCAGCCCGCGTTGTCAAACTCTTTCGCGAATTCCGCCCGCCCGAACACGCCGATTACCGCCTCACCCCGCAGGAAACCGAACTGCTAAAACTACTCATCGAAGGTCACCACAAAAAAACCGCCGCCCGTGAAATGGGCATTTCGTTCCACACTGTTTCCTTTCATCTCAAGAATATCTACGAAAAACTTCAGGTCCACTCCAAGACGGAAGCAGTCGCAAAGGCCTTGAACGAAAGACTGATTTCCTGATAGACACGCTGCCTCACCCGCACAAATGTGCAGTTATTCCGGATGACCATTAACCAATAAAGTTGCATAAGCGATGAAAATTGCTATGGAGGAAATATGGCATCTACTGACTCATACACGGACAAACACGGCGGGCTGTACGTCTATTATAACGTTTCTCACACTGTCGGGGACAACGCGCCGAACTATTGGACGGATATCATGCTCGTCCAGTATTTCATTCGAACGATCTACTTGCTGAACACCAACGGCGGCAATTACTGGACGATCTCGCCCACTTCGCGGAACGACATTAAAGATGTGCCCGATCCGCACAGGGACTTCAAGGCACTTCAAAAGACGGCGAAGTGGATAAAGTATTTCCAGATCGACGGAACGCTCCACAACCTCGGTTGCGCGATGATCGCAAACGGCCGCGTCGAGCCCTTGAATCGAGGGTACACAAAGGCTACGGGCATGCATCAGCCGATATTTATGCTGAATATGATTTACAGAAACTCGTTGTCGGAACTCGGTTTCGATTGGAGAAAATATTCCATGGAAGACGCCAGCCTGCCGGCCTCCGTTAAGTTGCAGCTCAAGCGAAACCTGTTGGAAACAGTCGAAGTTGTCTTGTGAAAGCCGAGGCGGCCGTCTTTCGGCACAGGAGGAATGTTTATGGCGAAGGTGATAAGTTACAACGGTGACAACATAATCAATCTGGACGCGAAAGTTGGGGCTAATGGAAACAACTCCCCCAACGACGTTGTAGTCGTTCAAGCGATGCTGAAGTACTTGACCCAGTTTACAAAAAGGTGGACGCGGGCGAATATCCCCGAGCCGAACGGACAGCTAGATCCGAACACGAGGCAGGCGATTTTCGATTTTCAGGATCATGTCAGATCGACAGTTGGAAACCCATACGAGTGGGTTGCCCGCGACGGATCGATTTCCCCTTACAATCAGCGCGTGGCGTTACTGAGGAAGCAAGCCTGGACGATCATAAAAGTGAACGAAGAGTGTGTTACGCTCAGCGCCGCCAAAAGGGACGGAACTGACCACATCGACGCCCTCTGCTGCCGGTGGCCGCAAGTAGCAAAAGCACTCGGACGGAATCCTTCTTTCCTTTAGGATTTCTATTCGTTCCGCAAGACCGGGAGTCGATTATCGCGGCGGTACCTTCGTTATTTGTTAATACAGATTTGTTAGGGAACTGTAATGCACGAGAGGGGCATAACAAAAATGCCAAAACCATCAAGAAATTTAAAACTCAGCCTGCACGTATAAGTAGTTACAGCGTTGTTCATTTTCCTCTATTACTTTTACGTTCGCAAAAAAATTTGTGCGAACGAATTAAAAGATAAGGAGTGAAAGATGAATAAAATTCTAACGACAACAATTTTTCTGATGGCAATAATGGTGGGCTCGCAGGCCGCACGCGCTCAGATCGTTATTGACGATTTCAAAACGGGCAAGTACAAAGCAAGCCTAAAAAACGAAACCGTCGTGGCTTATCAAACAGGGACCGGAATCATCGGCGGCACCCGGCAAACCTCTTTCGGCGTACAGCCGTTAGGCGGCTTCAACGAACCCTCGAACCTGCACATCCGGCGAAACGGCCCGTTGATTCTTTCTGCCGCCTACCGCTCATCGTGGAGCGTTTACCTGCTTTACGGCGTAAATACGGCAGGGCAGGCTAACCCGCTAAATCTTGATTTTTCAAGCTATAACAAGATCAGACTAAGTTTTGACGGTGCCGATCATGATATCAGCGATGCGGTTCAGCTTATTGATTCACAGGGCAACAGAGCTTCGTTGACCAAGTCCATAGCCGCGCGAACGGACGGCGGGGACTTTTATGTTGATTATCCTCTGGACGAATTTGTGGGTGTTCCAGGGCCGGTCGATTTGCAGCATATAGATTCGGTCTTCGTTCTTCTTCAAGCCGGAACTTCTACCGGAGCAAACGATTTCGCACTCAATTCGATAGAGGTGGTTAATTAAGTCTGTAACGACGGTGAACGGCGGAGGGTAGTATTCTCTCCGCCGTTCGAATTTTAAGAGCAGCCGGACAGACGCTACTTATTCGACTCCACACTATTCTCCAAAAACATTCCTCCGGTGCTCTCCTTAAATACACCTTCAACCTGCTCATTTGGGTAGTTATATAAGTTTCCCGTTTCGGCTAAAAACTAACCACAAATGGATACCACTGCTGATTCTCAGAAAGTCACTGAAATGATTTTGCACTCTGCCTGAAGGTGGACCTTTAAACATTTATGGCAAGGAGAGATTTATGAAATACAACAAGCGACAGTTTCTTTCGATTCTACCTTTCATTTTCCTTTTCCTGTCGGTCATCGTGGCCTTGATCGCTTTCGAGCCGTGGATTATACGCGATACGTCTGTGAATTCGGGAGATAAGACGCCGACAGCCGGCGATTTCGCCAATACCGAGCGTTCGAACGAGACGAGCTCAGCGTTGTCCATCGAAAGAACGAGCGCGCCTGCCGCAATGAAAATGCCGAATTCCTCCGCTCAGGTCAACCTTAAGAAGAAGAACCCGATCGAGTCGAATAATTTTACACTCCTTCCCAACTATGGAGATCAGGTTCGGACCATGTTAACGGCCAACGCCGAAAAGCTGGAAGTAGAGGAAGAAAAGGAAGCCCGTGGAGATCAGCCTGATGAAGCGGCGAGGTTTCGGCGTTTGCAAATGCAGGACGAGAAAGGCAAAATCCCCGTCGACGGCCTACAAAAGGCAAGAAGACAAATGGACAAAATGCGCTCTCTTCGGCAAAGCCGCGCCAATGCAGCCGGGAAACCTGAGGGGTTGGAAGTGGCCGGGCTTGCTCCGGCGGATTGGGCATGGCTCGGTCCGGGCAATGTCGGCGGGCGCATTCGGTCGATCGTAATTGACCCAAATAATGCTAATAACCTGTGGGTGGGAAGCGTGTCGGGCGGCATTTGGAAAACGACAAATGCCGGCGTTACTTGGCAGCCAGTTAGTGATTTCCTGGCGAACCTGGCTGTTTCGACGATGGTCATCAACCCAAACAGCCCGACCATTATGTATGCCGGTACAGGCGAAGGCTTCGGCAATGGAGATTCACAACGCGGAGGCGGTGTTTTTCAGTCTATCGACGGCGGCAATACCTGGAATCTATTGGCAAGCACCAACCCGGCTGCCGCCAATCCGGCGGGCTGCGGCGTTGGCAACGCGCCCTGTTCGGCATTTTGGACTTTTGTAAACCGCTTAGCGATCTCACCGAACGGAGGAACTATTCTGGCGGCAACGGGTGGTCAGGATAATAATACTAATGGCGGCTCCGGTATTGCCGGGGGTATTGCGCAATCGATCGACGGCGGAGCAACGTGGACGCAGCGGACGAGCGTTACCGCTCTTGAAATTGACTTTGACCCGAACAGCAATACAAATGTTGTTGCTGGGGAACTCACGCAATGTCCCACGCCGCCTGGCCCGCCATGCCCCGCAAGCGCCCAGTTCTCTATCGACGGCGGACAAACCTGGACAGCAGCGACATTTAACCCCGCAATCACAAACGGCGGAACCGGGGTAACCAACGGTCGAGTAGAGCTGGCATATGCACCAAGCAACTCCAACATCGTTTACGCGGCGGTCAACAATAACAACGGCGACCTCTATCGAAGCACTGACGGCGGACAAAACTATGCACGCGTCAATACCGGAACTAATTTTTTCATTTCCACCGGCGGCAATCAGGGTTGGTACGACAACATCGTTTGGGTCAATCCTTTGGATGCTACTTTTGTGATCGTTGGCGGCATCGATCTGTTCCGCAGCACAAATAGCGGTACAAATTTTACGCAGATCAGCAGATGGCAGTGCGGCGCTGGACAGCCAGGAGCTTGTGCCAATACGTCGGCCCATGCAGATCACCACATGATCGTGGCGCATCCCGGCTTCGACAACGCCGCGAACAAGATAGTTTACTTTGGCAACGATGGCGGAATATTCCGTACCGACGATGTCTCAGCGGTCGGCCAGACGAACGGCTGGATTCATCTGAACCACAACCTCGGAATCACGCAATTTTATGGCGGTGCGATTACTGCAAATGCGACGATATTCGGCGGCACGCAGGATAACGGCACGATCAGAGTACAAACTACATCGGGTTTTGATCCGCCGTACGATCCGCAAACCTGGTCAACTATTGCTGCTGGAGACGGCGGTTTTGTTGCCGCCGATCCGACCGACGCCAACTATCTTTACGGTGAGCAGCCGAATCTGCAGATCTTTCGCAGCTCCGATGGCGGAAATTCAACAACCAATGTCTTCGCTGGAATTACCGACGCAGCAAACGCGAATTTCATTGCGCCGTTCATTCTCGACCCAAGTGACCCTAATACGATGCTGGCGGGGAGTCTGAGCCTGTGGCGCAGCTCGGATGTCAAATCTGCTGCCACCTGGGTACAGGTTAAGCAACCGGTTGCTCCGAGACCGATTCCTCCCGGCCCCGCTCCAACTCCTACTCCAAATCCCACTCCTCCGATCAGCGCGATCGCGGTCTCTGAAACAAACTCGAACTTTATCGTCGTCGGTCACAACGACGGTCAAATATACCGAACCTTCGATGGGACTAATATCACGCCTGTATGGAGCAGGATCGATAATGCAACTACGCCGACCCGATTCGTTACGCGGTTGGCAATCGACAACACGAAAAGTCCGAATTGGATATATGCTACATTCGGCGGTTTCAACAATAACAATATTTACGTTACGAAAGATCTCGGAACGACATGGATCGACGTCAGCGGTGTTACCGGATCGGCCACCGATCTTCCTGCTGTTCCTGTTCGGAGCATTCTTGTCAATCCGGCAAATGGCAACCTTCTTTACATTGGCACGGAGGTCGGCATTTTCGCCTCGGAAGACGGCGGAGCGACCTGGCAGCTGCCGCAAGGCGGCCCGGCAAATGTTTCAGTCGATGAACTTTTTTGGTCGCAGGGAAAGTTGACGGCAGCTACTCACGGACGCGGAATGTACATAACACACACGCCGGTTTTGAACCTGCCCGCGTGTACGTGGAATGGAGACCCCGACGGCCCGCCCTGTCCCGCCGGATCGAGTTGGTGCAGGCTTACTCAATTTACCGGGGTCTGCTGTCCTCCCGGCAACTGGGACTGTCCGTGCACATGGAACAACAGAAAAATTCCCACGACAAACGACGACATTTTCGTCACCTGCCCTATCACTATAAGTGGAGGCAGCGCTGTTGCGAGAAATCTCCGTGTGAACGGAAGGCTTTCGCTCACCGGTGGAAGCGCTGATGTANNGCCTGATCGAATCCGTCGGCCCCTTTTCCAGCAACATCTCCTGCAACAATCTGCTGAACGTCAGGCCGGATAATGCTGTCACTCTAATGGGAATTATCGACCTCAACCTGCCATCTAGTGTAAGGGGCGGTATTACAAATTTCGGGATAATCAGGGGAGCCGGAATCCATCTTAATGGCCCGGCCGGAGCAGTACAAACCTTATCCGGACCAGGTCAATGGAACAACACCTTTTTGAACATTCAGCGCACGGCTGTTTTGACCAGCGATGTAACCTTTGACTTCGGTTCCGTCACCGTTCAGCCTTTTGCCAGATTGAACTTAAACAACCAAACCCTGACCGTTAACAGCAGCAGCAGCCTAAGCGTTTTCGGCGGGGTCAACATCAGCGGTGGCGGGACATTAAACTTTAAGGGAAATCAGTTCACCGCCGTCTATCCTAATAATGGCGACGCCAACTTCGGTTTCAGAGGAACAGGTATGGTAAACCTAAACCCGATCAGCGGCACCGCCAACTTTGATGTTGACGGTCCCGTTGGTTCGTTTCAGCCGTCGCTGCGCATACAATCAGGCACCATTAATTCCATTTTTAGAAATACTCTTGGCGGCTCGTTCATTATCGATCCAGGAGCGACTTTCAACTTTAACGAAGGAACAATGGATATAAACGGCGATCTCGCCGTAAACGGAACCGTGGGTAAAAGCAACTCCGTCACCGCCACGGTCTTGAATTTTAACGGTCCGGCTCTCACTAATAACGGATCGTTATTGGTTGACTTCCTAAACTTCAATATCACCGGTACGCCCCGCACACAGACAATTGCCGGAGCCGGCTCGTTTTCCGGAACATCCATTCAAATCGGCGCCGTCGGCTCGCCTTCCATGACCATGCTGATGANNAGTGTGACACTTAATCAGGGTCAATTATTGATCCCGACCGGCAACACGCTGGATCTAAGAAGCTTCACGCTCACTTTTACCGGCAGCAATGTGAATGTGTTTAACAACGGTAGGGTCATTGGCACTGGCACACTGAGAATGCAGCCGAGCGGCGGGACGGCTTCACTGACGGGAGCCGGAACAGATCCATTTGCGTCCGGCGTTAGAATCGCTTCGGGTACAGTCACGCCGTCTTTACGGGTTTCGGGACCTTTCACCATTGATCCCGGGGCAACCTTGAGCGGCGGCAGTGGACTCTTTTTCACGGGAAACACATTTACGAATAATGGTTCGGTTGTCTCAACAAGTTTGACCTTCGGCAGTGCGAATTTTTTACCGATAAATCAGCAGCTTGGAGGAACAGGCATCTTTAGCGGCCCTGGCGGGAGTTTCGGCATCCAGTCNNGTGTCCACTACAACTCTTTTGTCGGACATAACCTACGCGGGACCGTCTCTATTTTTGGATGGCCGGATCAACACAGGCGCATTCACTCTAAGCCTGCCCTGCAACGTGCTCTGGAGCGGTGGTGGCGATGTTATAGGCAGCATCCGCCGAGCCAATCTTGCCGCGTGTCCGGGAGCGGCTATTGCCTATGGCAATCCGTTCACCACGATTCAATTCACCTCCGGCACACCGCCGACGGATATCACTGTAAATGTCGGATTGACGGCTCCTGCCGGGTTTCCTAATGCAGCCAACCGCACCTATTTCATCACGCCGACCGGCGGCAGCAGCTACACGGCGACTCTGCGATTGCACTATCTTGATTCAGAGCTAAACGGCAACAATGAATCGACGCTGCAATTGTGGAGAGACAACGGCACAAACTGGACCCCGCAGGGAGTCTCCAACCGAAACACCACCCAGAATTGGGTGGAATACAACAATGTCACGCAATTCTCGCCGTGGACTTTTGCCGGGTCTGTAGGTCCAACACCAACACCAACTCCTACGCCAAC
>DLHV01000006.1 GCA_002483395.1 Chloracidobacterium sp. UBA7659 | reverse complement strand
AAAATCGTACGTTAAAGAGGCCGGCCTGTGGGCTTCCGTCCTCCGACGAAACCGACTGGGTGTGAATGCGGTATGTTCCCGGCGTCAGTATCTCGACCTGCGGCCCTTTCTGGCCGCCGTTGTAAACGAAGGCTTCCGCATCCTGAAAGTTCTTATGGTTTTCGATCGCCTTACCGTGCAGGCGTCCGGCATCAAGCCGATCACCGTCAGCCGCTGTAATTGTGCCGACCTTTGCTGGAGGAATGACGGTTGTCTGAGCNNACCCGGAAAAGATAAGGATGAATTGCCCACTTTCCCGGCGGAAGCGTGCGAAGCTGAATGCCCTTGACGCCGCCCTGTTTGATAAACGCGATCGGGTCCTGAAAGTTGTTATGAGCATTTTGCGCACGGTCCGGGGCGAAAATACTTCCCATCGGCATCGGCTCACCATCGATGGCTTCGATCACGCCGAGCTCGTCGGCTCCGATCTCAACCAGCGGCACTTTTTGCACTACGCGCTCGACCGGATACATTACGAAATGCAGCCCGGGCTTTAGCACGTCGGCCTGCAAACCGACCTCGCCATCGGTCGCGACGACGCGGCCCTGCGGCATCCGGCGTCCGAAATAACGGCGTTCCTTGATGCCGACCTCTTTGGCGCCGATATTGACCAGAAAACGCGTGACGATGTACCAGATCAGACCTAGCCCGATCAACGCTAAGACGCCCAATACGATCAGAGTAGTCGTGTTATCCATTTATTTACTCAACTTACAGGTTTTACTCTTCTGAACCCCGCCGCAAACCTGCGATTTCCTGCTGAATGCGGAAACTAACGCCGGGTGTCCTTTCCTGCGTTGGCAGCAGCCAAAAATGGCTGTCCAACAAATGGGCCAGATCGTCGGCCGTCAGATCGGGAATTTTTCCCGCCCGCCAGGCTTCGAGGACGATATTGGCCGTTTCCAAATAGGCTTCGCCGCTGTCGGTATGCGAAGCGCGGTACAGCAACTCTATGGTTGCCCCTTTGTTCGGAGATTCACTCCAAGTTTGGCGAAATTTCTCCAAATTTACAAGCTTTTCTTCTGAGATAAGACGCTCGTCGCTGGCCTGCTTCGCGGCAAGCTGAACGTTTTCTTCCGCTTCGTATTTACGGACATCCTCGGCGGTCGGCTCGAATAGTGGCCGATACTTCTCGGCGGCAAGGCTCGGAGGCTGGCGTTCTTCCAAAAGCGCTGGGCTGACAAGCCGTTTTATTAGGAACGCAAGCGAGATACCGGCAAGCAAAAAAAGAAGGGTTGTAAAGATGAGGAGCATTTTAGCTCAGGCAACAACTGAATCTTAAAATTGACGCGAATTGTTACCCACAATAATAAAATACGAAGTCCCTCCGGGGAAGTTCGAAAAATCGAAAAATAGCAGAGACATCGAAAAAGAATTCAGCCGCGGATGAACGCGGATAACGCAGATGAAGGAAGCGAAAACCGATTCTTCTCCAATCCGCACTTATCTGCGTCAATCTGCGGCAAAAACTTCCTAATTGCTTATCGCGTTGAATAGCAGAGGGAATGTCGCCAGGCTTTGGCCTCGGTATTGGGGGCGGAAACCGAAGAGGATTATCTTGCCTTTGCCGACGGTGAACTCCACGAGCGCTGCTTTGCCGGCGATCTTTTCGGCACCGAGGGCCCAGCCGGAGAGGAGGATCTGTTTTGGGTCGGTTGGATACCGGGCGATGATACGGATGTCGGAACCGCCTGCGTTAGCGGGCGGCCGGTTCGTTGAGCCTTCACCAACCTTCTGGCCGCCCCCTGACGGAGGCGGTTCTGACAGCTCGAACGCGGGCGAGTTCTCAAACCACGCGATCGATTGTTGGGGCATTCCCTTGGCTATCGGGTGCGTGGTGTCGAGCTCGGTGCGAAGGATCGAGCCGGGAATGTAGAACGCCTTTCGGTCGAGGCCTTTTACGATATTGCGGATTGGCAGGTTGAACTGCTCAATCGCAAACTCCGACGCGCGGTTGAGGAAGACGAGCGTGCCGCCGGCCTCGACAAATTTCTTCAGATTCTCAACGCCCTCCTTCCCAACGCCGCCCGTGTACTCATCCGGCATCGAGCCTTTTGCATAGCCGTTGAGGATCTGCGCGGGCGGTTGGTCGGGGAAGAGGATTACCTTGTCAGGATTCGGAGAAAGTGTTCGAATCGCTGAGTCGGTTACAGTCGAATACTTTGGGCATCTCCTATCCTCCGGGTTGGGGTGAAGCCGCAGTGCTATTGGTAGCCCTCGGTGTTCCATAGCCCAGCGAGTCCAGCCCTCATCCATTGAAGGAACACTACTTTTGTAAAGCAAAACGTTCCCACGAACGGAGCAGCCGCCAAGAAGTCCACCGAACCAAGAGAATGAGGTCGTCTTGTACGTAAACGGAGCAGTAACCGGTTTAACATCCAATCCATAGAAAAGATGCAGGCTATGGGCAGTTACGTCATAAGGCGCGATCGGATGCCCACGGCCATCCAACAGGTTTGGATAGTTTTGCGTTTCCAGCAGAGCTTTTGCAAATCCTCCATATGGCTGGTCCATTCTGACAAGATAGCCTTTGTCCGTTTCTTCTAGTTCTACACCCGCTCTTTTTAGATCTGCGGTTATACCCCAAGACGGCTGATCGAATCCACGTGAATAGGGCGCAGGAATGGTAAAGCCAAACAACTCACCGTCTATTCTCGGCCGCACGGCTTCTTTGCCGATCTCATAAAACCGCTTGAGCCATGCTTCGCGGTTGTCGGCGGCGTGATTCATTAGCGCGAACGCGGCGGTGGTCATGGTGTCCGTGATGTTGCGGAGTTTCCATTCGCCGCCGCGCCAGACGGGGCCGAAGTTGGCGGACTCGACCTTTGGGTCGTAGCCGTCGTCGCTGCCCGCTCGCAAGTTTTCGAACTTGATGTTTACCGGCGTTGCGAGGCGGGCCGAGGCGGTTTCGGACAAAATTCGCACGCCGCCGTGGTAGTGGGAATATGCGCGTGCGGGTGTCCATGCGTCGTAGGTCGAGTTGGTGGTGATGCCTTGGAAACCTTTAGAGCGAAGATCGGCGGCCATTGCGTTTCCGAGTTCGGTGTAGCCTTCGACGATCTGTTTGGGCACGTTCGGCTCAACGGGCTGCATATACGGCGGCAGGAAGAGCCGCGAGCCGTTCTGGCCCTGCTGGTGAATGTCGTGGACGATCTGCGGGTGCCAGACGTTGTGAATTTTATCGACCGTGAGCTGCGTCTCGACCTGCGTGAAGGCGTACCAGTCGCGGTTGTTGTCGTGGCCGACGTATTTGTGATAAAGCTCCGGCGGCTCGGTGCCCTCATAGGGCGTGCCGAGCGTTTTGTCGTACCAGTTTTTTACGATATCAACGCCGTCGGGGTTGAGGCTCGGCACGAGAAGGATGATCGTGTTGTTCAGGATCTTTTGAATGTCAGGCTCGTTGCTTGATGTCAGTCGGTGCGCGATCAGCATCGACGAAAGCGTCGAGCCAACTTCGGTCGAGTGTATGCCGCAGGTGATAAGTACAATCGTTTTGCCTCTTCTTACAAGCACATCGGCGATCTCGTCCTTGCTCTTCTTGATCTTTCGAGGATCGGCGAGGATGCCGTTTATTTCTTGATACTGTTTTATTTGCTCGAGGTTCGCGGGGCTGCTGATCGTAGCATAGACAAACGGCGCTCCCATCGTCGTCTTGCCAATCTCTTGAAAAGTCATCCTGTCGGAGGCTTTGTCGAGCTTTTGGAAATAGTCGACGACCTGCGCCCAGCTCGCCAGCTTTCGGTCGTCGCCGGGCGTAAAGCCGAGCGCGTCCTTCGGCGCGGGGACGGTTTGGGCGAACGTCGCAATAGCAGTGAGAAGAACTAAACCGCAGAGACGCAGAGACGATGTTCATGAATTAACTTTGCTCCGAAAGGATTTTAGTAAGTTTAGATTATTTCGAGTCGCTGCGAAAGAGGCGGAAACACGACCGGTAGG
>DLHV01000259.1:2815-3603 GCA_002483395.1 Chloracidobacterium sp. UBA7659 | reverse complement strand
CTGGGCCGATGAAATCCTGCGGCTGCTTACAAGAAGCGGCGTCAAGAATTATCGCTTGGTCGAAAACCCGGCACGCGGGACATATTGGTTTGAGGCCGAGATCGGCAAGCCGAAGTTCGCGAGCATTGACGTGCCTGTCGCGACTCCCAGTCCTCAGGATTCCGTAATCGGTTTTCCGGTCGCTGCCGCTGGGCGAGAATTTCTAATCTCCGGCGTAAACGTCGGTAATCCCGTCGCGTGTGTTTTTGTCGATGAATTCGATCCCGAATGGCGAACATTTGGCAAGGCCCTCGAAGTTCATGACGTATTTCCTGAAAAAGCGAACATCGTTTTTGTAAAGATGCTCGATCGCGAAAATATCGAAATCAGGATCTGGGAGCGAGCAGCGGGCGAAACGTCCTCGTCCGGTACATGCTCAACCGGGGCCGCCGTGCTGTCAGCGTTTACCGGCCGGACGGACCGCACCGTCTCCGTTCATGCCGAAGGCGGAATTACGCACATTCATTGGCGTGACGACGACGAAATGCTAATAATGGGCCGGGCCGATCTGTCCTACTGCGGCGAATGGACGACATTTTAGGTTCCGTTCCGTTTCGTCCGATCATTTTTGCTGGTCACAATAATGTGGGAAACTGTCCCACGTGTGCGGAAAGTGGGACGGCTTAACTCTCGCAATTACAATCGGTTACAGCAATAAATTGTCTCACTTCGTTTTAACAAACACTCCTTTAATTGAGACGGTCGTCGTTCCAAAAATCGTTCCACTTGCGTGCAAAAATGGAACGGCT
>DLHV01000259.1:297-2746 GCA_002483395.1 Chloracidobacterium sp. UBA7659 | reverse complement strand
AATCTCCAATTGTCAAAGACCTGTTTCAGCCCCGCCGGATGCGTGGCTGAAAGATTGTCGCATAGATGCAATACCGTGTCAAGAGTCTCACAGCTTGGCAGTGGCCCGGTTTCAATTTGTCTTGTGGTCCTTACCGTCAATCATGGCCGAGTAGAGAGGGGGAAGCCAACCTTCCCGGCTGAAATCTTGATTGAATTGATCTCGTTTGCTCCATTATCTGAACTTTATTTACTATTTTTCAGGTATTGCTTCGGGATGGGGTTCTCCGGCGTCTCCGCCTGCCAATAGATCGTTNNCCACCAGCGTTTTCCGTCGTTCAAAAGCTGAAAACTGTTGATTCCGCGAGCAAACGGCTCCTTGTCAGCCGCTTTGTGAAACGATTGATAAGTTGAAAATACATGGGCGATGTTGCCGTATTGATCCACACGGCGGGCAAGCTCGCGTTCGAAAAATCCCTCTTTTGCCATCATCGGGGACGCGCGCGTGACATAATCGTCAGCCGACAGCGAGCGGGCGGCAATAATACCGGTCTGCGTATTTTTTCNNATCAGCCGTGCGTCTTTGTAAAACAAAGACCGAAAACGGTCCCAGTCACGCGGTTTATCGGCGTCGCCCGAAATAACGTCATAAACGGCCTTCATGATCGAATCGATCGAGGCAACGTCTGCCGGGTTGGCTGCTTTAGGATCGGGTGTTTGGGCCATGGCCGAAACAGCCATAAATGACAATAAAGCGATAAAGATCAGGTTTTTCATCCGGTGTTTTACGCTTGTTAGCCCGCAAGGTTTCACGACTATTTACTTCGAATCTCGATGCGGGTTTCTATCTGATCCTGCAAATCTCGCGGCATCGACGCAAAGAAATCGTAGCCTGTTTTTTCCTCGACCGCCCTGATCGTCGTTTTATATTTCTCCCAGGCGTCGTTTTCGATCCCCTCCTTATTTGGCATGTCAACAGCAATGACGCGAGTTCGCTGATCGATCTTGTCCTCGATCCAGTCGCGAGGCAGAAACGCGATTATCTTCCAACAATTTGTCGGCACAACTACTTTCCGTTTCAAAATTCCTTGATCGCCATAGACACCCGCGATCGTGTAAACATCGAATCCACGCCGGGCTTGCGACCGCGAGTAAGACTCAAGCTTTTCCCACAGAAACTGATTTAGCGCCGCGGTTTGCGGAATGATATTCGTCATCAGAAACGTCTCTTCGTTCAGCTTCTTGTTGGCAAAGCGGTCAGCACTCGGCACCATATGCCCTCGGTCATAGCCGCTGCCGGAATAGTCGTAGTAGCCGATGTGCAGAAAACTGCCAGGCAGACGCGGATCGGGCCGAAAATCGGGCCTCGGGAGCGAATCGCCCAGATCCGTACGAGTCGTTTTCCACGAGATCCAATTGATCGTCCCGCGAGAGTTATTATACGAGAAAGCCGAGCCTTCGCCGACGATCAGGTAGTTCTCGTCGTTCGCAGGGTCGATCGTTGCATTTGACGGGTTGCCAAAGGCTAGATGGACGCTTTGCGGAATCGGCGGCAGCGTCTCCGGCTGATCGGAAACCGTGTTGCCGTCGCTGCGTTGCGGCGGGTTCCAGCGCTCTTTTACCCACCCGCAGCCTATGGAGCAAGCAACAACAAGCAGCAACAGGCCGCTGATAAATACCCTCGGTTCTCTATCAGATGTAATCTTCATCGAATCGAAACAGATTGTAACAAAACCCATCGGAATCGCTGCGGTGCGGAATTGTCGAGACTAGGCTAAAATAGAAGTCAATGAGCGAGATAGTACATCTTACAGGTCTAAATCTCGATGAGATGATCGCGTTTGTAGAGCAAGCCGGCGAACCGAAATATCGTGCAAAGCAGCTTTTCAAAGGCCTGCACGAAAGGCGGCTGCGCGATTTCGACGCGATGACCGATCTGCCGAAAGCGTTTCGCGAGAAATTGGGCCAACTCGCGACCGCAACGGCGTTGGACGTCGAATCTCGTTACGTTTCCGAGGACGGTACCCGCCGTTATCTGATGAATACAAAAGACGGCTACCCGGTCGAAACGGTCTTTATTCCGTCCGAAGGCCGCGACACGATCTGTTTTTCGTCTCAGTCGGGCTGTCCGCTAAAATGCGATTTTTGCCTGACGGCAAAACTCGGGCTGCTGCGAAATCTGACGGCCGGCGAGATCATCGAACAGATAATAATTGTTCTCAATGACGTTTACGGCATCGGCAACGCAACACCGCACGGCACCAACCTGGTCGGGATGGGCGCGGGCGAACCGTTTCTAAATTTTGAGAATTTGTTGAAGGCGTTAGGAATAATTTCGAGCGAAGAAGGCCTTTTTATTGTACCGAACCGTGTAACGGTTTCGACCGCGGGGATCGTACCGAAGATCTACGAAATCGCACAGATCGAAAATCGTCCGCATCTTGCCATTTCACTTTCGGCGCCCGACGACG
>DLHV01000259.1:0-243 GCA_002483395.1 Chloracidobacterium sp. UBA7659 | reverse complement strand
CGGTTTACGTTTGAGTACGTGCTGCTTGGCGGCGTGAACGATTCGGATGAACAGGCAAGGGAACTGGCCGCTCTTGTCGATCGGTACGGTTTGCGTCGTGTGAAAATAAACCTGATCCCGCATAACTCGGCGGCCCAGCTGGATTATCATCCACCCGACCCGGAGCAGGTTTTGAGGTTCAAATCGATATTAGAACGAGCAGGTGTTTCGGCATATATTCGGCAGCCTCGCGGGCGAGATATT
>DLHV01000203.1 GCA_002483395.1 Chloracidobacterium sp. UBA7659 | reverse complement strand
ATGAATCTCTTTCGCCGGAGAGGAATTCCGATCGAAGCAAAGGCTTCTTGAATTGGTGCTGGCGTTTCTTGAAAGCACCGCGTGTTCCGCTTGCTGAACGCATCTTTGTCTGTCCTCGAGGCGTAGATTCGGTTCATTTTACCCCGGACCGAAGATCGGACGATGTCAGAGGCGAAATGTTGGAACGCTCCGGGATACCTGAAGACGCAGTAATTCTGCTCTACGCCGGACGCCTCTCGCCCGAAAAGAACATCGGCCTGCTGCTCGATCTTATGAAGATCCTCGCCGCCGACGAAATACAAGATTATCGTATGCTGGTCGCCGGTGCGGGCCCGCAGAGCGAATGGTTGAAACAGCAAAGCGAAAAGTATGCGGAGGGCAAAATAGTTCAACTCGGGCATTTGGAAAAAGAAACGCTGGCGAATTACTACGCAAATGCCGACGTCTTTGTGCATCCGAACCCGAAGGAGCCGTTCGGCATCGCGCCGCTTGAAGCAATGGCTTCGGGCGTTCCGACCGTCGCTCCGAATGCCGGCGGCATTCTTTCATACGCGACAAATGAAAACGCCTGGCTCGTGGAACCGACTGGTGAATCATTTGCCAACGCGATCCGCGAAGTTGTGGAAAATCAACCTCTGCGCGAAAGCAAGGTCGCCAAAGCTCTTGAGACTGCCCGTGCCAATACCCGCCACGCTTCGACCGATCGATTATTTGCAACCTATGACAAGATTTATGAAGATTTTCAGAGCAGAAAGGAATTATTCACCGACCTTGAAAAGGCAAAGGAATTTGATTTTGTTCAAGAATTGTTAAGTGGCGGAGCCTGCGGACAAAACGAAATTGACGCCGGCATATGATATACCGTCGATTATTTCGCCTCTGCGTATTTGCGTCTCTACGGAGAAATTGAATTTATGCTCGAACTTGTCTTAGCCAACTTAAAGGTCCGTCCGTTTCGCACGCTGATCAGTGTAATCGGCGTTGCGTTAGGCGTTGTGCTGGTAGTGCTTTTCACCGGCCTCGCCCGCGGTATGACGAATGAAATGGCAAAACGTGCGGCCAATTGGAAGGCGGAGATCGTATTTACGCGGGCGGGCAGCATGGACCTGACCAGCTCCAATCTTAACGTCAGCACTGCCTACGTCGAAAAACTCAACCAGATAGATGGTGTTGAATCGACGGTCGCCGTCGGCCGATATATAACGCCGAGCACGAAGGGCCGCTTTGGTATCCAGCAGCTTGACGGGGTTGACTGGCAGCCCTTCGCCGCAATGAACGGAATGCAATTGGTCGAAGGCCGCGAACCGAAGGCTAATGACGAAGTGATCCTCGATCAGCGGCAGATGACCGACGACAAGCTCAAACTTGGCGATTCCATCGACCTGTTCGGCAATAAGAAATACAAGGTCGTCGGAGTTTTTACACCGCCATCCGGTTCCCGCATCAAAATGTCGCTCGCGGCGATGCAGGACGTTCTTGAACAACCTGGTAAATGCACGTACATACTTGTAAAACTCCGCAATGGCGCTGACGTCGATGCGGTCGCCGCCCGCATAAACGAAGCCTTGCCGGGAAACAAGGTCAACCTCACCCGCGATCTAGTCATCGACGCCCAGGAGCGAATTCCCGCACTGAACACGTTTCTCAAAATACTTGTCGGACTCGGCGCCTTTGTCAGCACGATCTTTGTTTTGCTTTCGATGTACACGACCGTTACCGAACGCCGCAAGGAGATCGGAATACTGAAATCACTCGGTGCCTCAAAAGCCTTTATCATCCGTGCGATCGAGGGCGAAGCATTTATGATCGGCGTATTTGGAGTTATTCTCGGGTTGATCGTCGCCTTTGCCGCATCCTTCGGCATCGGGCGGGCCTTCGAACTTGCATTCGAATTTAGTTCCGGTTGGGTTGGCACGGCAATTTTCATAGCGATCGGCGGCAGCTTATTCGGTGCTCTTTATCCCGCGTGGCGGGCTTCGGCGATCGATCCGGTCGAAGTGATGGCAAACGAATAAAGGAGTATTTAACGCCGAGACGCAGAGTTAGCAATTATACAAGATACAACAGTGAACATGATGTTTTCTTACTGCGTATTATTTTGGGGGCAAGGCTAGTCTTTTAATCTCAAAACTTACATCAATTATGTTAAAGAGACGGTTCAGCAGCCGTCTTTTTTTTGCATCTAATTATGCCAAAAAATACTTTGACAATGTTTCACAGATGCAATATGGTTTTAATTTCAGCACGAAACGGGTGAATAATTGAAACGAGACATCTAAGTTTAGTCCAAAAAATACTCGAAGAGGCGTGCTAAAAGCTGTCTTTTTCGAGCCTATACACAGCTTCACCGCCGAGATTGTTTCACACAATTTCCGCTAGATTATGCCGAAAGAGAGTGCCATTGCTTTGGTCGACTGCAACAACTTTTTCGCATCGTGCGAACGAGTTGTTAATCCTGCCTTAGAACACCGGCCGGTGGCGATACTTTCGAATAATGACGGCTGCATCATCTCGCGGAGCAATGAGGTCAAAGCTCTCGGCGTACCGATGGCTGCCCCGCTTTTTCAGTATCGCGAAGTGCTGGAGAAACACAACACGGCAATTATCTCGTGTAATCACGCGCTTTACTGCGAATTTTCGCACCGTGTGATGGAAGTTTTGAATGAAGACATCGGGGCAAACAAACTCGAGCTTTATTCTATCGACGAAGCCTTTCTCGATGTCGGCACCCCCGACAAACTCTCGCTTATGGGCCGGCATATCAAAAACAAGGTCTTTGAAAAAACGAAGATCCCGGTTTCCGTAGGTATCGCGAGAACGAAAACGCTGGCGAAGCTCGCAAATCACATTGCGAAAACATCGACAAAAGCAGACGGAGTGCTGAATTTATATGATTCGCCCTACACCGATCTAGCTCTTAAAAGAACGGAAGTTCAGGACATTTGGGGCATCGGTTCGCGTTCAGCGGTTCACCTAAGAAATCACGGAATAAACTCGGCTTACGATCTAAAGATCTCCGAGCCCGAACAAATAAGAGGCTACTTAAATGTATTCGGCGCACGGACCGTGCTGGAATTGAATGGTGTGCCGTGTCTACCGCTCGAACTCACGAATCGCGACAATAAATCAATAGCCCACACACGCACCTTCGGACAAACCGTCAGCAGCTTTCAGGAACTAAAAAACGCCGTCTTCTATTTCACGACGCGTGCTTTGGAGAAAATGCGCTGGAACAACCTGACGACAAGATCCGTCTCGGTGTTTCTGCAAACCGACCGCTTCAAGCCGGTTCCGCGTTATTACTCCAACGCGGCGGCTTATAATTCGGTCTATCATTCCGATGTAACCAGCGAGATCTATAAATGGGTATTGGCGTGCCTCGAAAAGGTTTTTCAACCCGGCTTGCAATACAAGCGTGCCGGCGTGATTTTGAGCGATCTGGTGTCGGCAGAGACAATTTCCAACCGGCTCTTCGAGCAAAAAGATTTCGAACGCCGGCACCGTCTGAGCAAACTGATCGACGAGGTGAATTTTAGATATGGCCGTGATGTCGTGCGATTTGCCGCCCTCAAGGAAAAAGGCGGTTGGCAGAGCCACAGCGAACATCGGGGCAATGATTCATATCACGCGATCGGCCGCGACACGTTGGGACTGGGAAAGGCGTTTAGCAAATCGGTCAGATTTTTATGATCGCTTTCGACCGAATATGGTCAGGCCGATCCCGCCCAGTATCAATGCGGCGGCTATCGCCAATCTCATCTCCGATGTTTCGGAGAGGAAGACAACACCGCCTGCAGCAGCAATGACCGGCACGGCGAGCTGCAATACTGCGGCCCGCGTCGATGTGTGATACTTGAGTGCCGCGTACCAGACCGTGTAACCGACGCCGGATGCCAACGCACCAGACAATACTGCAAGCACGACGCCGCGGCCCGATAAATGAATGTTCGGCAGGAAAAGTATCGCAATCATCGCAGCAAATGGCAGCGAGCGAATAAAATTTCCAGTCGTATCACCAAGCGGATCGCCGCTCGATCTGCCTCGCAGCGTGTATGCTCCCCAAGAGATGCCTGCTGCTCCCATCAATGCTGAGCTGACAAGCGGCGGCGACCTTAATCCCGGAAAAACAAGATAGACAAGCCCGCAAATGGCAACGATCAACCCTGACCATTCCACCGCTCCGGGCCTTTCGCCCTTGAAAAGAGCTGCGCCGATCATTGTTATCTGCACCGAGCCGAACAGGATCAACGCCCCTGTTCCTGTCGTCAGCCCAAGATAAGCGAACGAAAAACAGACAGCATAGGTGAAAAGAAAAAATGCGCTAACCCAGCTTCCGCGTATCTGGAGGGCGGAAACACGACCGGTAGGGAGTGTGTTCTTTGCTTGAGTATTCGCCGCGTCGGCAACACCCTCGCTACCGCTCAGGTTTCCGCCTTTGGTGACCCAATAACTGATGACAAACAGCGCTACCGCTCCGGAAGTGAGTCGAACGGCTGTAAATCCGGTTGCATCGATCTCGTCTTTACCAAGCGCCATGCGGCAAAGTATCGAATTGAAGGCGAACGCGACGAGAGCGAAGGTTGTGTATAGAAATACTTTCAAAAGCCTTTTTTAACGCAAAGTCGCTAAGAGGCAAAGTCGCAAAGGAAAGCAAAAACCCAATTTCCCCTTTGCGACTTCGCGTCTTTGCGTTAAAAATCTTTTCTTTGGTCGGCATTCTGATTTTGCAAAAGCACACACTTTAGTAGAAATGCTCGTGTGTGCTTCTGTATTTGCAATAATCCGAAATTTATTCTTTTATATGGAAATGAACAAAAAACTTACCGCTTTTCTTAGTTTAATATTGCTTTTGACAATCTTAATCACTCCAAACAGTTTTTATGCCCAACGCACGGTTAAACCTGTCCTTCACGGGCGGCATTGGATGGCGATTACAGGCAAACCGCTTGCCGCAACCGCCGGGGCAATGATTTTTCAAAAAGGCGGAAACGCGGTGGATGCCGCCTGTGCGATGATTGCCGCGACCTCGACAATGTGGGACACCTTGAGTTGGGGCGGAGAAACTCAAGCGTTGATTTACAATCCCAAAACGGGCAAAGTCATCGGTATTAATGCACTTGGAGTTGCCCCGACAGGCGCGACGGCGGAATTTTACAAAGCAAAAAAGATGAATTTCCCGCCGGAATACGGACCTCTCGCGGCAGTCACGCCGGGAACTCCGGGCGGAATTTTGGTGATGCTCGCCGAATACGGCAAACTCAGTTTGAAAGACGTTTTAGAACCTTCGATTGAAATGGCGGACGGCTACCCGATTGAAGCCCAAGCCGCCAACGCCCTCGAACGCGAGAAAAAACGAATCAAAGAATGGAAATATTCCCGCGAAGTTTTCCTTCCGCATCTTGGCGAAAAACGTGAAGCCCCGTCCGCCGGAGAAATTTTCCGTCAACCCGATTTGGCGGCGACTTTGCGAAAATTGGTCGAGGCGGAACAGCAAGCCCTCAAGCAGGGGAAAAGTCGTAAAGAAGCCATTTACGCCGCCTACGATAGATTTTACAAAGGCGATATTGCCGAAGAAATCGTTCGCGGCACACGCGAAGAAGGTGGTTTATNNCCAAAAGATGACCTCGCCAATTGGAAAGTAAAAATCGAAGAGCCGGTCAAGACAAATTACAAAGGAATCGAAGTCTATAAACTCACCCATTGGACGCAAGGACCGGCGATGCTCCAAGCCCTCAATATTCTCGAAAATTATGACCTCAAATCAATGGGCTACAACAGTTCCCGATACATCCACACCGTCTATCAAGCGATGAATCTGGCTTTCGCAGACCGCGATTTTTACTACGGCGACCCCGATTTTCCGCCCGCCGAACCGATTGAAGGGCTGATGTCCAAATCTTATGCGAAAGAGCGTGCGAAGTTGATAAATGCGGAGCGCAACAACCCCGACATCAAACCCGGCGACCCGTATCCGTTTCAAAACGCGACCAATCCCTACCTCAGTTTTTTGGAAAAATGGAAAAACATCCCGCCAAGCAGTCCGACGAATCAAGTTTCCAGCCTCCTTTTTCAACAAAATTTGGACAAATCCTTTTATTCAGGGACGACTTCGGTTGAAACTGCCGATAAAGAAGGATGGGTTGTTTCCGTTACTCCCAGCGGCGGTTGGATTCCGGCAACTATTGCGGGAAAAACTGGAATCGGTCTCAGCCAACGGGGGCAAAGTTTTGTTTTCAACGCCGAAGAAAATCCCTTCAACGTCATCGAACCCGGCAAACGTCCGCGTGTCACGCTGACACCAACTTTAGCCTTAAAAGACGGCAAACCTTTCCTGTCATTCGCGGTGCAGGGTGGCGACAGCCAAGACCAGAATCTTCTCCAATTTTTCCTCAACGTCGTCGAATTCGGGATGAACGTGCAGGAAGCAACCGAAGCCCCGAACATCAACAGTTTTCAGATGCGAAGCTCTTTCGGCGCACACGAAACCCGTCCGGGCAGAATTCTTTTAGCCGAATCCGTTCCGCCATGGACTCGCTCTGACTTGAGAAAAATGGGCTACGATTTAACTTTTGAAGAACGCACTTCGGGACCGATAAACGCTATCTTTTTTGATTGGGAGCATAAGAGTATGTGGGGCGGTTCAAGCAATCACGGCGAAGATTACGGAATTGCCTGGTAAATAGTTGCTGTAAAAAAATCCAAATTGCCGATAAGTCCAAACCTTCGGCAATTTGAATCTAAACCNNCGTTCAAAACGTGGAAATGCTGCCGTGGCTGCGGATAGCCGTTTGCGCCGCAGACTTCGGTGATAGTCCGGTTGGTGTCGAAATAGACTTGCCAATAATTGTCGTTATGGCAATACGGGCGAGCCGCCAGAACGGGTCCCATCGGCGTAAAATCCAAAATCTCGACATCGGGTTCCGGCGTTTCCATAATGTTGGGAATTTTCTTCAAGGCTTCTTTTAATTTTGCCTTTGCTTCAGCGACGTTGACGCTTGAATCGAGTTGCGCTTTCAAATCAACCCGGCGATGCGGATTTTGTGTGAAATTCTGAATGTTGTCGGAGAAAATCTTGTTGTTGCCGACGTAGGTTATCACGCCGTCCATCGTTTCAATCGTCGTCACGAACATCCCGATTTCCTTGACCGTGCCGATAACTCCGCCACCCGAAATNNAAATAAAATCGCCGACCTTAAACGGGCGCAGAACGACAATAAAAGCACCGGCGGCAAAATGAGCCAATAATCCGCCCCACGCGACACCGATTGCCAATCCCGCGCCAGCCATCAACGCTGCCATACTCGCGGTATCAAATCCGAAGTAGCCGAGAATTGCCAAAATCAAGACGATATTCAGCAAAACAACCAGAATTGAGCCGACATAACGAATCAACGTCGGGTCAACTGCTTGCCTTTCCATTGCCTTGTTGACCAATTTAACGACATATTTAATCAACCAACGCCCAATAATAAGAGCTAAAAAAGCTCCAAGTATTCTAACTCCGTAGCCAATCACCAACGGAAGCCACGCACTTGTATCAAAATTCATATTTCCACAAATCTCCTTTTGTAAAATTTAAAAATGGAAGCCGGCATTTTTGAAAAATTCAAAAACGTCCAATTTGGGGATAGTTTTTCGGGGATGCGTCATTTTTATCTAAATTGCTGCAAAAAGGCAAATGCTCCTGCTTGAAAATCCGTCTGAATCAAGCCATAATGCAACCCAACAGATTTTCCAACATAACAATTCAAGGAGTTTTTAACTGTGCATAAATTGCGTCTGTCTTTGCTCTTAGTTTGTCTTTTCGTTTCAACATTTTTTTCCCAAACGCCGACACCAACGGCATCCCCTGTTTCATCTCCAACTCCGGCAACTTCGCCAACTCCCGGTGGACGCGGTGAAGGCGGTGGGCGTGAAGGTCAAACGCCTCCCGATCCGATGGCGATGGCTTTTTCGGGT
>DLHV01000002.1:4760-4942 GCA_002483395.1 Chloracidobacterium sp. UBA7659 | reverse complement strand
AGGTGAACCAAAGACGCACCGCAATTTGCCGCGCAATGTTTTTCGCTCTTTGATGGCCGCGAACATTTCAAACCACGCGTGTGTGTTTATCCAAAGCGAATTATAACTGCCAACAGGTTTGATGATCCCGTATTTCGATTCCTCGGTTTCTTCGATAAACGAGCCGAACATCCTGTCCCAGA
>DLHV01000002.1:0-4750 GCA_002483395.1 Chloracidobacterium sp. UBA7659 | reverse complement strand
TGATGGACGCGATGATGCGACGGCGTGTTCAAAACATATTCGACCGGGCCGAGCTTATTAATAAATTTTGTGTGGATCCAGAACTGGTAAATCAGATTAAAACCGTGCATCACTACAAATATCCATGGAGCAAAACCCAACAGCATCACCGGTGCGTAAAAAATCCAGTGCAGCAATCCGCTAAACCAGCTTTGGCGGACGGCGACGCTAAGGTTGTATTGTTCGCTGGAATGATGAACTACATGAAGATTCCAGAACAAGCGCGTTTCGTGGCTGATCCGGTGGAACCAGTAATATGCAAAATCATCGACAAAAAACAATATGGCCCAGGTCCACCACGCGTCGGCGGGGAATTTGAATGGGGCGAGCGAATAGACAAATGTGTATATTGCGGCGATGAATATTCCGAAAAGCAGGCCGAATCCGACGCTGACAAACCCGATCAGGATATTATTCCACGCATCCTTGCCGTCGTATGGCCCGGATTTCGATCGATAGGCATACCAGGCCTCAAGACCGATGGTCACGGCAAAGAACGGAATGGCGATGATGACCGGATTAAACATTTATACAAAAGTATTTTAGTATGAAACCGCGTCTAAGATAAAAGAAAGATTCGGTAATGAGTCATTTTGAGGCAAGAATTATTGGATTCGGGCTGGGAAAAATTTCCGGAAAAAGCCCCGGTGGGGCGTTCTGTTTGTAGCTGCAGCCGAGAATATAAGAACCGAGCTCCGTAGGAGCGTCCTATTTACCGCGAAACGATCTACAGGCCGCCCTTACAGGGCTTGAAAAAACTATTGATATTCGGTTCAACAAACAGGATGCTCCTACGGAGCTATTTGTTAGACTAAATATTAGAAAATTTGTGAATCGAATTCCTTGGATTTAAGACTTTGCTATTACTATAAGATTCTTTATATGAAAAAAATTCTAAAGATCGCGGCCATTGTGCTGGTTGTTGGATTTGTTTTGGCCCAATTTATTCGGCCGAGCTTTTCGAATCCGCCAATCGTTCCCGGCGAAACTCTCGAAGAATCGACGACGGTTCCAGCTGACGTTCAAATGATAATTGGGCGGTCTTGCGGCGACTGTCATTCGAACAAGACCGTTTACCCGTGGTATTCAAAAGTAACGCCTTTTAATTGGTTTTTAGCGAACCATATCGAGGACGCCCGCAAGGAAATGAATTTCAGTGTTTGGAACACGTATGCGCCAAAAAGAAAGCTCAAAAAGCTGGAAGATATACGAGAACAGCTCGAGGCGAAAGAGATGCCGCTGCCTTCGTATCTATGGATACACCGCGATGCGGTCTTGAGCGAAGAACAGTCAGGTCTGGTCCTTGAATGGGCGGCTGCTGAAGGGTTGAGATTAAAGAACGAAAACCCACAGTGAAATGCAACTTTCCGGGTCAAGAACCCGTATTTTGATTTGATACCGGATCGAACGGGGTCATTATGTTCTGTCCAAATTGCGCCGCAAATAACACTACCGAGCAAAAGTTCTGCCGCTCGTGCGGATTGAATCTTGAACAAACGGCAAATTCTTTGTTGGTGCAATTCCCAAATGCCGAGTACGCTGATCTTCAGCGAAAGGAAAGGATGCTCGAAAGATTTGGCCGTGTTGCGTTTACAGGCTTTGGATTGGTCATTGGTGCCGGGATAATCGGAATTATCTATACGATCTTGTCGAAATTTGTCTTTTCGGGCAACCAGCCGGTTGCGGGGCTATTATTGATAGCGTTTTTAATCTTTGCCGGACTTTCCCTGGCCTATGTCATTTTCGCCGAATCATTAAAAGAAAAGCGGAACAAATTGAATCCAAGGCTGAATGCCCGAACATCAGAGCTGGTGCAGCCGAACCAGCTTGCCGACAATAGAGCCTTCCAACCCGCGGTCAGCGTTACCGAAGAAACAACCGAGCTTTTAACCGCCGATAAACGCACTTTGTAGTTTTTGATCTTTAATTAGCGCTCAACTTAATCCGGCCTGTTGTGATAAAATCGACAAGTATCTAAAGCACGGATGGCGGTACGGTTGCGTTCATGGAGCGCCAGGGACGCTGGTCCGACATTGTGAATATGTCAAAGTTGCGGATTGTACGTTACCCGGAACCCGTCTTGTTTACAGTCGGGAAGCAGGTACTCGAAGATGAATTCACGGAAGATCTTGGATGTGTCGCAAGCGATATGTTTGAGAGTATGTATGAAGCAGGCGGCGTTGGGCTTGCCGCTCCCCAGGTCGGCATTTCCAAAAGATTTTTTGTAATGGACGTCCCGGACGAAGAGGGGCTGCCGAATCGGCTGACGTTCGTAAATCCGGAAATCGTCACTGTCGAGGGCGAACAGATCGGCGATGAAGGGTGTTTGTCCTTCCCGGGCTTGTACCAGACCGTAAAACGCGAGATGCGTGTTATCGTGCGGGCACAGGATATTAAAGGAGAACATTTCGAAGCGGATCTGAAGGACCTCGCGGCCCGATGCGTACTTCATGAAACCGACCATTGCGACGGCATTGTTTTTTTGGATCGAATGACGGTCCTGAAGCGTGAAATGGCGAAACGAAAGATCAAGCGGTTGCAGAAAACGGGGAAGTGGGAATGAGTATGGAGAAAACGAAACTAACTACCGAGGTCCGATCGATCCGTGAGCTGAATTTGTATTTGCTATCGGGCTGGGTTTTGATCCTGAGCTATGTCAAACACCTTAGCGACACGCAGGAGCCGAGATTCGTCCTCGCATGGCAGGGCGAGAATGAGCCGATCGTTCCCGAGCTGCTGGACGAGTGGGAACTTCATGAACTCGACGCGCAAAAATACAGATAGATCTTATGCCGCCGAAGATCAGGGAACTGATAGCTGAGTTGGAACGAAACGGGTTTGTAAATCGCGGCGGAAAGGGAAGTCATCGGGTTTACTATAATTCCAGGTACACGAAGATCGTTACGATTTCTGGTAAAGCGGGAGACGATGCGCAACCTTATCAAGTCAAACAGGTAAAGGCAGCAGTTCGTGAGGTAAAAGGTAAATGAGAAAGGAAGCCGACCTTTATAAAAAAATTGTTTATTGGAGCGATGAAGATAACTGCTTTATCGGAATGTGCCCGGAATTGATGTTCGGCGGTGTTCACGGCGACGACTCGTTGAAAGTATTTATAGAGTTAAACCAGGCAATTGATGAAGCTATTCAAATCATAAAGGAAGACGGCAAACCGTTGCCAGTGCCAATGGAACTGGCGTTCGAAGTTGTATAGCTTCGTCGTTATTAGAGAATATGCAAATATTTCTTTTTCTCCTTGAGATCGGCGACAAAGTTATAGAGGTTCGTGCGATGTATATATTATTCATCGCTCTGGGCCTGATCGGATTGCTGCTCGGTTTTTGGCGCTGGTGGCTGAGCGCGATATGGTTAGTTTTTCCCACTTTGATTATAGTGTTTTTGTTCGGTTCTCTACAGAATGAGGAGATTAACTACCTTTACGAAGGTATAATTCGAGAACTCTGGAGCAACTACATTCTGCATAATTTTATTTCACCTATTTTAAGTGTTGGACTGAATCTGACTGGCATAGGTTTGGGATTGCTCAGGAATAGAAGGATAAGATTACGATAGGACAGCATATGCAAACACAAAGAATGTTAGCCGAATTTAAGAACGAGCCTTTTGTTGACTATTCAAACGCGGAAAGCGCGGCGATGCGGGCTGCGATCGAGAAAGTGCGAAACGAGCTTGGTCGCGAATACCCGAATGTCATAAACGGTGAAAAGATTACACTCGAACACAAGTTTCAGAGCATCAACCCGGCAAACAAGGCCGAGGTTGTCGGCGTTTTCTCCGAGGGAGACACCGACACGACGCTGGTTGACCGGGCCATCGACGCCGCGACAAATGCATTCAAGCTTTGGCGTAATGTTCCGGCTGCCGAAAGGTCCGATTACCTTTTCCGTATCGCGGATATTTTGCGGCAACGCAAACATGAGTTTTCGGCGTGGATGGTTTTTGAAGTTGCGAAGACCTGGGCCGAGGCCGACGGCGACACTGCCGAAGCTATAGATTTTCTTGAGTTTTATGGCCGCGAAATGCTGCGGTGGTCCGAACGACAGCCGATTACAAAAATCGACGGCGAAGACAATCGCCTTGAATATATTCCGCTGGGCGTCGCTGCGGTGATTCCGCCGTGGAATTTTCCCCTGGCGATCATGGCTGGAATGACGATGGCAGCGGTTGTAACTGGGAACACCGTGGTTTTGAAGCCGTCGTCCGATTCGCCGACGATAGCGGCAAAATTCATGGAAGCTATCGAAGAAGCTGGCCTTCCGCCAGGTGTTGTCAATTTCCTAACAGGAAGTGCAAAGACCGGAGAAGCGATGGTCACGAGCCCGAAGACGCGGTTTATCTCGTTCACTGGTTCTAAGGGAGTCGGGCTTCATATAAATGAAGTTGCCGCGAAAGCGCGTGACGGACAGATCTGGATCAAGCGCGTCGTCGCGGAAATGGGCGGAAAGGATGCGATTGTTGTCGCCGATGACGCCGATCTGGATGCGGCAGCCAGCGGGATTGTTTCTTCGGCGTTTGGTTTTCAGGGCCAGAAATGCTCCGCGTGCTCGCGGCTGATCGTTGACGAAAAGGTACACGACAGGCTTCTGGAAAAAGTCGTCGAATTAACAAAAAACCTAAAGCTTGGATCGGGAACGGAAGGCGAAACAAATGTGTCTGCCGTCATCAATAAACGCTCGTTCGATACGACACTCGG
>DLHV01000228.1 GCA_002483395.1 Chloracidobacterium sp. UBA7659 | reverse complement strand
ACAGGAGTGTCCCCGCTCCGTTCCTGCAGCATTTTGACGGCTTCGTCGTAATGCAAACGCGGGAAAGGGGAATTGATGGCTTCGAGGACCGTGGTGTCGCGTTCGAGAGATTTCAGTTCTTCCTGACGGTCGCTAAGAACGCGTCCAACGATGGCGAGAATGAGGCCTTCGCCGAGGTCCATCATGTCTTCGTAACCGGCGTAAGCGACTTCGGGCTCGACCATCCAGAATTCGGTTAGATGACGGCGCGTCTTCGATTTCTCGGCCCGAAACGTTGGGCCGAACGCATACGATTTACCGAATGCGGCGGCGGTTGCTTCGTTATAAAGCTGGCCGCTCTGAGTGAGATACGCCTTCTCGTCGCCGAAATAATCGACCTCGAAGAGCGTCGTCGTGCCTTCGCATGCGGCAGGCGTAAAGATCGGCGTATCGGCAAGTGTAAAGCCGTTATTATCAAAGTAATCCCGGACAGCTTTGATCACTGTGTGACGAACTTTCAGTACGGCGTGCTGCTTTTTGGAGCGTATCCATAAATGACGATTGTCCATCAGGAACTCGGTGCCGTGTTCCTTTGGTGTGATCGGATAATCGTGGACGTTCTGAAGAACTTCGAGTGCGCTCACGTCAAGTTCGACACCTATGCTTGAGCGCGTATCTTCTTTGACCGTGCCGGTGACGATGATCGACGATTCTTGCCCGAGCGAATCGGCGAGCTCGTATAACGCTTCGTTATTCGGCTTAAAAACAACGCACTGCACGATGCCAGTGCCGTCCCGGAGCTGCAAAAACACGAGTTTTCCGCTCGAACGCTTGTTATAAAGCCAGCCCTTGAGCGTGACCGATTTGTCGATGTGATCTTTTAGTTGATTGATATATGTCTGTGTCATAAGCAATTAAGGCAGAAACACGACCGGTAGGGAATGTGTTTCTTAGCCGGTTAAAACAACATACTCGCTACCGCTAGTGTTTCCGCCTTAGTTTCCCGACTCTATCGCCTCCTTCGGCAACATGAAAGTAATCTTAACATACGGCAATCCAAGACACTTACCGCTAAGAGGCTTGACATCAAACTTTCCAGACCCCAAATTGTATATAACAATGGCGGAAGAAAAAAAGAAAAAGAAAGTAAATTACGCGAGCGCGTGGACCGAGGCTAGGAAGATCATCTGGAACTCCCGTTGGCGGCTGCTTGTTGGCAGCATGCTGATGCTGATCTCGCGGTTGTCAGGAATGGTTTTGCCCGCCTCGACCAAATATATCGGCGACGATATATTTACCGGCAAGAATTACGGCCTGATCAAATGGGTCGCGTTGGCGATCGGCATATCGACGCTTATTCAGGGCGTTACGTCATTTGCCTTGTCGCAGATACTCGGTGTCGCCGCGCAGCTTGCGATCACAAATATGCGCATGCGTGTGCAACGGCATATCGAGCGCCTGCCGATTTCGTATTTTGATTCGACACAGACGGGCCAGCTTATCTCGCGGATTATGAATGACGCCGAGGGCATACGAAATCTGGTCGGCACGGGACTTGGGCAAATACTAGGCAGCGTCGTGACGGCTTCGATAGCCATCGGCGTGCTTTTTTATTTGAATTGGCAGCTCACGCTGGCGACTATTGTCGTTCTTTTGGTCTTTGGCGGGGCATTGCTGTACGCGTTCAAGGTGCTGCGGCCGGTCTTCCGGGAACGAGGCGAGATCAACGCACAGGTTACCGGCCGCTTAGGTGAAAGCCTGGGCGGGATCCGGATCGTCAAAGCATACACGGCCGAAAAGCGCGAAGAGCTTTCGTTTGCGCGCGGTGCACATAGGCTGTTTCGGAATATTGCAAAAACGGTTACGGGGGTTTCGGCGATTAGCTCGTTCTCGTCGGTGGTCATCGGCGCGGTCGCGGTCGTGATGATCGTTATCGGCGGAAATGCGGTACAGGCCGGGACAATGACACTTGGCGATTTTCTGATGTATATCTCGTTTACCTTTTTGCTTGCGATGCCTGTTATCGAGCTGACCTCGATCGGCACACAGATCACCGAAGCATTGGCGGGACTTGACCGGATTCGCGAGGTGTTCGCGATGACCACCGAGGACGACGAGGACGCAAAACGCCAGCCGATCCCGTCGATCAACGGAGCGATCGATTTTGAGAATGTCTATTTTGAGTACGATGCTGGCGTACCTGTATTGAAGGGCGTTTCGTTTCATGCAGAGGCCGGAAGCACTACGGCGCTCGTTGGTTCCAGCGGCAGCGGAAAATCCACGATCCTGAGCCTCGTGTTGAACTTTATTCAGCCTAGCCGGAGCGGGGACACTCTTGTCCCCATGAATGCGAAGCACGAACGAGATGTCGCCGCAAGCGGCGATGAGGACAAGAGTGTCCTCGCTCCGGGCAAGATCAAAATTGACGGAAAAGATCTTCAATCCGTCCGGCTTCGCGATTATCGAAAGCACCTGGGCGTAGTTTTGCAGGATAATTTCCTGTTCGACGGAACGATCCTTGACAACATTCGATTTGCAAACCCGGAAGCGAATTTCGACGAGATCAAGAGCGTCTGCGCCATTGCAAATGCGGACGAGTTTATCGAGAAGTTTCCCAACGGATATGACACGATAGTCGGCGAACGCGGCGTGAAATTATCGGGCGGGCAGAGGCAGCGGATCGCAATTGCACGTGCGTTACTAGCAAACCCGCGAATCCTGATCCTGGATGAAGCAACATCTTCGCTTGATTCAGAAAGTGAGGCCCTGATCCAGGAAGGTTTGAATAATCTCCGGCAGGGAAGAACCACCTTTGTGATCGCCCACCGTCTGTCAACAATACGCAGTGCCGATCAGATCCTCGTCGTCGAATCCGGCGAGATCCTCGAACGCGGCACGCACGAGGAGTTGATCGACATGGACGGCCGATATAAACAGCTATATGATAAACAGTACCGATTTGAGCAGAATCTGTTTGTAAATCCGGGCGAGGATTTTACGGGAGAACCGCCGCAGGCTCTTGCTCAGACGAAACTCTAGGAATAAGGAGACTATCCCATGCCTGAACAAAACTATTCAAACCACGTGAGATGGTTCCCACTGTTTCATTTTGTGGTAATTCCGCTGCTGGTCCTTAACTTCTTGTCTCATTTAGTCCGCCTGTTTATGGCGCCGCCTGATAGCGGTCGCAAGACACTGGCTTTTTGGGTGTTGCTGAGCGTCGTCCTGATCTTGATGGCGCTGGCAAGCCGCCTTATGGCGTTGAAGGTGCAGGACCGCGTAATCAGGCTCGAAGAACGGCTGCGTTACCGCGAAATTCTGTCGCAGGATTTGGCCGAGAGAGCTTCTGGCTTGAGCCTCAAGCAGATCATTGCATTGCGCTTTGCTTCGGACGGCGAATTGCCGTCGCTCGTCGAGCGAACGCTGAATGGTGAATTTACCAAGCCGAACGATATTAAGAAGGCGGTGAAAGACTGGCAGGGAGATCATCTGCGGGTTTGACCGGACCACGGATACTGACAACAAATACAAGCTGTAATTGTCCGGCGCTTTCCTATCGTCCGCAAGCGTTGGAATATCTCACGACCTGTTTCAACCCGCGGTTTTCGAATCGCATAAACGCCAGATTTGGATTTGCAGGATCTTTTGGGAATTCCTTCAATAGTGTTCCTTTTCCATTCGATTCCGCTTCTTCGCGGGTAGCAAATTGAAATACGCCTTCGCCGAAAACAGCAAGTGAAATATCTTTCAACTCGGGCTCAAAAACTCCCAGATAAAGCACATTTTCGTCATAAGACACTCCCAAGGGTGCGGACCGAAACGGAATTCGCCATTTCTTCTTTATTGTGACCAGGTCCATTTCGTCAACAAGGACGACTTCGCTGACAATAAAGTTTACCGGCAGATGAAACTTGATATTGTGCCCCAGCATCAGAGCGACAAATTCCTTATCGGTCAGTTCGAGTACCGGCAGCGTGACAGAGCATTTGCTGCATTCATTGTTCGCAAAATCAGCCGGAGGTAATGTCAATGTTGCTGGCTCCGCTCCGACCGATTTCAACTTCGTTCTTAGATTTAGTTTCGCTGGCGGATTCTTCATACTCTTGATCGATTTGTCGATCGCCAGGCAGGTCGCCTCGTCAAATGAAAACGTAAATGCGATGCCTTGTTTTTCGAGAAGTTTGTTGGCCGCGTCGACAAGTTCCACAGATGTCAGCTTTGGGTTGGCCGCACGTAAAGCTTTCACATCGGAAAGAACGGTCGGCGGTGCAATATCGAAGGGGTTCATCGAAACCATCTGAGCGCTGACGGCGGCTGAAAAGAAGGCGGTAAAGGTGAAGTGATGAAAAAGGCGTAGCGATCTGGCCATACTGTTAATCTTTAATTTCTTCGAGAAGGGTTTTTCTTAAATGCTTAAATCTGCCGAGATTATCCAATGCTCTAAGCACGATCTGAAACATCGGTTTGATGAATGGAACGAAATAGGTTTTGCCTCGGTTCACCGATTGAAAGGAGAAAGTACCGACGGCTTTCAGGCAGCGTTGGATAGTTTGCAAGCGGAACTCTTCGGCGAATTCGGTCTCGTCGATCTTCTCGAGGCCGAGTTTTTCCCGCTCGGCTAAAAAGAACCTGCGTTTTTCCGCCAGCCATTCCGGGGATGGCACCTCGGTTATCCGATCCAGAAGCAAGGAAACGAGGTCATAACTTGCCGAGCCGATCCGCGCATCCTGATGGTCGNNGATGATGTGCATATTGTTCTCGCGGTCGATCATTAGGTTCGCTGCGTGAAAATCGCGATGACACAGAACGGTGGCTCTGCTTTCCAATTCGCGGGAAAGCTCTTGAAATTCGGCCTGAAGCGGGGTGTTTTCGACTTCGGGTAAAGGCCGTCCAAGATATGTTTCGAAATAATGCGTACGGAAAAAGTCTAGTTCCCAAAGAAGCTTTTCGGTGTCGAACTTCTGCCTCGAAGCAACCGAATCGATCTCGAAAGCAAGCTTGGTTGCCTTTTGTATTTTAGCGATCAGCATGATCGCATTGTCTATCAGCGACTCGCGTTCGATGGGCTCGGCACGCTGCAGGAAGTCGCGGAGGATGACATCGCCGAAGTCTTCAAGCACAATAACGCCAAGCGTTTCGTCAAAATCGAGGATTTTCGCCACAGGAAGGCTGGCCCCCGAAAAGAGGTTTGTAATGTCGAGGTAGCTTTGTTCTGCGGCCTTGAACGATTCAGGGTAAACACACGCGATCGCCGAGTGGGCGTGCCAGGCAATACGGAAATATTCGCGCGTCGAGGCGTCGGGTGTAAGCTGGGCGATCTTTCCGATCTGGCCACGGTCGCTCAGAAAGCTTTCGAGTCTAAGCTGATGCGATGACATAAACAATTACGCCGATTTACGTGCAATAAAGGCTG
>DLHV01000149.1:250-6085 GCA_002483395.1 Chloracidobacterium sp. UBA7659 | reverse complement strand
CTTCGACCTACGTTTGGACAAGCCTGATCGGCGTGATCCTGGCGTCGCTCAGTGCCGGATACTGGATCGGCGGCCGCATCGCAGACAAGTGGCCCGATGTAAGAATTCTTGCCTCGGCGATCTTCACGGCGGGCGGAGCGGTGTCGCTAACGATCTTATTAAAAGATTTGATCCTTTCGATGATCGGTTCAGCCGGCATTGGTCTCGGGTTAAAATCGGTCGCTTCGGCACTTTTGCTCTTCGCACCTGCAAGCGTGCTTCTCGGTTTTGTNNTAAGAATGTCCGCATTAGCCGATTCTGGTAAAACCGTCGGCCGGCTTTACGCCCTTTCGACCATCGGCAGCATCGCCGGCACATTCGCAGCCGGATTCCTGCTGATTCCGTTCGTCGGCAGTACGCGAACGCTTTATCTGATCGCCGGAACCTTGTTCGCGGTCAGCATTATGCTCACCCCGTTCGTGTTTACACGGACGAGCTTTATGATCCTGACGCTGTATGTCCTCGGCATCGCCGGCAGCGAACTCACCTCCTACGCACTTTTTCGAGCGAGCGGTTTGCACGACATCGACACCGAATACAGCCGCGTTCAGGTTTTCCAGACCACCGACCCGAAGAATGGCCGCAAGTTCCAGGCGATGGCGATCGACCCGTATTTGGTACAGTCGGCGATGTACCTCGACGGTGACGATCCGGTCTTCGAATACAGCCGCTACTACCACCTCGTCGCCCATTTCAAACCAGATCACAAACACACGCTGATGATCGGCGGTGCCGGCTATACGTTCCCGCGTGAGTATCTGCGGACGTACCCGGAAGCCCGGATGGATGTCGTTGAAATAGACCCACAAATGACCGAAATCGCTCGTAAATTCTTTAGATTACAGGACGATCCGCGTCTGACCATCACCCATCAGGACGGCCGCACATTTCTAAATTCGGCCGAGACCGGAAAATATGACGCAGTGATGATGGATGCCTTCAGCTCCCTTTTCAGCGTTCCATATCAATTGACGACACTAGAAGCCGTCAAACAGATCGATCGCGTACTGGCCGAAGACGGCGTGGTCATCTTTAACCTCGGCTCGGCCATCCGAGGCTCCGGCAGCCAGTTTCTCCAGGCCGAATTCGCCACCTATAAACAAGTCTTTCCGCATGTTTACCTGTTCAAAGTAAACCCCGACCGTTCCGACGAGCAACTTCAAAATCTGGTTATCGTCGCCGTAAAAAACTCCCCTCCTGGTTTGAGGCCGGTGTGGTCGGCTGACGGGGTAGTGCCGGACTTGGACGACAAGATCGCCGCACTTCTGGCGACCGTCTATCCAAACGATTTCTCTATGGAACGTCCCGTGTTGACCGACGACCTCGCCCCGGTCGAATACTATGGCTCCACTGCACTCGATCGATACCAGCCATCTAGGTAAACCGCGGCCCTCCACGGACAGGCATTATTGCAGGATCTGCTGCGGGAGGCAAGAATGCTCGGCACATATCTTCGCGGCGTCGAAGGCACCGCCAACAAAAGCATATTAAAATGGGCCCTCGTCTAAGGTGCATGGAATAAGGATTAGAGGAAGTGTGCCTGTTCCCGACCGGCCAGTTCGACGACCAGACCGATGCCATCAGCATGACGGTCGCAATGTACGGCGTGAGAAACAGAAACGCGTGGTTCTTTTAGAATCTTTCTCACCGCCGAGACGCGGAGACGCAAAGGAAAAATTAAATGAAAAGAATGTATGAAAAATTCAAGGGAATGATCAGCCTGCTCACCGGCTCAACAAATCTCCGCGTCTCCGCGTCTCGGCGGTTAAATCTATGCTTTAGCCTTCTTGATCTCTTCGATCAGCACAGGCACAGCTTCGAACAGGTCGCCGACGATTCCGTAATCCGCAATGTCGAAGATCGGGGCCTCGCTGTCCTTGTTGATCGCGACGATCGTCCCGGCGTTTTTCATCCCGACGATGTGCTGGATCGCACCGGAGATTCCCAGAGCGATGTAGAGCTTAGGAGCGACGGTCTGGCCCGACGAGCCGATCTGCCGGTCGATCGGCAGCCACTCGCTGTCGCATATCGGACGCGACGCCGCAAGATCGGCTCCCAGCACATCCGCCAACTGCTGGGCGAGAGCGATGTTCTCCTGCGATTTGATCCCGCGGCCGACCGCGACGATGATCTCCGACTTGGTAAGATCGACCGATGCCTTCGCTTCCTGAAACGGCTCTTCCGGCGTCATCCGCGGCTCGCCGACGGTGACATCCATCGTCTCGACCGCCGCCGTTCCCTTCGCCGCCGCATCGCCGCGAAAAGCCCCGGACTGGAACGTCACAAAATACGGAGCATCGCCGCCGACCGCAACATCGGCGTCCAATTTGCCGAGAAAAATGCGGCGTGTCAAAACCAGCTTTCCGCCGTCAGCTTTGTAACGGATGCAGTCGCCGACAACCTCGCGTCCAAGCCGTGCCGCGACCTTCGGTGCAAAATCACGCACCTGGTAAGTATGCGACATCACCACGTATTGCGGATCCTGCGCCTTGATCACCTGCTCCCACGCATCCGCGTAGGCGTCCGGCGTGTAGGTGCCGAGCTTCTCATTCTTCGCGACGATCACCTTCTCAAGGTCGTACTGGGCTATCTCCTGCGCCAACGAGCATTCCTTATTGCACGGAATAACAGCCCAAACCTTCAGCCCGAGGTCCTTCCCGATAGCCTGGGCAGCCGTGATGGCCTCAAGCGAGGTCTTGTTCAGGACGCAATTTTTGTGTTCGATGAATACGAGGATCATTTATATTATTCCTTTAAATTGCCACTAACTTCAGCTAGTGGAAGGGTGCTCAAGACCAAGATCGGCTTTAGCCGAATAGTAAAAAAGATCTCATTCCTTGGTGCTTCAGCCAAACGTTCGGCTAAAGCCGGAAGCCTAGAAAGACCGGAACCACCAGCTGAAGCTAGTGGCAACTTATGGGAATCAAAGGACGCGGACTTCAGTCCTCAGCTTCTCAACCAATTCGACCGCTCCGGCCTTGGCGTCGCCGTTGCCGAGCATCTGCGTCTGCTTCGTCTTCAGCGGCATGTAGACCTTCTCGATCGTCTGTGCCGACGCGAACGCGGCGATCGACGGCGTAACATCGCGGATCTCCTTTTTTTTCGCGGCCATGATGCCCTTGAGCGATGCATAGCGGATCTGCGAAATGCCGGACTGGATCGTCAGCAAAGCCGGCAGCTTATACATAAACCACTGGTACCAACCGCTCTCAAGCTCGCGTTTCAAACGCAGGCTGCCGTCCAATTTCGAGCGATCGACCTCGATGACAAGCGTCGCGTGCGGAATGCCGAGCAGCTCGGCGAGGATAACACCCGTCTGCCCAAAGCTCGCGTCATCCGACTGCAGCCCGCTGAAAACAAGATCGGCATTCTCTTCGCGAATTGCATCGGCGATAGCCGTCGCGATCTGAAACGGCGAGAGCTTCTTTGAATCCTCAACTACGACGTGGACCGCACGGTCGGCACCGCGAGCCAACGCATCCTTGATCACCGTCTTCGCACTCTGCGGCCCAAGCGAGCAAACAACAACCTCGCCTTCGCCTTTGGCCTCCTTCATCCGCAAGGCCTCCTCGAGAGCGTAGCCGTCGGACTCATTGGTCTGCTGGGCAATGTCCGCTTCGTTGATCCATTTCTCATCGGGGCCGATACGCAAAACCGCGTCCTTATTAGCCACCTGTTTCATCAAAACAATGATCTTCATAATCTGGTTCACGAATATGTGGGAATGAATGAGTACTCATTCATTCCCATTCTATCATCCGTTAGCGAGTTTCTTCAAAATCGACTTAGCTAAATTCTCGCTGACTTCCTTGTGCCTCGGAACGGGCTGGGATTGTTTCGTTACCGGGTTCGAGTACCAGTCGTGCTTACCGCCATGCCGAATGAAAATGCAGCCCATATCTTCAAGCTGTTTGATAAGATCACGGCGTTTCATTGCGATACGACAAATTCCTCGACCCTACGAACATGAGGAATTTCACCGGATTCGAGGTCGGCGAGAAGATCCTTCAAATTCTCGATCAGTTCATCCTTCGAATACGCCTGCGTTTCGTAATCAGGATACTCATTTAGGTGACCGAGGAAAAATTCGCCATCCTGCCAAAATGTATACTCCAATGTACGCATATGGTTTACTCCTCGTAACGCTTAAAGATCAAGCACGCATTCGTCCCGCCAAACCCGAAGCTGTTCGACAACACGTAATCGACCTTGGCCTCGCGGGCGACGTTCGGAACGTAGTCCAGATCGCAATCCGGATCGGGGAACTCGTAGTTGATCGTCGGCGGCAATTTATTCTCATGCATTGCCAGCACAGAGAAGACAGCTTCAATTCCACCGGCGGCACCGAGAGCGTGGCCGGTCATTGACTTGGTCGAGCTGACCGCAAGTTTATCAGCGTGGTCGCCAAATACCTTCCTGATCGCCATCGATTCGAACTTATCGTTGTACGGCGTCGAGGTGCCGTGGGCATTGATGTATCCGATCTGATCCGGCGTGATCCCGGCGTCTTTGATCGCCCGGTTCATGACGCGGATCGCACCCGAACCGGTCTCGTCCGGCATCGTTACATGAAACGCATCGCCGCTCATGCCGTAACCGGCGATCTCAGCGTAGACCCGCGCACCGCGAGCCTTTGCGAACTCAAGCTCTTCGAGGATCATGATCCCCGATCCCTCGCCGATAACGAACCCATCGCGTTCTGCGTCGAATGGTCGCGAGGCACGTTTGGGATCGTCGTTACGCGTCGAAAGCGCCCGCATCGAAGCAAATCCGGCCACCGACATCGGCGTGATCGCGCTTTCGGCACCGCCGCAGATCATCGCGTCCGCGTCGCCACGTTCGATCAGCCGGAAACTGTCGCCGATCGCGTGGGCCCCGGCCGAACATGCAGTCGCCGTGGCCGAATTCGGCCCTTTGGCACCGTGACGGATCGAAACATTGCCCGCGGCCAGATTGACGATAGCGGACACGATAAAGAAGGGAGAAACTCTATCCGGCCCCGAGTTGAGCAGCTTTTCGTGCTCGCGTTCGATCGCCCAAAAATCGCCGATACCGGAACTGATATAGGTCCCGACCATCTCGGCATTCGAATCATCTATCTTCAGGCCGCTGTCCTTGACAGCTTCGTCAGCTGCAGCCAGGGCAAAATGCGTAAACGCACCCATCCGACGAGCTTCCTTTTTGTCCAGAAAGCTGAGCGGATCGAAATTCTTGACCTCGCAGGCGAACTGAACCGAGAACTTCTCGGGGTCAAATTTCTTGATGTAGTCGGCGCCGTTCACGCCGTTTATCATGGCGCCCCAGGTCGTCGGGACATCATTCCCGCACGCCGTTACCAAACCGAGCCCGGTTACCACTACTCGACGTTTCATATTCGTGAATCGAAAATCATAAATCGTGAATCGAAGTCGTCCGCGATTGACGATTTACGATTCACGATTCACCTAAGCCGCTTTATGCTGTTCTACGTAAGCGTAAGCATCGCGGACGCTCTGAATTTTCTCAGCATCTTCGTCGGGAATTTCAATATCGAATTCCTCTTCAAAACGCATCACAAGCTCGACCAGATCCAGCGAGTCAGCACCCAAATCTTCAATAAAACGGGCATTTTCAGTAACTTCCGCCTCATCTACACCTAATTCATCAACGATAATTTGTTTAATTTTATCTTGAACTTCTGACATTATTTTCTCCTCAGCTTAATAAATTTATAAAATTGCTTCTTTTGTTGAATTCAAACTTTCCGTGTTTTCGACATTTAGCAAACGCGCATCGCGGTTAATTTGTTTGACCAAG
>DLHV01000149.1:0-157 GCA_002483395.1 Chloracidobacterium sp. UBA7659 | reverse complement strand
TCATTATTTGTTTCTGCATCAATATTTTGCAAAATCGGGATTTGAAAATCCCCATAATTAATTTCCTGCAAATCAGCAGCTAACTTCTCCTGCGCGGGCATCATCAGAGCGCAATGAAACGGGGCGGAAACATTCAATTTAATCGCCCGTTTCGCTC
>DLHV01000113.1:331-12654 GCA_002483395.1 Chloracidobacterium sp. UBA7659 | reverse complement strand
TACGAGCGAGCCGGTCTGCCTGGATTTCATGTCGCCCTGCCATTTATCGAACTTTAGGAAAAGCGTGTTTAGCAGGCCGGTGCCCTTTGTTTCGGTAAGGAACTCGCCTCTAAATCCAATCAGCCCCCGCGACGGAACTTCGTATTCAAGCCTTACGCGTCCCGATCCATTGTTGATCATCTTTGTCATCGCGCCTTTGCGGCGGCCGAGGGCTTCGGTGACAACACCGATAAATTCTTCGGGCACATCAATTACGACCTGTTCGACCGGCTCCAGCGTTTCGCCGGTATTCTCATCCTTTTTCGTAATGACCTCAGGCTTCGATACCTGAACTTCATAGCCTTCGCGGCGCATCATTTCGATCAGGATCGCCAATTGAAGCTCGCCGCGGCCCGATACCTTGAATTGTTCCGCGGCTTCGGTTTCCGCCACCCGGAGCGAAACATTGCCGAGCAATTCGCGGTCAAGCCGGTCCTTTATCTGCCGCGAGGNNNNATCATCGCGATCGTCGGCTCGTCCACCGCAATTACCGGCAGCGGACGCGGATTTTCTACCAGCGTGATCGTCTCGCCAATGTTGATATCGTCGAAACCGGCAAGTGCAACGATCTCGCCGACACCGGCCGAATCGACCGGCGCGCGGTCGAGGCCTTCGAACACAAACAACTCTTTAACACGCGTTTTCTGCGTCGAGCCGTCGATCTTTGCAACGACAACTTCCTGGTTCTTCGATATCTCGCCCGAAAAAATTCTGCCGATTGCCAGGCGTCCGACGAACGGATTGTAATCGATGTTTGCCACCAGAAGCTGCAATGAGTCGTCGCGGATGGCGTGCGGCGCTGGGATCGTTTCGATCACCTGATCGAAAAGTGGCCGAAGGCTGGTCGACTCATCCGTCAGTTTCTTTTTCGCGATCCCATCACGCGAGATCGAATAAAGTATCGGAAACTCGATCTGCTGGTCGTTTGCCCCCAAGTCGATAAATAGGTCGTATATTTCGTTAACAACTTCCTCGGGCCGAGCATCCTGGCGGTCGATTTTGTTGACCAGGGCGATGCAGGGAAGTTTCAGTTCCAAGGCTTTTCGCAGCACAAAACGTGTTTGCGGCAGGCAGCCTTCGGCGGAATCAACGAGCAAGACGATACCGTCCACCATCTTCAAAACACGTTCGACTTCGCCGCCAAAATCGGCGTGGCCCGGTGTGTCGACGATATTTATTTTGTAATCGCCGTAACGCACCGATGTGTTTTTTGCCATGATAGTGATGCCGCGTTCGCGCTCGAGATCCATCGAATCCATAACCCGCTCCACAACCGTTTCGTTGTCGCGGTAAGTGCCGGATTGCTGAAGCATTGCGTCGACCAATGTAGTCTTCCCGTGGTCAACGTGTGCGATGATGGCGATGTTACGTATATTTTCCTTCGGTATCATAGTCGTGATTCCTTCCATAAGGACAAACGATTATAATGACCCATTCGGAAACGAAAGGCAATTGCGACAATTTGAATCGTTAGGGGAAATTACCATGCGGATCCTGTTGATCGGCGCAAGCGGTACTATCGGAAGGCGTATTTACGACGACTTCAGCAAAAAACACGAGGTGGTTAAGGCGGGCCGAAGCGGCGAGGATGCGGCGGTGGACATCACGTCTCCGGCGTCCATCGAAGAAATGTACAAGTCTGTCGGCAACATCGATTCTGTAATTTGCGCTGCCGGTCCGGCGAAATTCGCTCAATTTGGTGAAATGACAGAGGACGACGTGTATGTCGGCATTCACGGAAAGATGATGGGCCAGGTAAATCTTGTGCTGATCGGACAGAAGTATATAAACGATGGTGGTTCCTTCACGCTGACTACCGGAATACTCGCCGATGATCCGATCGCCGGTTCTGCTGCCGTTTCGCTCGTAAACGGAGGAGTCAACAGCTTTGTGATTGCGGCTGCACACGAGGTGAAGCGGGGCATTCGCGTCAACGTCGTCTGCCCGACCCTTGTCGAGGATTCGATAGAGGCGTACGGAGACTGGTTCGCGGGTTTCGATCCGGTTCCGATGTCGCGAGTCGTCAATGGCTACAAACGCAGCGTTGAAGGACTAATAACAGGCCGAATAATCAAGATCTACTGATACTGNNTTCGGAGCCTAAGAAAAATGGCCGGACGAAAATTATTCGCCCAGCCAAATGACTCGAAACATGGAGGTTAAATTATCGGGCTCGTCCGCTGTCGACAATGAGGTTATTAGTTACGCTGAAAACTCCGGGCACGCCATTAGCCAATATATTCATTGTGTTGTAATCACCCTGGTTTGCCACGAATCCTTCGAGCGTTACATGGCCGCGGTCGACGATCAGCCTGACGGAAGGATTTACCGTCCATAAGTATCGCGACAATCCACCCGAATTGGACAGCGTTCTGTAGAGATTCCGTCGAATAGACTCATCGAATCTGCCTGGCGGCAACACTTCGATGTTATTTACAACTTTCGTGACGCCGGGAATGTCTTTGACAACATTTTTCGCGTCCGATTTATTTATGCCGTTTCGTACCTTGCCAAAAAGCGTGACCGTCCCGTCGTTGACCGTAAATCCGATATGATCGAAAACCTCATAACGGGGCAGGCGCAAAATCTTTCTGTATACCTGCTGCTCGATCGTTCTCGCCGATTTCCCATCGGAAAAACCTTGAGCGTTTACGTCGACGAATGAAAACGCCAAAATTGCGAAGGTTATTGCTATAAAACTGCTAAAAAATTTCATCACCCAAGCTCCTCCTTTCATAAAATAGTCACATTCAAGCGACGGAGTTTGGACGACAAATTCGCTGCATGAGATGCCTGCAAATGTCTCTGTCGGGCATTGATTGTTTTTTATTTTGAGGGCGTTCCAAACTGCCGCAGCGCCTCATACAACACGATCCCGACGCTTGTCGCCAGATTAAGGCTTCGAACGCTCGGGTTCGGCATAGGGATCGTAAGACAGCGGTCAGCGTTGGCGTCCAGAATTTCTTCGGGCAGGCCACGGGTTTCGCGGCCGAAGATCAGGCAGTCATTCTGCTTGAATTGCCAGTCTATGTAACTTCGCTTTGTCTTGGTCGTGATGTAGAGAAATCGAGAGTCGGGGAGGTTTTCATAAAGCCGGTCTAAGTCGATGTGTCTGTGGAGTTTAACCGATTCCCAATAATCGAGTCCGGCTCGTTTCAGGGTTCGGTCGTCCATGCGAAAGCCAGTCACACCGACAATGTGCAGTTCGGTAAAGGTCGCTGCGCAAAGACGTGCGATGTTCCCGGTATTTGGTGGTATCTCTGGCTCGAGTAAGGCTACGTGAATCATGCCAGAAATGGTATTACGTAATAAAGGCCCCGCAAAATAGTAAAGTGCATCTTTTTAAGCGGAAACATCATCAATTTACACTGATTGCAGTGTGTTTGTGCCGATTCGAATCGGTTATGCTACAATCGCCACTTGTGCATTTTATCCACTTCTTATGGAGATTTTCTTCGTGTCTTTGCGTTCCAAATTTGTAACAATAGTATTTTTGTTGCCCCTGGCTGCCGCGATCTCTGTTTCGGGCCAGCAGGCTGAGAAGAAGGACACAAAGAAACCGGAGGCGNNGCCGCCACAAAACTTTCCGCCGCCGCCGCCAAAGAGGCTCAAAAAAATCCAACCGCTGAACAGATCGCCGAAACCTCAATTTTTCTGTTCGGAATGGGTGGCGGACGGGTGACGCTCAGCCAAATTCGCAAAACGGCAATAGAGCGCGGAAAAATCACTGTTGCAACTGCCGATGGAAAAATGGAGCAGGCCGGTTACCAGCGCTTTACCACACGCGGCGAATCGCTGAGCAAGGACAAGGTCAGGTTCGACCAGGAGTTTCCAACCGCCCGCTATTCACTCGTCTTCTCGGCTGAGAAGATTTTCGGCATTTATAACGACAAGGAATTCACGCCGCGTGAAGATGCGTCGCGTGCGTTTCAGAACCAGATCGCGTACGGCGTTGAGACTCTCTTGCGATACAAGGAAAACGAATCGAAATTAGAGCTCGTCGGAAAAGAAAAAATCGGTGGTGTCGAAATGCACATTTTGAATGTCATCGATAAACAGAATCGAAAAACCCGTTTTTTTCTTAGCGCCAAAAGCTTTCGAGTAATGATGCTCGAATATGAAGACGAGGGGATCAAATACCGGCGGAAGTTTTACGATTACAACATCGCCCAAGGCACGCTCGTCCCATTTCGCAGCGTACTTTACGCGGGCGACAAGATTGTTGAAGAGACTGATATCGGCACCGTCACCTACGGCCAAAAGATCGACGACGGCATGTACACCGCAAACTGAGAAAATTATTTTGCAACTTTGTTTCCGTCATTGAGTGGATAGCTTTGCACTCCCTAAATTTTGCAAGGAGATCAAACAAATGAACTCGCTGAAACGAATCTTTTCACTTCTATCTCTCTCCTCGATATTCCTGATATGCATCGCCACGGCCTTTGGCCAGGCGGAAGCAAAACTGCAGGCTGAACCCAATTACGACGCTATACTGCATGTTGTCGTCGCCTCGTCCGAGCCGGGCCAGTCCGACTCTTTACCCCAATCCCTTTCGTCTGTTTCGAAGCAGCTTCGAAGCGATTTTGGCGTGACTAACTTCAAACTTCTCAATACATATCTCGGCCGTATGACCAATTCGGGAAGCCTCGAGTACAAAGGTGTTTCTAACGCTTACGCACCGGTGCAGGAAAGCGATACGCTGACGTTTCTGGACTGGAACCTTACCGGTATGAAAAGTTTGCAAAACGCCGCCGGGCAAAGCGTTTTTCAGTTTCAAGCCTTTCGATTCGGGGCAAGGGTGCCCATCAAGACATCGAGTTTCAAGGATGACAGCGGGAAGGTCAACGCTGTGTATAACTATGAATCGATCGGACTCACGCTCCAGCGGATGAGTGTTGTAGAAAATTCGCCGACGCTGGTCGGCACGCTTTCACAGCCGAGGACCAATGGGACAATATTTCTGATCCTCACCGTCAGATCGGCGGCGAAATAGCATCATTGAAACATTTCGCAACCTTTGGGGCCGCCCGGCGTGCATTAAATCACAGGGCGGCTTTTGTTTGGATAGCGAAATTGCTGTAAAAAAGTATGAGTGTATGGCACTGGACAAAATCGAATCTCACGCAACGGAGGCATACGCTACCGCTGTGTCTGAAGAGATTCAATCCGACCACGCCCTTATCGAAGCGACCAGGAACGGCGATGAAGCCGCGTTCGCTTCGATCGTCGGCAAATATCGCGGGCCGCTGACGAATTATTTATATAGATTTTTGAATGATTACGAAGAAGCAGTCGATCTGACCCAGGAAACGTTCGTTCGTGTCTATTTTGCGATCGACCGTTATCATACGGAATATGCTTTTTCGACATATATTTACCGGATCGCCACGAATTTGGCGATAAGTGAGCTACGCAAGCGGAAACGGCGGACGATATTGTCGCTGACGGGGTTGTTTCAAACCGATGCGGAGGACACGAGAGAGTTTCAGCCGCCCGACGAACGCTCGCTGCCGGACCAGGATCTGATCAAAGACGAGCGGGACAGGGTGATCGCGAAGGCGATCGTTGCATTGCCGACGAAATATCGCGTACCGATAATCCTGCGCGATATAGAAGGCAAAACATATGACGAGATCGCCGCGATACTGGAACTCGGGCTGGGAACGACAAAATCACGCATCAGCCGGGCAAGAGGCCTGCTGAAAGAGAAGTTGAAACATTATTTTTAGACACGATGAGTTACGAAGACCAAAAAAATATAGACGGCGAGACCGAAGTGCTTAGCCCCGACGACCAAAATGTGTCGCGTCTGCTTTCGAACCTGAAACGGGTCGATGCTCCAAAAGATTTCTATTTCCACCTAAAGGCGCGGCTCGCAAACGCGTCTCCGGCTCAATACAGGACTGTCCGGCTTTTTCCCATTTTGAAGTATGCGTTGCCACTAGCTTTATTTCTACTGGTCGGAGGAGCGTTTATTCTCAACAGCTCATATAGCCGTTGGAACGTGCCCGCCGTCGTCGAACTCCCGAATGCGTCAGGACCGTCGGCCACTCGAGATTCAAATTCGGGGTCGCAGGCCGAGGTAAACAGTGGTGCGGCTCGTGCGCCTGACAAAGTTGTTGCTGAAAATCCGCAGAAGGGTATGCGGGAGTTTGTGGTTAGAGAGAAGAAGGAACCGAAAGCATCTCGATCAAATACGGCAAACCGCAAACTTCCGGGCGGTGGTTCGTACACCACTACCGGAAATAATGCTCCCGCTCCGATTCCGGTACTCAGACCCGAACAGGGTAATTCGAATTCAACCGGTAACAATAGCGAAACCGTTACGTCCGGTGCATTGGAGTTTCGTCAGGTTCTTCGTTCGATCGGTATAAATGCCGACCAAAGCGAAGGCGGCTGGACGGTTAGATCGCTGGTTAAGAACGGAGTCGCTGAGCGGTCGGGTTTGCGAGTAGGCGATCTGATGGAGGCTATCGACGATAAACCGATCAACACGCTTTATGACGGTAGTTTTAGCGCCAAATCGATAAGCGTTCGACGCGACAACGAGGTTGTCAAGATCAACATACGACTAAATAAGCCGTAGAGAGCAATCAGATCCGTTTGCACGCTTCGCTCTCGCTGAAAGCTCCGTAGGAGCAGCCCTGTTTGTAGAGCAGAGGTTGATTTCCGATCATAAACTCCGTAGGAGTGGCCTGTTTCCACGTCAAATGATCAAAAACAGGCCGCTCCTACGGAGCTAGAATTCCCCGACTGAACTCGTTTTCTACAAACAGGCCGCCCCGACGGGGGCCTGATTCAATTTGCGCAGGTATTCGTTGGGTTTACTTTTCTAAGGATTTGAAAACAATTAGGGATTTTTTGGCTCGCCGACCTTCGCGTCCTTTACCTCGGTCGTAAATTTCCGGTAATCGTACGATTTGATTTGTTGATTCAGATCGATCCCTTTAACCAGCAGCACGCGAACCGAAAGATTGATGTCAGCGAGCGATGGCAGCCAGATCTCGTCATTAAGGCGTTCTTGTTCCAGCGTGAACGAGGCGCCTTTTTTCAGTTTTGCGAGCACGCCTCCGCCGATGTTGTAGTTGTCGAACAAGGTCGCCTCGACCCTCGCGACTTGTTTGTCTTTTTCGTCTATCCACATCACGCCCGCCGTTTTTCCGAAAAACTTGAGCATGCTCTTGGCATTCTTAAAATCGAACGTCGGATCGGGTTCGAAATCGAAAACAATCACATCGCGGCCACGAAATCGCTCACGGCGCGGATTCGTAAGCTTCGACGCCCGCAAAACCTCTGCAATAGAAACGCGGCGTCCCTCTTCAGAAGGCGGGCCGCTTTTCGACCGCGATTCGCTCTTTGAGATCTGTTTTTCGATCTCGTCGACGCGTTTGGCGGCGTCCTTGTCAGCGTCTTCCTGATCGTTCCTACTCAACGGCTTGCCGTTTTTTTCGATCAGGCGACGGATGCGATTGCCTTTGTAAAACGACAATTGGTAAGTCTCCGATTCCTTGTCGCGGAGAATGCCGTCCTTTCCGACTTCCCGCCGGGTCGACCGTTGGATGTATGAATAGGAATCGAGCAGTTCCTCGACCTCGTCTTCATTTGACTGCAATTCGGAAAGCAGTTTTGCGATGTCGGGCAGCGGCTCGCCGGAGACCTTCGGAAAATCGAATGTTGTCCGGGCGATCAGCGGGGCGGGCTTGATCTCGGCAAACTCGACGACATAGGTTTCGCCGCCGTTTTCCATTTTGACGTGGAAAGGCTGCTGCATACCGTTCACCACGCGGTAATCGTCGTAAATAAAAGTTTCCGACACATCGCCGCAAACGTTTTCTTCGCGGAGAAGCAGTCCGGTTGCGGCGTCAAAATACAGCTTGATCTCAACGCCTTTCACAGTGTTTAGAAGCACGACATTTGCCGCTTTGCCTTCAACCGTTGATTTGCCGCCAGTAACTATCTTGGATTTTTCTTTCTTAAAGTTGAACCACAATGCATTGCGAAAAACCGCCTCCGCGTGTTGGGCGAGGCTCGCACTACCGGTCAGCGTTTTCAGGCCAACACGCGAATCCCGCTCCCAGCCGGATTTTCCGTTAAAGCCGGACTCAATCTCAAAGCCGTCAAGATCGAACGCCGTGTGATAAAGGTTCGGCTGGCTGGTCTCCGCACGAAACTTTCCCATCGAGCCGGTTTTTAAATTCGTGATCGTGCCCGATTTGCTCCAGGCTCGCACATTCTGAAAAGCCTTTGCTCCGCCCATTGCCTTTTCAGCACGCTTCAGGATCGCCCCCGGAGATTGTGCGGTCACAGATATTGACAGCACCAAGACTAGTATGACAAAGAGTTTATAATTCATTATTCCGACGTTCCGACTGGTTTTTAGATGCGAGCAATGAGGCAAATGAATAAAGCCCGAGCCGATAATTTGGATATATTTTTCCTGCACTGCTATAATTTGCCCGAAATATTAAGTGTGTTGGATGATAATCTCGATGTCAACCAAGAGATATTTTGCTCTAGTTCTACTCACCGTTGTTAGCCTGTGTGGGTGTCTGACACCGGAGACAATAGATTCACCTGTCGAAACGCACGTCGCCGATCCTGTTCAGCCGGTTAGCAAGATCCAAAATCCAGGCAAGGTAATCCATGTTTTGGTTGCCCTTTGTGATAACGAAAATCAAGGTATCGTACCGGTTCCCGCACACCTCGGAAACGGTGAAGACACGGAACGGAACCTTTACTGGGGAGCGGCGTACGGTGTAAAAACATATTTTTCGAAAAGCCAACGCTGGGAGAAAATCGCCGAATTTCAGAATCCCAAGCCTAATGTTCTGCAGCGTATAGTCTTCAAACACAAAAATGCCAATGTTTATCTAGTTGCTGACGCTTATCAAGGAAGCAAAATGAAGCAGACCATAGATGATTTCTTTTCGGCTGTTTCGGGTAAAGAACTTGAGAATGTTAAGGTACAGGAATTAACGTTGCAGATCATGGGTGGTTCGAACTTGATCGCTTTTGTAGGTCACAACGGCTTAATGGATTTCAGCTTAAAAACACCGATTCAAAAAAAGGATAATCTGGATCGGGATGCCGTGATGCTGGCCTGTGCGAGCCGCAATTATTTTGCAAAGCATCTTCGGCAAACGGGTGCCGAACCGCTTCTTTGGACGACGAACCTTATGGCTCCGGAGGCATATACTTTGCACGACGCAATAGAGGGATGGATCGAGGGCGAAAGTGGTGAACAAGTTCGCACACGTGCCGCTGCGGCGTATGCAAAATACCAGAGAATAAGTCAGAAGGCCGCTGCCGGTCTTCTCGTTACTGGCTGGTAGGTTCAAACCAACGGTAATATAGATTTTATGAAAAAAATAGCTATCGCCCTCTCCCTGTGTGCAATTTTTTCCCTTTCAGCCACAGCACAGACGTCTCAAGCAGACCTCGTTGTGGTGAACGCGAATGTCCACACGATGGACTCGAAACGCCCCATGGCCACTTCGATCGCGGTTATCGGAAATAAGATCGTCGCGGTTGGCTCGGATGTTGATACAAAATCGATGATCGGACCGAAAACAAGGGTCATCGACGCGAAGGGTAAGGTCGTCACGCCCGGTTTTAACGATGCCCACGTCCATTTTATGGAGACGGGCCAGCAGCTTTCTTCGGTCGATCTCCGAACGGCGAAGTCTCCGGAGGAATTTGTTCAGCGGATCAGGGATTTCGCTGCCAAATTGCCAAAGGGCCGCTGGATACTTGGCGGCAAATGGGATCACGAGAATTGGACGCCCAACAATCTCCCGACTGCGGCAATGATCGACGCCGTAACCCCGGACAACCCGGTTTTTATCGACCGGCTTGATGGCCACATGGCGCTCGCGAACAGCCTGGCGATGAAATTGGCGAATGTAAGTAAGGAAACGAAGGATGTCGAAGGCGGTTTGATCGTCCGCGACGCAAGCGGAAACCCGGCGGGCGTTTTTAAGGACGCCGCGATGGGCTATGTTGGAAAGGTGATCCCGGAGCCATCCTTCGAAGAAAAACTGGAGGCGGCCCAGGCTGCGAGCGATCATGCGGCGAGTCTTGGCATCACCAGCGTGCAGGATATGTCCGCGGGCGCTGATGTCGGCGTTTATCAGGAATTGCTGCGGCGTGGTACGCTCAAGGCGCGGGTTTACGGCTGCTCGCCATTATCGAATTACAACCGCTGGAAAAATACGGGTATTCACTACGCATTCGGCGATGCCATGCTGCGAGTCGGCTGCTTGAAAGGTTATTCCGACGGCAGTCTCGGCTCGACGACTGCCTGGTTTTTTGAGCCATATCGAGATGATCCGAAAACGAGCGGGCTTGCGTCGGACGAGATTCCGAAAATGCCTGAGAATATCCTCGCTGCCGATAAAGCCGGTTTACAGATAATGATCCACGCCATCGGCGACCGAGCAAATGCAACTGTGCTGGATAATTTCGCCAAAGCTGATCAGGCGAACGGGACGCGCGACCGCAGGTTCCGCATCGAACACGCACAGCATCTTCGGCAGGAAGACATAAAGCGTTTCGGTTCGCAAAAAGTTGTCGCCTCAATGCAGCCATTTCACATTATCGATGACGGCCGTTGGGCGTGGAAACGGCTTGACGAAAAGCGTTTGAAGGGAACATACGCTTTTCACACGCTGCTCGACACCGGCGCTGTTTTAGCATTTGGTTCCGACTCGCCGGTCGCACCGCTGAATCCGCTGCTCGGAGTTTACGCCGCCGTCACCCGNNACGCTCGACGACAAAAACCCGAACGGCTGGATCCCGGAGCAAAAGCTCACGGTCGATGAATCGGTCCGAGCGTTTACTTGGGGTTCTGCTTATGCCGAATTTCAGGAGAATGTTAAAGGCGCTATCGAGGTCGGCAAACTGGCCGATTTTGTAATATTGTCTGATGATATTTTTACAATCGACCCGGTGAATATCAAGAAAGCGAAGGTTCTTACGACGGTTGTAGATGGAAAGGTCGTCTATCAGACAAATTAAGGATTTACCAAGCGACTCGGGGATAGTAAAAAGTCCGTTCCCGAATAGCTGATAAAAACTATCTCTAAAAGCCAAAAAAAATGTGAGCAGACCCCCAAGATCTACTCACATTAAATTGTCGCACGATAATCCTCGTTTTAGGTATCGTAATACATCGAGAATTCAAGCGGGTGCGGACGCAAACGCAACGGCGTGATTTCTTTCTCACGTTTGTATGCGATCCATTTTTCAATCATCGAACGCGTGAAAACATCGCCCTTGAGCAGGAATTCGTAATCATTCTCGAGAGCTGTCAACGCCTCATCGAGCGATCCTGGCAAAGACGGAACATTCGCAAGTTCTTCCGGCGGAAGATCGTAAATGTCCTTGTCGAGTGGTGCGCCCGGATCTATGCGATTCTGAATGCCGTCGAGACCGGCCATCAGAAGGGCGGCAAATGTGATGTAAGGGTTGCAACTTGGATCGGGCGGACGAAATTCAAGACGCTTTGCTTTCGGCGACGGCGAGAACATCGGAATGCGGACGGCCGCCGAACGATTGCGTGCCGAATACGCAAGATTGACCGGTGCTTCGAAGCCGGGGACGAGACGCTTGTAGCTGTTTGTCGTAGGGGCGGCGAATGCAACGAGCGCCGGGGCGTGCTTCAGAAGTCCGCCGATATAGAACTTCGCCATTTCGGAAAGCCCCGCGTATTCCTCGCCGGCGAACAGCGGATTGCTGTCCTTCCAGAGCGATTGATGGCAGTGCATCCCGGAGCCGTTATCGCCGTAGAGCGGCTTTGGCATAAAGGTCGCTGTCTTGCCGTGCATGACGGCTGTGTTTTTGACGACGTTTTTGAAAAGCATCACGTTATCCGCCGTGTGAAGCAGATTGGCGTATTTGAAATCAATCTCGCACTGGCCTGCTGTCGACACTTCATGGTGATGGCATTCAACATCAATGCCAACATCGGCAAGAACCATCGAGATGGAATTTCGCAGGTCAATCAGGGAATCCATAGGAGCGACAGGAACATAGCCTTCCTTTGCACGGATGTGATAGCCATGATTCGGATTGGAATCGGAGCCGGAGCGGCCGGAATTCCAGTGGCCCTCTTCGGAATCGATCGTAAAGCCGGCCGAGTTTTGATTGTTGTGAAACTCCGCCCGGTCGAATACGAAGAATTCAGCTTCCGGACCAAAATTTACCGTATCGGCGATACCCGTGAAACGGAGATAGCTTTCGGCTCGGATGGCTACCGACCGCGGATCGAGGCCGTAGCCTTC
>DLHV01000113.1:0-292 GCA_002483395.1 Chloracidobacterium sp. UBA7659 | reverse complement strand
GATCAGGGATCAGAAGCATGTCCGATTCATTAATAGCCGCCCAGCCGCGCAGGCTGGAAGCGTCGAAACCGAAACCGTCTTCGAAAACGTCTTCGGTCAAATTATGGATCGGGTATGTCAGGTGATGCCAGGCACCCGGAAGGTCCGTGAATCGAACTGAAACGAATTTCGCTTCCTGGTCGATAGCATAGGTCAAAATATTCTTGGCGGTGGTCATTATTTCTCCTAAAATAGTTTATTAAAATACTTTACGGCACAACGAAGACCTGTTCGGCGGCTCTTCGTGTGCTTT
>DLHV01000106.1:836-43339 GCA_002483395.1 Chloracidobacterium sp. UBA7659 | reverse complement strand
CCTTTTTTTCGGAATAGTGTTAGCCGTAGGGATTGAGATCTGGGGATGGCCGCCGACATTGTTTGAGGACTATTCTATCGTCATCGGGCTAGCGGCACTGGTCCCTGCGGCGGGCTTTGTGTTGATAATTTGGAAATTAGTCAACCGAATTCGCGACGACCATATTCCAACCACGAAAAAATCGCCTATTTCGATTTATGGTGGCGACGAATAAGCTCTACGCACGCTTATTCCGCCAAAGATATTTGCTAGAAAAAAGGGATTCCTCTAAACTAATTACTCTTGCCCTTGTAGCTCAACGGTTAGNNGAGCAGCAGACTCATAATCTGTTGGTTGTAGGTTCGAATCCTACCGAGGGCATATCCAATTTTTTCCCGCCTGCGCTTATTCCGGAGGGTTCCTTTGAAGCCAATCAACAAATCAAGCAAACTCGCCGACGTGTTTTACGACATCCGCGGCCCTGTGCTGGAACTGGCCCAGCGAATGGAAGATGAGGGCCAGCACATCATCAAACTCAACATCGGGAATCTCGCCGCTTTCGGACTCGAGCCGCCGGACGAGATCGTCCAGGACATGATCCGCAATCTGCCGAACGCCGCCGGTTACACGGACAGTAAGGGGATGTTTGCTCCGCGCCGTGCGGTTGCAAACTATGCGCAGGAAAAGCAGATCGGCGGTGTGACGGTCGATGATATCTATCTCGGCAACGGAGCGTCCGAATTAATAACAATGTCGCTGAACGCGTTGCTCGATTCGGGCGACGAGATCCTTGTTCCCGCTCCCGATTATCCTTTGTGGACCGGAGCCGTGAGCTTGAGCGGCGGCAAACCCGTCCACTACATTTGTGATGAGGGGAGCGAATGGCTGCCCGATCTCGCCGATATACGCGCCAAGATCACATCAAAAACACGCGGCATAGTTGTTATCAATCCAAATAACCCGACCGGCGCTCTTTACCCGCCCGAATGCCTGCAGGGGATAATCGACATCGCACGCGAGCATCAATTGATCGTTTTTGCCGATGAGATCTACGATAAGACCTTGTACGACGGCCACACGCATACCAGCATCGCGTCGCTGGCGGACGATATTCTGTTTGTTACCTTTAACGGTCTGAGCAAGAATTACCGCTCGTGTGGCTATCGGGCCGGCTGGATGATCGTTTCGGGTGACAAGAGCCATGCGGGCGATTACATTGAGGGGTTGAACATGCTGGCTTCTATGCGGCTTTGTGCGAACACGCCGGGGCAGTTTGCGATCCAGACGGCACTCGGCGGCTACCAAAGCATCAATGACCTTGTCGCGCCCGTTGGACGCCTCTGCCGCCAGCGTGACCGGGCCTACGACCTATTGTCGAAAATTCCGGGGGTGTCGGTGGTTAAACCGAAAGCGGCTTTATACATGTTTCCGAAGCTCGATCCCAAGGTCTATCCGATCACGGACGACCAGCAGTTTGCATGCGAGCTGCTTAGTGAGGAAAAAGTTTTGATCGTGCAGGGAAGCGGCTTTAACTGGAGGCAGCCCGACCATTTCCGGATGGTTTTCCTGCCGAATGTGGACGACCTGCATGAAGCGATCTCGCGCATCGCCAGTTTTCTGGAGCGTTACCGGACACGGCATCAGTCGACTGAATTGTTAAGTGAAGGAAGAGTTGGTAGCGCATAGGGGAGTTGAACCCCTCTTTCGAGGTTGAGAACCTCGCGTCCTAACCGATAGACGAATGCGCCGTTTTGGCCCGAAACAGCCTAGATATTATCAAATATCCGTCGTTCTTCAAACATTAAATCGAAAATTGACGATGTCCCCTTCCTGCATAATGTATTCCTTGCCTTCAAGCCGAACAAGACCTTTTTCCTTTGCGGCATTCATTGAACCGCAGTTAGTTAAGTCGCCGTAGCTCACGATCTCGGCTCGGATGAAACCGCGTTCGATGTCGGTATGGATCTCGCCCGCGGCCCGTGGTGCTTTGGTGCCGATCGGAATCGTCCACGCCCGCACTTCCTTTTCGCCGGCTGTCAGGAACGACATCAGCCCCAGCATGTGATAGGCGGCTTTGATAAGCTTATCTACTCCGCTGGAACTCAGCCCGAGGTCTTTAAGATATTCGCCGCGTTCGGCCGGGTCGAGAGCGACAAGCTCCGACTCGAGCTTGGCGCAGATCACCACAACATCAGCATTTTCACTTTTGGCGTGCCGCTTTACGTCCGCAACATGCGGATTTGAGTCCGGGTTGGCGAGCGTTGCTTCATCAACATTCGCCGCGTAGATCGTCGGCTTTGACGATAGAAAGAACCATGTTTTNNCGCCCGTTCGTCGTCCGTAAGGTCGGCAGCCCGCGCCGCCCGGCCTTCTTCTAAAACCGGCTGGATTTTGTCGAGGATTTCGAGGTCTTTTTTGGCATCCTTGTCGCCGCCCGATTTCGCTGCCCTAACGGCCTTGTCGCGACGCTTTTCGGCAGAAGCGAGATCGGCGAGTGCGAGCTCTATCTGGATCGTTTCGATATCGCGTATTGGATTTACCGACCCTTCTACGTGGACAATATTATCGTCTTCGAAACAGCGGACGACCTGGATCACGGCGTCGGTTTCGCGAATGGTGGCAAGAAACTGGTTGCCGAGGCCTTCGCCCTTTGACGCGCCACGAACAAGCCCGGCGATGTCTACAAACTCCACCGTTGCGGGAATTGTCTTTTGAGCCTTGTTCATTTTTTCGAGAATTGCGAGGCGTTCGTCGGGAACCGGCACCACGCCGATGTTCGGCTCGATAGTCGCAAAAGGATAGTTCGCCGCAAGCGCGGCTTCTTGTGCCGTCAGGGCGTTAAAGAGCGTAGATTTTCCGACGTTGGGCAAGCCAACGATTCCTGCTTGTAACATAGACAGCCTTAAGTGCGGTCAAAAGATGTAATTCTACCTTTGTGGTGAACTTTTGGAAAGACCGCGAAGACGGCTTTCGCTTATTTTCGGGCGTGAGTTCGAGGGCGAGATTGAGCAGATCGGGCGGGGATTCGCCGTCATCGCCCGCCATTTCATGTTCATCGCTCACTCCCCGGAAAGACCGGCAGCGTCGCGAATGCTCGTGCGTCGTGAGCGGGCATGAGCTTGATGTCGGGGAATTTCTTGTGTACCGCGACGATTCGAGCGATGTTTTCGCGGACCTCGGCGTCGTTTTCGCCGATCATGCGGCGGAGCAGCCACGGACGTTCGGCGGGAATTTCGATGCCATCCATTTGCCAGACGAGGTCGCCGAGAAATGCATATCGCGCACCCGATGGCAGTGCGACAAAAACCACCACCGACCCCGGCGTGTGTCCCGGTGAAGGCACGATCACGACCGAGCCATCGCCCCAAACGTCGCGGCTCCGCGGAAAACCGAGATACGGCCCGCCGTCAAAATCGTACGTCTTGTAATTGACGCCCTGCATCGTGTTCAAAAGCTCGGTGTTACTCGTGCCCTGGGCCATAAAATCGACCTCGGCTTTGTCGAGCCAGACCGGAACATTCGGCAGCGAGTCGAGCCCGCTGACGTGGTCCCAATGTGCATGCGTCAGCACGACCCCGGCAAGCTTTGCGGGGGAAACGCCATTTGCCGCGAGTTGTTCGCCCACCGGCGCGAGCTTCGAATACGTCGTCATCGACTGCATCATGCGTGGCAGGAGTTTGACGTGTTCGTCAACATTTTTGCCGAAACCGGTATCGATTATCAGTTCGCCCTTCGGATGATGAACGAGCACGGCCGTCATCGAAAACTGCCGCACATCGTCATACGCACCGCCGCGAAAGGCGAACGCCGCCCTGCTCTCCATCATACCCGTCGGCAAAGCTATGATCGTCATCTCCGCCGGAGGCGACGCTTTCGGCAGTTCACCGACCGCCACATCCGCAAGAACCAATTTAGCCGCCGTAAATGTCGAAAAAAGCAGCCCTATCGACGCCGCAACGACCACAACAATTCCGATAAACGCATAAAGTACTTTTTTCACGATGGTCTCCTATTGCGACAAATACGCGGTCGGAATAGGCTTATCATTCATAACCCCGAACTCCCTGACAGTATAGCCATCCTGGCTCTGGATCATATACCAGTTGCCATTCGAGGCTCTAAACACGGCTATGTCGTAGCGTCCGTCGCCGTCGAAATCGCCGGTTGCAGGAAGGTCGCCGCCCACGCCGAATTGCTGGATCAACATACCCGCGGTTGTCCGCAGTAAATACCACGTTCCGCTGCGAAAAACGGCAAAATCAGTTTTTCCGTCGCCGTCATAATCGCCCTGGGCCGGCAGATCGGCAGGTTCACCCCAGATCGCCGTGAAGTAATTTCCGGCGCTTCCTTGGACATACCAGGTACCGTCAGACGGGCGCCAGACCGCGATATCGGCTTTGCCATCACCATCGTAGTCGGCCGCAACAGGTTTGTCGCCGTTTTGGCCAAACTGGATCGTCGCAAAACTATTCAGACTGTCGCTGTAAGCGATGTACCAAGTGCCGGTCGATGGGCGAAAAACGGCAATATCCGCTTTGCCGTCGCCATTATAATCGGCCGCGGCAGGTATATCGCCGGTCGCGCCAAATTGGCGTGTGTTGAAGGTTCCGCCTTTTGTCCGCAGATACCATGTCGCGTCGCTAGGCCGGAATACAACAAAATCGGTCTTACCATCGCCGTCAAAATCGCCTGGCGTAAGGATGTCAGTCGCTACGCCGAATTCGTAAATACTGTATGTCGGACCGAGTGTACCGGACACAAACCATTGGCCGGTACTTGGGCGAAAGACGCTGACGTCGGTTTTGCCGTCACCATCGAAATCCGCGACCTTGTTCTTCGGAACCGGTATGCCGGCCACCGGCCCGTCAGCTATATTGCCGTCGATGTTGAAGGTAACGCCGGCCCAGGTTTCATTGTGCGGAGACTGCCATTGTTTGATTCGCTGATGGCTATCCCACACATTTGCAGGAAAGTTCGCAAATGAAATATAGGTCCAAACAGACGCTACGTTATCCCAGCGAGCCATCCAAACAGCGTCCATTCTGCTCGCGGGCGGCATGAACTGCCAGTCATCTATCGCATTTCGCGGCGAACCATAAACGCCGGATTTGTAGCCGAGCTCCTTCACCCGTTCGGTCCAGCCTTTCAAAAATGCAGTCGATGCCATCCGGCAGCCGGGCGTGCTGACGGTTTCGTCGTAGCGCTCCATGTCGTAGTAAAGGACCGTACCGGTCGTCAGCCCGATATTGTTCGCGTCGGCAATTGCAATGTCTGCTTCGCCGCGTCCCTGGGTTTCGGCCGTCGCCACATCCGAGCTGTGTTTTTGACATGTCGTGCAGACCGAACACGGCGATTGGTAGCCGACCACCGTCGGAATCAATCCCCATCCCATCGCGGATACCTGATTTACCCATGATGCTGACAGAGTCTGCGAACAGGCACGGTTTCGGCCGCTAAAATAGATATTTGCGTCGAAGAAATACGAATTGTCCCACCACGTCTGCATTTGAGCGACCGTACCGTTTGTACATTTATCAAAACCGCGCCCCAGGCTTGTCCGCGTCGATCCGCCGGGCGGCAAGGCAAACATCTGTGTTTTTGTCGCCTTGGATTTTGCCGCTTCTTTTTCAGCTTTGTTCAATGCCGATATGACTGGCGGCGTGATCTCCTTGAAGGAAATTGCGATAAGGCCATCATCGTTCGACGACGTATCCTTATAGAGTCTTGTTGTGAGGACACATCCAGTCTTAAAACCGGCGCACGATCCATTTTGGGTCAGATACCAGTTGGAATGAACTTTGTAACCGGCGTGTCCATTGCTGACGTCCCTAGCGATTACAGGGTCCTCCGGCCAGTCCACAGGTTTGAACTTATCGGGATAGAATTTAATAATATCCTCCCATCCATCCTTTAGGCTCGTAAATCGCTTTTCATGGTTCACATCCTCGAAATACGACGATCGATTAGCCCAAGTTATTTCGCCGGGTTTCTTCCAATAAGTAACGGTCTGGTGAAAATTCGAACTTGTCGCGAGCCGGAACTTCAGAACCTCATTTCCACGATCACTAACGTAAGTTTCCGCTGAATCGAGGTCAGCGTTCGCCAGGTCTTCTTGTAGATCGGATTCTTCGTCATGCAGGGAAATCGAAACCCAGGAGTTTCCCCCATCGCTTGTGTCGTACCGCCGGAGCCGTGATGCTGACTGATCCGCAAAGAGTGCGATCCCAATTTTTTCGCTTGAAAATCGTACGCTGGTAAGCCGCAGCGGAGAGTATTGAGGAATCGGCAACTCAGTCCAATTCTCGCCGTTATCGTCAGTTCTGTAGAGCGTCGACGACGTGTAGGCGATGCCGGAGCTTTCGCCGAAAACCTGGATGCCTTTGATAAGCGAAGCTGACGTGCCAGGCTCGTCCGCGGCCCGCGTCTGAATTGATGAGAAGCTGAGAAGGCCGTTGTAAGGCATACCGCTGCCGGAAGCCGGAAATCCGCTAACGATCACAAAAAGAGAGAAAAGAAGTGCCAAAATGCTTTTCATACATTCAACTCCAAGTATCTTGTCATAGCTGGTTGTTATAGCTTTTGGCGAAATTATAGCCCATCCTAATACCGATTTCCACAAATTTCGATCTCCGCGTCGCAAAACTCTCGCTGTGTCGTCCTAAACCGCAAATAGAAGGCACGTGAAAAAAGTATCAAGCTTCGGCGATAAAAGTCTCGACCCTTGATTCGACCATCTGCCTGATCTCGGCAAGATGCTCGTCCGAATCTGCCTCGAACCTCAGAACAAGGATCGCCTGTGTGTTCGACGCCCGCACCAGGCCCCAGCCGTGCTCGAAAACTATCCTTGCTCCGTCTATGGNNTGTTTTCGAAAATTTATCGGCTATTTTCGCTACGACATCGAACTTAGTGTCGTCGGAGCAATCGACACGGAGCTCGGGTGTGGAAAAAGTTTCCGGTAGATCAGCAAGTAGCTCCGACAAGTTCTTGTCGGTTTTGGACAATATTTCCAACACTCGTGCCCCGGCATATGTCGCATCGTCAAAGCCGTAAAACCTGTCGGCAAAAAAGATATGTCCGCTCATCTCACCGGCGAGCGCGGAGCCCGTTTCCTTCATCTTTGCCTTGATCAGCGAATGCCCAGCCTTCCACATTACCGGCACGCCGCCGTTTTTCTCGATGTCGTCAAAAAGATTTTGCGAGCATTTCACTTCCGCGATGATCGTCGCTCCGGGATGAACGGCAAGGATCGTTCTCGACAGCAGGACCATCAACTCATCACCCCAGATGATGCGGCCGTTCTCATCGACGACGCCGATGCGGTCCCCGTCGCCGTCAAAGGCGATGCCGATATCCGCGCCTGATTCGCGGATGGCATTGATCGTGTCCTGCAGGTTTTCGGTTACGGTCGGGTCGGGATGATGATTCGGAAAGTTCGAGTCGGGTTCGGTGAAAAGCTTTATCAGCTCGATGCCGAGTTGTTCGTAGACTGGAACGCCGGTTACACCGCCCATGCCGTTGCCGCCGTCAACAACGGCCTTTAACTTTCGCCGCCCGAAATCGATCTTCGCGACAATGTCGGCGATATAATCGTCAAGAACCTCGCTTGTTTCAACGCTGCCGTTGCCGCTCGAAAAATCGCCGGAAAGTGCTATCTCTTTTATCTCTTGAATTTGCGAACCGAAAAGGGTCGATTTTCCGAGGCATATCTTAAACCCGTTATGGTCCGGCGGGTTGTGCGAGCCTGTGATCATTACGCCGCCTTCGACCGGTTTTGTAAAAACGGTATGGTAAAGGACCGGCGTCGGCACCATTCCGATCAGAACGGCGTCGCAGCCAGTTTGATTGAAACCTTCGGTCAAAAGCTTGCAAAACGCCGGTGAACTCTTGCGGGCATCGTAGCCGATGGCGATGCGCTTTGCGCCGTTACGGTTAAAAAACGTTCCGATCGCGCGGCCCAAAATCGCAACGGTTTCGTCCGTTAGCTGTTCGCCGACGATGCCGCGAATGTCGTATTCCCTGAAAATATTTGGATTCATTGTTATTAGCTAGCCACAGCAATCCCTCGACAGGCAAGACGCAAAAGGCTGAAACTGGGCGTGTTGGCAAGACATACCCCCGATTTCGTCATTTTCCCGCACTCTTGATATACTTGCCAGTTGCACTTTAGGCAACAGACGCCGCGCTGTAAGCATCGAAAACTTGCGTCTGATGTTGACGAAATTCTAATACAGAATTATATGAGAAGCCGTTCGAATTTTGTATATTCAGCCCTAATTATCTCTTTATGTGCTTTTGTGTTAGGAATTGCGGCGCAAAAACCGAAACCCACGCCAACACCAAAGGTAAAGGCAACTCCGACGCCTTTACCAAAAACGACTCCAACACCGGTTTCTCCGGAGAGTGGCGGCCAGGTCAAGACCTTTGAAGTACGCCTTCCGGTCACCGTTACACAAAAGAAACTTCTTATTTCCGGCCTTACACGCAATGATTTCCAGGTTTTTGAGGACGGCGTCCCGCAGGAGATGACATTCTTCACGGATGAGAAAACGAATCCGGCGGTTTTCGTCGGCGTATTGATGGACACATCGCCATCGGCTGCCGGCAAGCTTGGTTTTTCAAAGGAAGCAGCGAAGAACTTTATCTATACGGTGACGCGGCTGCGAAAGGACAAGGCCGCATTCATGACCTTCGACAATGAGATCGTATTGCATCAGGATTTTACGGACAAACTCGATCTCTTGGACCGCGCGGTTGATAAGATCAAGAAACCCGGCTCGCAGACGGCGCTTTACGATGCAGTCTGGCAATTTTCGGATGAAAAGCTGAGAAATGTTCCCGGCCGTCGAGTGATAGTGATCATCACGGATGGCGACGACACTTTTAGCCGGGCCGATCTGAACGATGCCATCGATATCGCACAACGGACGGAAACGACGATCTTCGGTATTTCTACTAAAGCGGGATTTTTAGGAAGCGTGCCAGGCGTCGAAGCCGGCACGGTCAAGGATAAAGGCGACAAATTTCTAACGCAGTTATGCGAACGGACCGGCGGTGAGGCTTTTTTTACCGGCGATATGTACGAGTTGGAGAAGGCGTTTAAAAAGATCTCGGAAGAATTAAGGTCGCAGTACATGATCACCTACAGGCCCGCTAATCAGAATTACGACGGGCGGGAGCGGAAGATCGAAGTGCGGTTCATGGACAAAGAAAAAACCGATAAGTATAAGATCCGGACAAAGACAAGTTATCGGGCAGTAAAAGACAGCTTGAAATAAGGTTGGGAATCGGGCGGGATGCAGGCTCAGCAGGAATTAATAATGTTTACCACTAGATACGCAGTAATTTTCGCGGTTCTAATTACTTTGCTCGGCGTTTCGATTGTTCGAACAGAATTCGCGAAGGCTCAGCAGACGGAGCCGGCCGTTAAAACCGCAACACCAACCCCGACCCCGCCGATAGACGAAGAAGAGGGCGTCATAAAGGTCAATACCGAAGCCGTCAATGTGCTCTTCACGGCCCAGGATAAAGATCGCCGGCTTCTGCTGAACTTAAAGCAGGAAGACGTGCGTATTCTCGAAAACGGCCAGCCCCAGGAAATTACTGCTTTTGCCCGTCAGGTCGATCTCCCTCTCAGTCTTGCAATCCTCATCGATACGAGCATCTCGCAGCAGCGAACACTTCCTGAAGAGAAAGCCGCCGCAATATCTTTTCTGGAATCTGTGGTCAGGCCCGCAAAGGACGAAGTTGCAATTGTTTCATTCACCGGCGAATCGACCTTAGAGCAGGGAATGACCAATAACGTGACGCGGCTTCGCAGGGCAATAGACCGCGGGCAGTTCGTTCCGCCTTCCGGCTACATTGGCGGAGGTGTCGTGGCTCCCGGAACGCCGCCTATTTCAGGCGACAATCAGTCTATCGTCGGTTCGACGGCGATCTGGGATTCGATCTGGATAACGTCTGCCGACGTTTTGGGCCCCGCACCTGAAAAAACTCGGCGGGCGATCATCCTGCTGACGGACGGCGTCAATACATCAGGCAGGAAAAAGCTGGACGAAGCCGTCCAGGCCGCTCTTAAGGCTGAGGCTGTGATCTATTCGATAGGAATCGGCGACGATTTTTACGGCGGTGTAAGCAAGGGCGTCTTGAATAAGATCTCCGAAAACACGGGCGGGCGGGCATATTTCCCGCGTGACGAATCCGAACTTCGGCATGCCTTCAAACAGATNNCAGATCCAGGAAGAAATGCGTTCGCAGTATTTGCTCGCTTACGAGCCGGCAAACCAGGTACTTGACGGTTCATACCGCAAGATCGAGATTCAATTGACAAACTCCGAACTGCAGAAACAGAAGATAAAGGTCACGCACCGGCAAGGCTATTTTTCAAAAACTGCGAACAAGAAATAGTTTACGACGATAACCCGGTAACAAAGATGCGAAATGGCTTCCCATTTCGCGTTTTTAGTTTTAAATTGGTGGCGATGAACAGCTACGAATTTGTTTCCGTCTGGATGATCGATGCACCGCTCGAATCGGTCTGGCAAGCGATCAAGAAATCCGAGTCCTGGCCCGAATGGTGGCGCGGCGTTGTCCGTGTCGTCGAACTCAAACCGGGCGATGACAACGGTGTCGGGGCGATCCATCGTTCGACGTGGAAAAGCGTGTTGCCTTACAAGCTTGAATTCGATTCGGAAGTTATCCGTATCGAACAATTAAAACTGATCGAGGCCCGTGCCTTTGGTGAGCTTGACGGCCATGGCCTTTGGCAGTTTTCAGAAACGGGCTCTTGTGTCCAAGTTCAGTACGACTGGCGTGTTCAAACCACAAAACCCTGGATGAACCTCATCGCTCCGATTGCGAAACCATTCTTCCGCTGGAACCACGACAAGATCATGAGCTGGGGCGAAGAAGGACTGAAAAAGTGGCTGGCGGAACGTGCGGCGGCGGCGCTGACGACAAGATACGGCATCACCGGTGAATAGTGTTCAGGCAGGCTCATTTCTTTATTCTCCTATTTCACTGACGGACGTGATCCACCACACATTACCGACCGGATCGGTTACGCCGCCACTGCGGCCGTAATCCTGATCGGCGATCTCCATGACGTTTGTCGCACCGGCGTCGATGGCTTTCTTATAGGTTTCATCCGCATCTTGTACGTAAACGAACATGTTAGCGGTCGCCGGTTTCCACTCGCCGCGGCTGTTTGAGAACATGATGGTACTGCCGCCAATCTGCGCTTCGCAATGGCCGATGATACCGTCGCGCATGCTTTGATGCGTCATTTCGGCATTGAAAACAGCCTTGATAAAATCGATGAACGCCGCTGCATCGTCCATCATTAAGTATGGCATCACGGCCTGGTGGCCTTTTGGGATATTCATTGCTTCACCTCCATTTCCCACTTCTTATCAACCGGTGTTATGTGGCTGAGCACGCACAGCCACATCCCGTCGCGTTTGACGAACACGTCCGAAGTCCATTCGTCGGCGTCGAACTGTTGGCCTCCGAAGTGGGCCGTATTGGTGACACGGCAGGTCAACACAGCGGTGTCTCCGTAAATTTTGATCCGAGCATCACCGCTCATGTCGAAGGCGCTGTGCGTTAGGTCCCCCGATTCTACAAACGAAAGAAAATGCTCTTTGCTTGAGATGCCTCGTTCGGAAACCATCACCCATTCGTCAGCCATAAAGTTGCCGATGCTCTTCGCATCGTTCGCGATCATCGCCGCCGCCCATTCGTCGCCCAATTTCAGTAGTTCCTGTTTTTCCTTTTCGTTAGATTCGTTCGCCACGTTTTACTCCTTCCAACCTCACGGTGCTTCCGGAATTTTGACAGGCGTTTTCACATCAAATTTGATGCTGATATATCTTTCGGAACCCATCCGGCGAAGGTTATAGCTGAAATGCTCGCCGGGAGCGAGGTCGATCCACCAGACGTTTGTCGCGGCTGCCGGTATTACATCAACAGTTTCCTGATCGGCCGGAAACACCTGCCGCGTCGGCATCCCTTTGCTTGTCGTCATACCGCCGTACATCGTCACCGTGTCCGGTTTACCGTCCTCATGGCGGTGATCGTGTTTGAGGAGGATCCGATCTTTAGTTCTAGTCAGTATCCAGGTCCGCGAACGGTCCGAACCGACAACGAAAGGGATACGGATGCGGTTCTTTTCGCACGAGCGCACATGCATCACAAGCGCCTTATCCTTAAACGTCGTGTCGTCGGCCGGCGCCGCGGCCACGGTTCCCGCAAAAGCCTTGCCGCACAGCTTTTGCAGTTCGTTCCAAAATACGGTGCTCGCCGGCTCGGTTTGTGCCTGAGCGGTATATGACAGCGGCAAGACCGAAACAAACATGGTAAATAGAAGTTTTGCAGCGAAATTTCTCATATATTTGTGAGTGTGACCCGTTCAGTCTCGTTCCGGAACGATGGAACACGTGGAACGGCTGGAACAGGTAGAGCACCGTACTTTAATGCTCAATAATCAAGAAGCTCCAACTTCGTTACTTTGCCATTCTTTAGGCGAATTAGCCAAATGACGGTGTACTCAAAGTCGTCCAGGTTTTTGAACAGATCTTTCTTTGTAATAAGATTTGCGAGCCCGGGAATCGTGTTTGAATGTCCGGAGATGACAAAGCGCTTGGTTGAACTCTTCATTATCGCGTCGAGGAGTTCCCGCGGCTTGCGTGCGTCGTAGATCTTCACCTCTTTATTTCGTTTTGCGGCAAGTGGGGCGATGGTGTCTCGCGTTCGCTTGTAGTCGGTCGAGTAAAACGCGCCGGGACGATATTTTCCTATCTTCATAACCAACCGTTGCGCACGCTCCTTTCCCTCAGCAGATAACTCCGGATCGGAGCTGGTTGCGTCTGTCTTCTCGGCATGTCGCAAGAGGATAACAGTGACCTCCCGGTCTTGAGCAACGATAACGGTGTTTGCGAGGGTAAAGAAAGTTATTACAACAAATATGGAAATCAGAATTTTCATAACCTTNNCAACGACGACGACCCGTAATAATATAGTAGAATTTCAATCGCATATGAACGCAAATCTCAGAGGTAGCATTTTGAACAGCTTGGCACGGCTTTTGGCGGAAAACAAATCCGGCACTGTCGGGGCCAATCGGTTTGATGTTGCCGCGTGTCCGTCGGACGACGCGGTCATTCTCGATCGGCTTAAGGTCAACGAGTCAAAGGTCGATAATATGGTCGCCTCCGTCCGAAGCGTGATCGACGCGCCCGATCCGGTCGGGAAAGTGATCTCCTCGCATATACGCGTAGACGGATTGCGGATAGAAAACCGTCAGGTTCCGTTCGGTACGATACTGATTATTTATGAAGCACGTCCTGATGTTTCCATCGAAGCGGCGATCATCGCTCTGAAAGCCGGAAACAGGATCCTGCTCAAAGGCGGCAAGGAAGCCCGGAACACAAATCTATTTTTGGCCGATTTGTGGCGACAGGCGTTAAGCGAAAACAATGCTGACCCGAATTTTGTCCGTTATCTTGATATTTCGCGTGAAGAAACGCAAAAATTGATCTGTGGAGAAACAGAAAAATTTGATGTGGTAATTCCGCGCGGCGGCGAAGCTCTGATAGATTTTGTGTTGAAGAATTCAAGATCGCCGGTCATCGTCAGCGGCCGGGNNGCTTTGAAGATCGCTCTGGACGGCAAAACGCGACTAAGCGTCTGCAACGCTCTCGACAAAATCCTGATTCACCAGGATTTGTCTGATCTCGACAAGAAAATAGGGCAGCTTATTCAAGCTTTGCGCGACATGAATATCCAAATATTCGGTGACGAATCTGTCTATAAATTAAACGGCTTGGTTTCGCCGGTCACGGTCGAAAATATCTGGTACCAGGAGTTTTTAGCTGCAAAGATCGTTGTCGGCGTCGTCACAAATGCCTCAGAAGCGATCGAGAAGATCAATAGATATTCAGGCGGACATTCAGCGGCGATCGTTACGACGAACTCTGAAACCGCCGAACAATTTTTGCAGGACGTGGACTGTGCCGCAGTTTATCACAACGCATCCGTTCGCTTCACCGACGGAGGCGAATTCGGCCTTGGAGCAGAGATCGCAATCTCGACGCAAAAGCTCCATTTTCGCGGACCTCTCGGAGCGGAACACCTTTTGACCAATAAATGGTTCGTCTTCGGCGACGGGCAAATCAGAGGATGATTTACCACAGAGACGCGGAGGCACAGAGAAGCATGTAAGAAAATAGCCACAGATAAACACGGATTGACACTGATGAAAAAGATGTTTGAAGCAATTATTTTCGAATCGATCATTCTGCGGTCATCTGTGTTCATCCGTGGCAAAATCTTCCTCCGTGTCTCCGTGTCTCTGTGGTGAAATCTTTTTACAATGAAAAAGAAACTCGTTCTAAAAATCGGTACTTCGACGTTGACCAACGGCACGCCATTGATCTCGCGTGGCAAGATCGAGGACATCGGCCGTCAGATACTCGCCTTGCGCGATCAATTCGACATTGTACTGGTTTCGTCCGGTGCGATCGCCGCCGCAAAGCAATATATCAACATCAAAGACGCCGGAAAACCCGTCGAATCGAAACAGGCTATGGCCGCGATCGGCCAGCCGCTGCTTATGCGTACATACAACGAGGTTTTTAGCGATTTCGGTATTCAGACCGCGCAGTGTTTGATGACGTATCGCGATTTTGAGAACGAAACGTCGCGCCAAAACACGCTGAACACCATCACCGAGTTGATCAAGTATTCCTACGTCCCGATCATTAACGAGAACGACACGACTGCCGTCGAAGAGATCATTCTCGGTGACAATGACAGCCTTTCGGCACTCGTCGCGGTCCTGATCCACGCCGACCTGCTCGTGCTGGTGAGCGACATCGACGGCCTCTTCGACAAAAACCCACACCTGCACGCCGACGCCAGGCTGATACCTGAAATAAAGAATATCGATGAAGCCCGGGGTCTGGTTGAAGAACGCGACTCCGGCCTCGGAACCGGCGGAATGAACTCAAAACTCGAAGCCGCCATGCTTTGCCAAAAGGAAAATATCGAAACATGGATAGTTGGAGGCGGGCAGAATAATTTTCTGACCGATGCTTTTGCTGGAAAGACCCGATTTACGAAATTTTTGGCTGGTTAGAATCAATCTAATGCTTAGAATTCAATTTCAAGCTGGAATCGTACCGCTTCCAGAATTTGATCCTGCAAATGCTCGTCTTCGATCTTTCCGAGCCTTTTGGTTAATCGCTGTTNNGTACGGATTTGATAACACAAAACGATCGATTCAGAAGTAAGACCGCCGACGTTGATTGGGAGCAGCGCTTCGTTGGGGTAGACCCGGCGATTTGATTTGCGCGAAGTTATCGGGAGGACGTTAACGACAGGCAGGATTTGATTCAGAGCAGTCGAACTCAGTATTAGAACCGGCCGCGTTCTGCCCTGCTCTGAGCCGACAACCGGATCGAGATTCGCCCGCCAAATTTCCCAACGCTCCTTCGTCATTAGTCAAAATCAGCGTGCTTGAAGTCTTCAGCGATTTCTTCCAGGTCAGCAAGAAAAAGTTCATCATCCATCGCTTCACTCATTGCCGTAAATCGCTCATCGTCATCTATTATCTTTTTCAAATAGACTTCGACCGGCAAACCTTTTTGGGAGGCGTCAACTAAAATATGTTTAGCAATATTCGGTGTCAATTCAGTTCTTGTCTGCATTGTCCTTCTCCGCAATTTATTGTAACACAAGCTAAACAAACATCTTCCCCGGATTCAGGATGCCGTTCGGGTCGAAAACTTTTTTGATTCCCTTCATTATTTCGAGTGTGGGGCGGTCGATGGCATAGTGCATGTATTGGGATTTGACGTAGCCGATACCGTGTTCGCCGGAAATGGTGCCACCGAGATTGACGGAGAGCGCGAACGTTTCGGCGACGCATTGGCGGGCGCGGGCGATCTCTTCAGGGTTGTCGCGGTCAACGACGAAATTTACGTGGATATTGCCGTCGCCGGCGTGGCCGAAGTTGGCGACGAATGTGTTGTGTTTGCGGCCGATCTCTTCGATCTTTGCGACTAACTCAGGAACTTTCGAACGCGGGACGACGACGTCTTCGTTTATTTTAAGCGTGCCGTATTTCATCAGACTCGGAGAGATCGCACGGCGGACGTCCCACAGCTTGTCTTCTTCCTCCTTTGTCTTTGCGCGGAGAATATCGAAACCGCCGTTTTCGGCGATTATTCGTTCGATCGTCTGGGCATTTTTCTCAACCTCTTCCTTCGAGCCGTCAACCGCGACGAGCAGGATCGCCTCGGCATCTTTGGACAGGCCAAACGCAAAATTTTGCTCGACGGCCGCCACGCAATATTTATCGATCACCTCCATCGCCATCGGCAACAGGCCTTCGGGCGTAAACTTGGTGAGGACTTTGCAGGCCGCTTCCATCGAATGGAAATTTGCCCTCACGGTCGAAGTCGCTTCCGGCATGGGAAGCAGTTTTAACGTCGCTTCGGTGATGATGCCGAGCATTCCTTCCGACCCGCACATAAGGCCGGTGAGGTCAAAGCCCACAACATTCTTGACCGTTTTCCCGCCTGTCCGAATTATCTCGCCGGTCGCGGTCACGACCTCCAGACCCAAAACGTGATGTTTCGTAACGCCATATTTAGGCGTCCGCATGCCCCCGGCATTTTCCGCAATGTTGCCCCCGATAAAGCTGTCCTTATAACTTGCGGGATCGGGGGCAAACATCAGGCCTTGTTTTTCCACCGCCTGCTGCAAAGCAAATGTGGTAATTCCAGGCTGGCAAATAGCGTAGAGATCATCGACGTTGATCTCAATAATTTTTTTCATCCGGTCGGTACCGATCACGATGCCGCCATCAACCGGAACCGCCCCGCCCGTATATCCGACACCGCCGCCGCGGGCTGTCACCGGAAAAATGTATTCATTCGCAAGCTTCAGGATCGCGACCATCTGCTCCGTCGATTCGGGAAACGCGACAGCCTCGGGCGGAAACTTCTCTTTTACGGCATCCGCTCCGTATGGTTCGACCTTTTCAGGATCGATCACGACATTTTCCACTCCGACGATCTCTCGTAGTTTTGACAAGACTTCCGGCTTTGAGGCATTCGTAATCGCCCGACCTTTTGAATTGAAATGGATTGATTGAAACATCTACTCTGGAATTAGAGAAAGGAAATAATCCGCAAGGAAGAGGAAAGAGAACGTTATCGAACTTCCGAGAAAAAACCACCAAGCGAATGTTATGGGAAAATAAAAATCACGCGGGAGGCTGATTGCCAAAAGATACACCGGTACCTGAAGCGGCACCCACGCAAAGAAAGCGATGCCAAATTCCTTATATTCGCCGCTGAGATCGAACCATGCCGCATACACGCCCGCCAAACCAAAAACCAAACCGGAAATGAGAATAAAAGCATATTCCCAGCGACCGAAGCTTTTGGCGAAACGGATAAACAGATTATGGCTTGATTCGACCTCGAACATAAAGAAAATTTAAGGACACGCCGCTTTACGCCGCCTTTTTTTGAATTTCTGGTTTTCTTGGCCGGAGTCTCTTTAGAAGAAGTTTCTTTGTCGGAAAACGAAACATATTTCCCCCCGCTCGTCTTCTGCTGCTCGCGCAGATACTCGAACATTGCACGGATATCGTAATTGAACCGTGCGGCAAATTCGTCGCGCAGGCGACGGGTTTCTTCTACAATCTCATCCTTAATCATTTTTCAATCACCCTGGCAGCGACTAAGGCGTACATATGATAACCGGTGTGTAGCCTTCATCAATGCATACTCTCTCTATTTTAGACTGCATTTGAGCATTTGCAATATGTTTAAAGTTCCACGTCAGCAGAAAATTCATTTGCTCGACGGTAGCGACCGCAATGTGTAAGGCGTCCGCCGATGAGTTTTCGGGAACTGCTTTTCGCTTCACCAGGATTTCAGCAAGCGTGACGGCATTCTCCACAGTTGCTAATTTAGGGAGATCCTTTATGACGGCCAATCTTCTTTCAGACATTAAAGCATTCCAAGCGTCGCTTCCTGCTCAACAACGTCTGAAACATACAAGTCGTAGCTTTGAGGGCCATCCTTCCACCAATCAATAGTTATTTCCTGCCTGCCTAGGATAATGACATCACGGCTTCGATCAGAAGTTAGATAACTGATGATCGATGTTTCGATGTAGACCTTGGGTTTCATTGTAGGTGCATTCCTTGCCGGCCGTTCCAACCAGACAAATTTACCAAATTCGAGCCATTTCTGCTAAACTCTCGAAAACCGACACTTTTGCAGAACTTTCATTCCTTTTCGATTGGTAAAACTACAAATATGCCCGAACAAGACAAACAGATACCGAGCGACGACTACGAACGCGAACTTGCAACCGATCTCGACGACAAGACGCCCGACAAGCCAAAAGGCATGGCCTTGCACACAAAGATCCTCATTGGCTTGCTGGTCGGTGTTCTTGGCGGGCTAGGCGTTAATTGGACGCTTGGCGGCACGCATCCGAATGTCGTCTGGCTTGTCACACATATCACACAGCCGGTCGGCACGGTTTTTCTTAATTTGCTTTTGATGATCGTCGTTCCGCTAGTTTTTGCATCGCTTGTGGTCGGCGTTGCGGGAATCGGAGACATAAGAAAGCTTGGACGCATCGGATTAAAATCGTTCGCGTATTGCCTGGTGATCTCGGCTATTTCGGTTGTCATCGGCCTGGGGCTGGCGAATACGATCCGGCCCGGCGAACGAATCTCTCCCGATGTTGCCGCTCAGCTAAAGGAAAAGTTCAGCGGCGGGGCAACATCGGCAACCGAGGCCCAGAAACAGGCGGCCACTGCGGCAAAGGCCGATTCGCCTTTAATGCAGGCGGTGAAAACGGTCGTGCCGAGCAACGTGTTCAACTCGATATCGGGAGCAAGCCCGAATATGCTGCATATCATGTTCTTTGCCCTGATCGTCGGCATTGCGATCACGCTGCTGCCAACGCCGGTGTCTGCTCCGTTTGTCGGTGTGATGGAATCGGTTTTTGCAATCACTTCAAAGATCATCGACATCATAATGAAGTTCGCGCCATACGCCGTGGCGTGCCTGCTGTTTAATAATATTGCGCAGTTCGGCCTCGACCTGCTGCAATCCCTCGCTTGGTTCGTCGTTACGGTTTTGCTTGGCCTTTCGCTGCATTTCTTCGGCGTCTATTCGCTTTCGGTTTGGTTTTTATCAAGGATAAATCCGCTCGAGTTTTTCAAACGCGTCGAAACTGTTATCGTTACCGCGTTTTCAACATCGTCCTCCAACGCGACGCTGCCGACGGCGCTTCGCGTCTCAAATGAAAATCTGGGCGTGCCCAAGGAGATCAACAATTTCGTGTTGACGGTTGGAGCGACCGCGAATCAGAACGGAACTGCGCTTTACGAAGGCGTTACAGTTCTTTTTCTGGCTCAGTTGGCGGGAGTGGATTTGAGTCTGGGATTACAGTTAATGGTCGTTTACATGGCAATTCTCGGCGGAATAGGCACCGCGGGTGTTCCAAGCGGCTCAATCCCCTTTATTATTGGTATCCTAGCCATGCCGGCGATAAACATCGATCCCGGCCTGATCGCTATCATTCTCGGCGTCGATCGGATTCTCGATATGTGCCGTACGACGCTTAATGTCGTTGGCGATCTGACTGCGGCGACATTTGTGGCACGGAGCGAAGGGTACGAACTGCTTAAAACGCCCGAAAATGTTGGAATCGGGTGATTTTTGGAGTAAAATATTTCGTTATGATGCGTGGTGATTTGATAGCCTCTGTGCAACCGCAACCGGCGCGACTTCGCTTCGCCGTGGACGATTATTACAAGATGATCGAACTTGGCATGCTTAAAGACTACGAACGAGCTGAGATAATTGATGGAGAATTGATAAGGAAGATGAGCATTGGAGATCGGCATGCCTACGTTGTAGACATCCTTAATCGTTTGTTCAACAAGAGTCTCACGGACGACATTCTAATACGTATTCAAAATCCGTTACGTCTTACGGATTACGACGAACCCCAGCCTGACATAGTACTTGCCGATCTTACGAAATACGACGGAAAACGTCATCCTCGCCCCGCCGAAACAATCTTGGTGGTGGAAGTCTCGGATTCAACGCTGAAATATGACCGCGACGTTAAAATGCCGCTTTACGCCGAGGCCGAAATTCCGGAAGTTTGGATAGTAAATTTGCAGAACGAAATAATTGAGGTTCATCAGCAGCCGAGTGTCGGAATTTACCAACTCGCGAAGATCTTTAAGCAAGGTGAGGTTGTAAAGTCGTCAGTCTTACCCGAGTTATCTCTCGATGTCGATTCTCTTTTATCTTAAAAGCGGGTGTTGAGAATATGTTCCCAATCGGCGACGACAATTCCGACCGGACGATCTCACCAATCGTCAACTATGCCTTTATCGGCATAAACATCCTGGTCTTTTTGCTTTTGCAGCAGATCGGTTCNNTCGAACTATGCGTTTTCGTATGCGTTTTCGCTGGTGCCGAAAGAAGTGACTACCGGCGTTGATATCACCGGTATTCAGGTTGTCCGCGACTCCCTCGGCCACACCGGCGAGATACAACATTATGCTACTCCGTTGCCGGTATATTTCAACTTCCTGAGCTCGATGTTCATGCACGGAAGCATTGCGCATATTTTTGGGAATATGCTGTTTCTGTGGATCTTCGGCGACAATCTCGAGAATCTGCTCGGTCATGTCCGCTATGCCTCGTTTTATCTTGTTTGTGGTTTCGCGGCGGCAGCCGCGCAGATCGTAATGGGGCCGGATTCCATCATCCCGATGCTTGGTGCATCCGGCGCGATCTCCGGCGTGCTCGGCGGTTATGTCCTGCTTTTCCCACAGCGGCAAGTGAGGGCGATCATCTTCAATTTTTTGACGACGGTCCCGGCATTTGTGGCAATCGGTATCTGGATTGTTTACCAATTAGTACTCGGCTACCTTTCGCCGGTCGGAAGCGGCGGTGTAGCTTACGCCGCGCATATCGGCGGATTTATAGCCGGTGTGGCGTTGATCAAGGTTTTTGCCCTGGGTCGGCAAGTCTAAATATCGATCGAAAAACTCGCGTCTTTTTTTGAAAGGTTCGGATTGTAGAACGGGTCACGCCCGATGATTTCGCGCCATTTATTCTTAAAATATTCACTTTCCGAAGCGGTCGGATCGTTCTCGCGATTTGGCCGCCTTTCAACTTCGTTTTGGATTACCTCGGCAAAAGGTGTGAAAACAATACGAAGGCCCTTTTTGCGCAGGCGCAGACAAAGATCGGCGTCAAAGAGATTGTTTGGCAAATTGCCCGAATCGAATCCGCCGATCTCGTCAAACAAACTCCGCCTAATAGCCATGCACGAAGCCGAAACAGCCGAGTAGTTTCCGATAAGACGGTTTCGTACCATGTTTCCTGGAGAGTTTCCCGGAAACCCGTAGTGTGCGATTCCAACAGTCCCTGCCGTGCCCATTATCAAGCCGGTTCCTTTTACAGTCTCGTTCCCGGAAAGCACTTTTCCGCCGGCGGTGCCTATCTCATCCTGAATCGCAAAACTTACCAATTCCGCCAGCCAATCTACTGATCTAGGCAAAAGATTCAGGTCGGCAAAACACAATATCTCGCCCTCACTTTCCGCAGCCGCAAGATTCAGTGCCTCAGCCTTTGCTACTGTTAAATTACGGATAATCTTTACTCGTTCCGGAATATTTTGTGGCCCATTAGGCGCCGAGTTCCTTTCGATCAAAACGATATCTAAATCTGAGTAATTCGTTAACCGTAAAAATTCGGAAACTCCCCGCAGTCCGCTTGTGGCATTTTCGGCGCTCAAGATCAGCGTGACCCTTGGTGTCGGCTCTGGCAATGTATAAAGTATTCTGTGCAGATCGTCGGCAGTCTCGGTAACGGTCGCTTTCTTCCCGGTTCTTTCAAAATGCGAACGGAGAGCTTCGCGGGCACGCTCGTGAGCATACGGTTTTTCGCCGCCGCCATACGCCACGGAACCACGGATAACACGCCAATGATAGAGAATGCGCGGAATGTGCCGGATGTTGTTTTCATCGATCTTCTCTATGACGCGAAGTGCCAGATCATAATCCTGGCTGCCTTCAAAACCGACTCGGAAGCCGCCAATTTGCCGCAATTGCGAGGTTCGATATGCAGAAAGATGCGTGATGATGTTTACCGAATAAAACAGATCGCGACTCCAATCAGGCTTGAATTTTGGCGAATACCGCCGCCCCTTTTCGTCTATTAGATCCTCGTCGCTGTATATCATCATCGTTTCAGGAAATTTGTTGAGCTCGTTCGCGACCCAAAATAAAGCGTCTTCGGACAATTCGTCATCATGGTCCAGCAGCACTGTAAATTCACCCTTCGCAAGCTCAAGCGCCGAGTTCGAGGCGGCCGATATATGACCGTTCGTTTCCCTGAAAACCACTTTTACACGCTCGTCCTTCGCCGCATATTCCTCCAAAACACTACGCACATGAGGCTTTGGCGAACAGTCGTCGGCTATGCAAAGCCGCCAATTTGTATAGATTTGCTTAAAGACAGATTCGATACACAGCCTCAGCCAAATTTCGTCGACATCATAAACCGGAAGCAGGATGGAGAGCAGAGGCTTGTTCTCGAACGACGCAATCCGTTCGCGAAATTCCTGCCGCCGGGCGTCATCCAGCGTGCCGAACTTGGCGACCCATTTCTCGTAATTCCGCCTCTCGCGTATTTTTCGAAAAATAGTCGCGAACGTTATTTTGACGCCTGTTCGCAGTGCCGTCCGAATTGCTGACACACTACGCTCAATATTTTCGCCGATAGAACTCATGTGATAAAGCTAACCAACCAGTTCGATTTCACAAGTTATCACTTTTTTGTTCTACTTTTGGAAAGTATATGGCCTTTGTTTGCATAATTTGCGAAAACGCCGGAAACAACCGCGTCTTTACGGCCCGCGAAATGATGTTCGGCACGCGTGACACGTTCGATTATTTCGAATGCTCGCACTGCGGCACTGTGCAGATCTGCCAGATTCCGAATCTAGCGCCATATTACCCGGATGATTACCTTTCCTTCGATTCAAAAGTCGAAATAGCCGAAAGCTTTTCCCGCCGGTTTGCCGCGAAATTTGCCGGCAGATATTTACTAAAAGGAAAGGATCTCATCGGAAAGCTTGTTGTCGATAAAAAGCCCTGGGTAAAAGACCATTTCCCAGCCTCGATGCGCGAGTACCCAATGGAGATCGATTTCAATTCCCGCATCCTCGATTTCGGCAGCGGCACGGGAAAATTGCTCCAATCCTTGCACTATTTCGGCTTCAAAGATCTGACCGGTGCCGACGCGTTTATCGAAAGAGATATTTTCTATCCGACTGGCGTCAAAATTTACAAACGTGGCCTCGGCGAATTCGAACCGGCGTTCGACCTTATCATGCTCCACCATTCTTTCGAGCATCTTCCGAATCCGCTCGAATCGCTGCGGCAAGCTCGCCGTCTGATGCACAAGGACAGTTATTGTCTGATACGCATACCGGTCGCAAGTTATGCCTGGCAAAAATACGGCGTCAATTGGGTGCAGATGGATCCGCCGCGGCATTTATTCCTGTACACCGAGAATAGTTTTCGCTTACTGGCTCAAAATGCCGATATGACCATCGAGCATGTGACCTACGACTCAGGCGCTTTTCAATTCTGGGGCAGCGAACTATACGTGCGGGACATTCCGCTGCTAGATGAACGTTCGTACTGGACGAACCATAAAGCTGCAACTTTCAGCCCCGAACAGATGACCGGATGGCAGAAACAAGCAGACGAATTGAACGCACAAGGAAAAGGCGATATGGCCTGCTTCTACCTGCGGCGGGCGTAGCGTTATCCTAATTTCAACCTGCCGTACTTGTCCATTGCGTTCCGGCGCCTTCTCGAACGGTTCCATTGAAACAGCGGTTGCGGGGTAATCAGCCGCAAAAGTGTTTTTAGAGTATCGCCGGCTGATCTTGAACCGCTTCGATTTTCGCGAAACAACTGCCATGCCTCTTTCTTGTACCCGCCGCGAAGGTAATCCAAGACGCCCTTGAACTTAAGTTCCCGCTGAATGCGGCCAAGGTCGCTGCGCTCTATGCCCAGCCGTTCCGCAACGCGGTCCTGCGCCGCCAGGTGTTCCCGCAGCATCGCCGGGAAATTGTCGCTTGTATTGGAGCCATGCAGCCGCCATGCACACAACAACTTTTCATTCAGCGCAAATTCGCCCTCGGCGCAAAGATTTAAGTATAGCTCGTAATCTTCGAGCACAGAGTTTTCGTTCCAGCTGTATTTCTCGACCGGAGAACGCCGATAAACAACACTCGGACTCGAAAAAATATCACCTCGCAGCAGAGACGGCAGCATATTCCCATCTGCAAAGTCGGACCAATTATCGGTCCGGTCGATGATCATTTCGTCCTCGTCGATCACAAACGCGTGGCCGAACGCGAGCACCGCATCGGGCCGCGATTCAAGCAGGCTCGTTTGTTCTTCGACGAAAGTTGGCAGCCACAGATCGTCGGACCCGAGGTATGCAAAAAACTCCCCATCCGTTTTCGCCAACCCCTCGTTCAGCGTCGCACACAGCCCGCGATTCTCGCGTGCGACAAGTTCCGCCTCGAACGGGCAATCCTTTAGCACCTTCTCAATAATCGCCGCCGATCCATCGTTCGAACCGTCGTCGATGACGAGCAATTTCTTTATTCCAGCCGTCTGCGCGAAAATGGAACGCAGTGTGCGGTCGATAAACCGGGCATGATTGTACGAAGGAACAAGGACTGATATTTCGGACATCTCAATTTAGTTTAAGGTTTCGGTTAACAAGCTCCAAGCTCAAATTAACCCGTCAGTTTGCCTGAATGTGTTGTGATTCTCAACGTAATTGTTCATCTTATTCCTTCTTCGTCCTCTTATTCAGTGGTTCAGGTTTCGAACCGCTGCACCAGGCGAAGATAGAGATCAGGAAAACCACGAAACAAAAGAATAGGAAGGAACAAGACTAACGGGAGCTAAAAAACTTAATGCGCGTACTACACTTTTTAGATTCGTTGAGCCGCGGCGGTGCCGAAATGCAGGCTTTGGACGTCTGCCGCAATGCGAAGGACTTCGGTATCGACGTTACGTTGGCAACAGCCGGCGGCGGCGCGTTGGAGGATGATTTCCGCGAATCGGGCGTCGAATTTATTCGTTTCCAACGCAAATTTCCGGTCGATATTTATCTCGCTTCGCAGATCCGAAAAATAATAAAAGAGCATCGGATCGAGATCGTCCACGGCTACCAGGCCGTCGATGGCATACACCTTTATCTCGCGAGCCGAGGCCAGAAGGGCGTTAAACGTGTGCTGAGTTTTCAAGGATTCATTGCCGACAAGCGGAATCGCCTCGCGTCAAAATTTCTGATCCCGCGAATGGATGCAAACATTTCGGTCAGCCGCGGGCTGCAAAATTGGCTGGCCGCTAAAGACAAGCTCGACACATCCAAAAACTTTTGCGTAATTCACAATGGAGCCGACGCTAAACGCCTCATTCCGTTAGGTAATTCGCTGAAGGCGGAACTCGGATTAGTTAAAGACTCCTTGCTGCTCGGTATGGTCGGCAATTTCTATCGCGACCGGCGCAAAGACCAGTTCACTTTGTGCAAATCACTACCGCGCGTATTTGCCGAATTTCCTAGTGCCCATTGTGTTTTCGCCGGACGCATCGAAGACGGTGCTGAGGAGAAAATGGCCGATTGCCTGAACTTTTGCATTGAAAACAAGATTATCGAGCATGTGCATTTTCTCGGCGCGCGGAGCGATGTCCCGGACATTCTTTCCGAACTTGATATTTTCGTATTTTCGTCGCTGCACGAAGGGCTGCCTGTTGCCATATCGGAAGCTATGCTTGCCGGTGTTCCGATAATCGTCTCCGACATCGAGCCGCTTCTTGAGGCATCTGAGAATGGTCAGTTTGCCGAGGTGTTTCCAGTCAAGAATGCGGAAGTGTTAAGCGAAAAGATCCTGATGCTATTGCGCGACAAAGATCTGCGAGAGAAACTGGCGGACAAAGCCCTTCTACATGCCCGCGAAAATTTCAGCATAGAGGCACATCTTCGCGAATTGACGAAACTCTACCGGTCACTGCTTGAAACCGGCGACAAAAATGGCCTGTGACCGGAAATGGTTATCCGGCTACAGGCCAAAAGGCAAATGAGAACCGCTATTGCCTTTGAAATTCGGGCGTGCCCAAAACAAGACTGACCACCTTGAAGACTTCGGGGTTGCCGCTCGCCTTGAGTAATCTCGCCTGCCGGTTCCTGCCGCCCTCTTGGCCGGCTCGCATGTTCGTTATTTCCAAATCCGCATCTTCGAGATCGTTTGGCGCCTTAACATCAGGCAAAGGCTTTTCCACCTGTTTCAGCAGCGTTGTCTTCGAGGCGGCCGAGATGTCGTTGTTGAGTACACCGGCGATCGCTTTGTCGAGTATTCCTGCCCGATTGCCCGCATCGAATCGTTTCAGATCGACGTGGGTTCCGGGAATCTGGTTGCTCGCAAGGGCCACGGCAAAGTTTAGCCTTTCGAGCAATGCCCCCGTGTTGATCCAATCTTCCGCCGTGTCCGGGTAGCCTGTCGGGGCCTGGTAGCCGTAAGGCACTTCGCCAAGTTTATTGAGCATGGCAAGAACGGCCTGGCTCGAATTCGTATCCGCTCCGATGGTGCGAATGGCCGAAACAGCAAGTTCGAACGGTGTTTTGATCTTCGCCCGGTAATTTTCCGCTGCGAAAAACTCCTTATCCGTAAACAATGCTCTTAGGGTCGTTTTGATGTCGCCGTTGGATTTGCTGAATGAGGCCGCGANNTCGGATTATCGCTGACAAATTTTGTCGCGAGTTTGCGTGCGATGAACTTCGCCGTCGCCGGACTCTTTACGAGTATGTCGATCACCTTCAACCCGTCCTTTACGCCCCCTTCGTATACCTTTTGGCCAAGCACCATTTTGGCGTCCTTGTCATGCCATCTTTCGTTGAAATAGAACTCGCCGCTTTCGATGTCATCGGGAACGCCCGCCTGCCGTTGTATCCTGGCCAATCGCTGTTCTTCGTTACCCTGGATCATACTTGCTGCCGCCCGGCGNNCTCTCGATGTCGTCGGGAACACCGGCCTGCCGCTGAATGCGGTCAAGCCGCTTTTCCTCGGTTCCATTGATCATGCCAGCAGCCGCCCGCCGGTAACCACGCGGATCCGCGATCGTCCAGCCGGTAAAGGCCCTTGCGACTTCGACAATATCCTTTTGCGTATAGCCCGAATCGACGCCCATCGTGTGAAGTTCCATCAACTCACGGGCATAGTTTTCATTCAAGCCGCGTTTTTGCCGCTGTCCGGCGTTCTGAGCCTGTTTCAGCCGCTGATCGAGTTGCTCGTCGGTTATTCCCTGTCGTTGCTTAATCTGCTCGCGCATCTGCGGGGTCAGATTGCCGTTGCGAAGCATCTGCTGAAGCCGCCCGTTGCCCACGTTGGGAGGCTGAGCGTTCGGCGAGACCGACTCGAAATTATCGAGATAGAAGAGCATCGCCGGGTGCTGAGCCGTGCCGACCAAAAGGTCGCGGAAATTGCCGAGTGCATTCTTTCGCAAAACATCGCGTTCGTAGCTTGGAATGTACCAGCGAACGGCCGCTTTTCCGGCAAAAACTNNCCCAGCGGACGGCAGCCTTACCGGCAAAGACGTTGAAGTGGTTCTGCCAGAAATCGACCATTACTTCCTGAAGCTGGCGTTCCGAATAAACCGCACGCAGCACGCGGTTCGACGTAATTTGCGGAAGCAGTTGGTTTGCCGGCCGCAGATCGTATTTCTGATAGTATTCGCGCAATTTCTGCTGCCGTTCCTGACGCTGCTTGTCCGTCATCTCCTCGGGATTTTGATTTGCCGCGTTTTGATTCGCGTTTGAGCCGTTGCCTTCGAGCGCCCGGATCAAAGCACCCGGATTCGGATACTTTGCGAAAACCTCAGCCGTAGTCATGTTGAAGACCTCAAGGTTTCCGGCCTTCTTTTCCGCAACGGAATCGTCGATGGTTCCAGCGTTAAGCTGCTGCTCGATATACTTCTGCAGCCCCATCGCCTTCACCTTTTCAACATCGCCCGGACGGGCACCAAAACCCAGCCTGTTAAGCAAATGGATCGCCTTTTGATCCTCGGTCAGTAACTTTCTTTCATTTCTTATGTCAGCCGCAAGAGAAGGTACCGGAGCGCACATAGCAAAGATCACAAATGCCGCGGTAGATCTAACAAATACCCAGGAAATCTGTTTCATCATTTTATTACCTCTGTAAATCAAACCTAGACCGGTTTATGTAATGACATCCAATACCTTAGACGCTTGCGAGATAAGGTTAGGCGAAAAAATATCCGTCGTACTTCTGTTGTTAAATTATGCCGAACCGACGTGGCGGTCACAACATGCAACAAAACCGAAGCGGGTCACATCTAAGGTGTCGTATAATCGTTATGTTGAGTTAAAATCTCAAAGGACAAAGAAAGGGACGATGAAACATACCAGATATTCAAGTTTGTTCGCTTTGATCGCGGGATTGATCCTCGCTGTCTCGGTTGCCGCTCAGGGCGAAAGCTTCAGCAATCCGGATGTTGAATACACATTTGAAATCCCGGACGCTAAATGGAAAATGACGGTCAAGCCGTCCACTACTACGCCAAACGTCGAATTTGTGTATGTCGAACGGAATGACGGGCACTTTGAGGTCCGTAAACTGAATGTACCCAATAAGGCGATCGTAAGCGATATTATCCGGGATGAAGAGCAAAAGCTTCAGTTTTTGCCCGGCTATGTAGCTGGCAAAGAAGAGCCTTTTAGCGGATTTATGAGTGGAACCGCCTTTAACTACGAATTCGTCCGATCCGGACGCCCGATGAGCGGCCGATTCTATTTTCTCAAGGCTAGCGAGAATTCTATTTATGTTCTCCGATTTACAGGCTACCGCGACAAACTCCGATCAATCCGCAATCAAACCGACTCAATAGCCCGGACATTTACGCTGAAGAAGAGAAATTAAGATTAATAAGTTTGGAAATATGAGATTTTCTATTCTACTCGCAATATTTTTGTTTTCAATAGGGGCGGTAATAGCTCAAGAACCTTTATCTAATCAAACTCTTAAGCACGATGGAAAAATAGAGAACCTATTTGACGAAACTAAAAATCAGACGACAATTCGGCTTAATGAGATGACGATTTTTGATAATGGATCTGAAACTCTGTCAATTATCGTCGTCGGCTCGTTTGACGGGAAAAAGCCGACGACCTCTCCTTCGGAACTTCTATTTATTCTAAATGCAAGTTCAAACCAAAGACGTTATCAAGTCGAACCACAATTGATAGTGACCGCAGACGGAGAAGTTATCAGAACGCGCCAGATGAAAAATTATGGCTTTCGCAGCGATAAAGGGCGAGTTGTCGAGCCGCTTTTGACAATGATGCCTTACGATATTGTCGTTAAGATGGCGAATTCTAAAAAGGTTGTGTTAAAAGTAGGGCCAACCGATTACTTTATGACGGCAAATAATCTTGAAGCCTTGCGCGATGTTGTCAGCCGTCTGGTTAAATAATATATTTACTTTTATTTGCATTTAACTAAATGCTTCGCTCCGAACGGCAAGACATAGCCGATCGCATTTTTATCTAAGACAGACAGCATTTCATCGAAAGTACGCTCCTTGCGCAATCGCATTCGCTGCGTTTCACTCCCGGTCAGCAACGTAATGATTCGAATATCAAACCTCTCGGTTTTCTTTAACAGGCTCCACGCCGTTTGCCCGTTTACCTGGTAGCTTTCGCATAGTTTTTCGGCCAGAACTTCGCTCGATTCCGCCTCGAACCAATTCAAAAAATCAGCTCTTCCAATTCCATCGGCGCATTGCGCAAGAAGAATAATCGTTCCGCCGTCGGAACAAGCGTGAGAAGCGGTTTCCAGCGCTTTTTGAGCCTGGATCATATTGATATCGTGTGGAAAACCGCCGCAGCTTACTATCACGACTTCACGTTTTTCCTCAATTTTGACAGTGTGGCTTGCGGCGTAAGCGTCACACGCCGCGCGATGCGAGGTGACCCAATTACCGCAGAAAAGATCGATCGCTTCGCCCGCCTCGTTGACAATCGTGCTTATGCAGAATGCCGGGTCAACTTTTGCGACCGCTTCCATAAACGCTTCGTGCACCGCATTTCCATCCAGCAAACCTGTATCGACGCCTTCTCTACGCGATCTAGTCTCGCAATCGAAAGCAAGCTTGTGCGTTTGCAATATCGTTTTTGACGACGCGAGGCCCGGACAGACAAGCTTGCGTCCGCCCGTGAATCCGGCAAAATAATGGAATGTGACCCCGCCGACGAGTATCACGCGATCGTGTTCGATCAACGACCGGTTCAGTTCGACCGGGATTCCGCCCGAAGTTTCGCCAAGCCGTATGATCCGCGTAATATCGCGCGGCCCGTGATCTAAAGTCTTTATCCGCTGGGCAATAAACTGCGTCAGGATCGATTGCTTTTCGGCTTCGGAGACAGTTCGGTGAATGCCCGTAGCGAATATGATGCTGATCTCAAGCGGTGTTGTGCCGTTGGCAATAAGGCGGCGGACAAGAATATTTACGATCTGCCCGCACGCGGTTTGGCGCGTCGCATCCGGGACGACGATCAAAACGGTTTCGCCGGGATTGACGATCTCTTCAATTGTCTTTGAATCTATCGGATCATCCAGCTTTTCGCCGATCTGAACGTCGGAGAGCAGCAACCTGTTCTCAGGTTTGCCCAAAATCTCAAAGCGGCTTTCGTCATAGGTGAAAGGGATCGCCGTGCTTCCGTATTTGAGTTGAATTTCGGGCATTCAAGACAGTTTCACGCAAAGGCCGCCAAAATCGCAAGGGAAAACAAAAGAAGATTTTTAGCTCTACCGGCGGTGAAGGGCGGTTCCAATCCGCTCCGCTTTGCGTCCTTTGCGTCTTTTGCGTGAAGTCCTTTGCTCTTCGATCCGAAAATCTTAAGGCTGCGAGGTCATTGTGTAAACGCGCTTTTATGCCTTATCGAAGGTTCGAAGCATTTGGTCCCGGTTTCGCAAATGTAAACCGCCTCGGTTTCGAGGTTCATAGTTTCCATCTGGATTGTCAGATGATCGATCCCGAAGCCGGTGTGCAGCTTGTCGCGAACCGCCACTAATAGATCCGAGTGAATCACCGATTCATCGTGGCTGATATGCACCGAAAGAGCGTCGATTCCCGACGATATTGTCCAAATATGCAAATCGTGAATACCTTTTACACCATCGGTCGCCACGATCGCCTCTTCTACCGCCGACAAATTAATGTGCGACGGCGTGCCTTCAAGCAAAACGTTCACCGATTCAAGTATAAGTCTCCACGCTCCGACGATTATGATCGAGCTTATCAAAATGCTGCTGAGTGCGTCGGCCCACATCCAGCCGAGACTCAGGATCAAAACGCCCGCTGCGATCGCCGCGACCGAGCCGAGCAAATCGCCCATGACATGAAGGAACGCTCCGCGCATGTTCAGATCGTGGCTGTGGCCAGAATGCAGGAGAACCGCCGAGACAATATTGACGGCGAGCCCGCCCGCGGCGATGAACAATAGATGAAACCCTTTTATTTCCGGCGGGGACTGCCACCGGCCTACCGCTTCGAAAATGATCCAAAGTGACAGCAAAACCAGGGCGACCCCATTTACAAAAGCTGCAAGTATCTCAAGCCGGTAATAACCGTAGGTCTTCTTTGAAGTCGCTGGCCGTGACGCGAACCAGAATGCAAAAAGGGTCAGCGACATCGCAGCCACATCAGTAAACATGTGGCCCGCATCAGCTAACAGGGCGAGCGAATTGGTGAACCATCCGCCGATCGCCTCGGCAAACATGTAAACACAAGTCAGCCCCAGCGCAACCTTCAATCGCTTCAGGCTGCCCCGCGAACGCGTCGAATGTGTGTGCTCGTGAACCGCTGTCGTAAGCTCCTTATATTCTAAAATCGCCGCAAGACCTTGCTCGTACGCAATGATAAAACAAATCCCGCGCGGTTGCCGCGGTCATCGCCGAATTCGACCGCGATCTCGGAAAGCGGTGTCGATATCTGGAGCCGAAACGTCCCATCCGGGCCGGCATAGACCTGGTTGCCCTGCGACTTCACTTGCAGCCCTGGCTGCGTCTTGCCATTGATAATATAGACATTTCCGCCTACGCGTTCCACCTGCCAACCGGCTACTTCAATCGTCTTGCTGGTTTCACGTTTTACGATCGCGAATTTCCATGGCTCGCTCCAGTCGCTCGTCTGACCGGACTGGGACGTAGCTTTGATACGCCAATAATACATTCCCGGCACGAGACCTGCGAGCCGAAAATCGCGGGTCGTAAGGCCTGTGCGATCGACGAGTATGCCATCCGAAGCAAAGTAAGATGACCGCGAAACCTGTAGGTAAAAACCGGAGATTGCACCCGAGCCATCGTGCTGCCATGTAAACGCAACACTTGCTCCGGTACCGGCCGCATCAACGAGCTGAGCCATATTTCCCGGTGAAACTGGGCGGGGCGGCGCAAGCAGCGTTTCTTTCGAAGCAATCTTGCCGTTATTGACTGCCGCAAATTCGTTCTCGGTGATAGTCGTTTTCGAACCGCCGACAGTTGTTTCAACACCTCCGCGGCTCACCCGGATCTCCGCTCCCGTTCCCTGCGCATCGGTATTAAAACTGGCATCGGTCTGCGGGCGGATCTGCGTTTCGGAATCCTGCATTTCGACAACGTTTTTCGCGTTCTCCGGCTGCTCGTCGGTTCGCACGTTCAGTTGTCCGTCGTCGAGCGATACACGCACATTATTTCCACCGAAAAGCGACGAATTGTCGCGAATGACGACCGTACTGTTCGGCCGGACCGTATAAACAGAGCCGTCGATCATTTGTACGATCGCCCTGCCGTCTTCCTGAGTCTGAATGGTGTCACCGGCGGCAACGTATGTTTCCTTAGTGACAAGAATGGTCTCGCGGGTAGCAGACCGGGTGATCCGGACATCGCCTTCGAACGAGATTATTCGCGCGGCGTTCTTTGGAACGTCATATTGTTCCTGAGAGACAAACCAATTGTTCTTTATTGCCCACCATCCCCCTGCAACAACCGCANNCCGCAGCCACAACACATACAAAGATGATCAGCCCGGTAATAGTACTCTTCCGGATCTTCCACCATTCGACGTAGATTTTGCGGTATTTGCTTTCCATTGCGGGTCAGTCAGTGTATGTGTCGTCCGCGTCGCCGCTTTCTTGATCTTTTTTCTTGTCGGACAGGGGAAATACCAGCGAGAGGATGACAGCAACAACTATTGACAGTACTACAACGCTAAGCGAGATGTTTATCACCATCTGCTCGAATTCGTGGTTCTGGTAGCGATGCAAAAAATCGGCAAAGGCCGATCCGTCTGTACCGATTACCATTATCAGGCCTTCGGCGATCAGAGGCAAGAGCATTTTTACGCCGATAAACGTCAGTACGAACGCAAGGCCGTACTTTAAAAAATGAAAACGGTCGGCGAGATCGGCAAGCAGAAAGAAAAACGTTCGAAGACCAAGGATCGCAAAAATGTTGGAGGTATAGACAATAAAGCGGTCGGTTGTGATTCCGAGAATTGCCGGTATGGAATCGACCGCGAAAACAAGATCCGCGACGTTGATTACGATCAATACCAGTAAAAGCAGTGTGCCGGTTCGTTTGCCGTTGACCTTTACAAAGAACTTTTCGCCCTCGTATTTTTTGGATATTCTAATAAATCTTGTCGTCAGCCGGACTATCGCACTTTCCTCGGGCTCGAAAGCCTCGCCCTCTCCGAACATCTTGATCCCCGTATAGATCAGAAATGCGCCGAAAAGATATAGCAGCCAGTGAAAACTATTAACAAGCTCGACCCCGGCAAAGATCATGACGAGACGCATTACGAGCGCCATGAAAATGCCCCAAAACAGCACGCGGTGCTGATATTTCTTGGGTACCTTAAAATAACTGAATATCAAAAGGAAAACGAAGAGATTGTCTATCGAGAGCCAAAGTTCTATCAGGTAGCCGGTGAAAAAGAGTTTTGCGTGCGGGAGCCCGAACTGCCATAAAAGAAATGCGTTGAAAGCAAGCGCGAGCGAAACCCATATGATGCTCCATGCGATCGTCTCTTTGCGTGTCGGAGCGTGGGATTTTCGATTGACGATGCCGATATCGACAAAAAGCGCGATCAGGATTACAGCGAAAAATAAGACCCATACCCAAAATGGGTATTCGATATTCGTCATAGGGTTGCTGGAGCTAATTAAGCGTATTCGAAATTATATCGGCTACTTTACGGAATCCGTCCGCATCGATGGGCGAAAAATCGTCCAACTTGTCGCTGTCGACGTCGAGAACGGCGAAAACATTACGGTCTCGATCAAATACAGGCACTACGATCTCAGAACGCGATGCAGAACTGCACGCAATATGGCCGGGAAATTCGTCGACATTTGGAACAATGACGGTATCGCGGGTCGTATATGCGTGTCCGCAAACGCCCTGATCCAGACCGATTCGCGTGCATGCCACGGGCCCTTGGAACGGGCCAAGGATGAGTTGACCGTCCTTCGCCAAATAGAACCCGACCCAAAAGAACCCGAAGACTTCTTTGAGCACCGCCGCGACGTTGGCAAGATTCGCGATCAGATCGTTTTCCACCGCGATCAAGGCTTCGATCTGCGGTGTTATCTCGGCATAGATTTCCGCACGATTTTCGCTCTTTGTAAACACAACGCTTTCAGCCATAACATTTAAGTTTAGCCTGTAAGATAAGGGTGTGCAAATAGAAGACTTTTGCGAAAGTTGTATAATGAGGAACGATTTTGTAGCCGAAAATTGATGAACGATGTGATGTACAAATTATTTTTTGTCGGGCTTGGCGGCTTTGCCGGGTCCGTTTTGCGCTATCTGGCGAGCGGCTGGGTGCAGGATCTGAGCGGCAGCATCGGCTTTCCGTACGGAACGCTCGCGGTTAATCTTGCGGGCTGCTTCGTGATCGGGTTTCTTTCGCATTTGGCGGACGTGCGGGGAGTATTTTCGTCTGATACTCGGGCCTTCGTTTTCGTCGGTGTTTTGGGTGGGTTTACGACATTTTCAACATTCGGGAACGAAACAATGAACCTGTTCCGCGATGGCGAACATGCTTTCGCACTTTTCAATATCGGCTCACATATTCTGCTCGGACTGTTTTTTGTCTGGCTTGGACGCTCCCTTGCGTATCTATTGTGGAGGTAAGATATGTCGTTAACAGAAGAAGGCTGTTTGCTGCGGATCTTTATCGGCGAAAGTGATCGTCGTGGCCACATGCTTCTATACGAGTGGATCGTTCGCCAGGCACGCGAGCAGGGACTTGCCGGAGCGACTGTCGTGCGCGGCCTAATGGGCTATGGCGCCAATAGCAAAGTTATCCATACCTTCAAGATCGAAAGGCTTTCCGAAGACCTGCCGGTTGTCGTCGAGATCGTGGACACGCGTGAAAAGCTTGAAAGTTTTCTTTCATTGATCGACGCTGAAATTCAGGCCGGTCTTGCGACCCTTGAAAGAGCCGAGGTCCGGTTTTATCGGAGCATCGAAGTAGAATCTCAGTAAACTAGGCATTTGCGCGCTTTTCTTACATTCATAAGGGCTTTTTTCGCCGTCGTCGACAAAGCCGTCAAATGTCCCATTTTTCGTCCCGGCCGAGCGTCTTCTTTTCCGTAGAGGTGAAGTTTAACACTGGGGTCAGCCGTAGCCGCGGCCCAGTTCGGCTCACCATTTTGCCAAATGTCGCCAAGCAGATTCGCCATCGCCGCCGGTTTGTAAAATTCGGTGGAACCAAGCGGAAGTCCGCAAACGGCGCGGAGCTGCTGTTCGAACTGTGAGGTAACACAGGCGTCGAAGGTGAGATGGCCAGAGTTATGCGGGCGCGGCGCAAGCTCGTTGACAAGCAGCCTTTCGTCCTTCGTCAGGAAGAACTCTACGCACAGCGTGCCGACGTAACCCATTGTATCCGCTATATTTCGGGCGATATCGACAGCTTCGGCAAACACCTTTTCGGATATTATCGCCGGGGCGAACGAAACGTCCAGAATATGATTCGCATGCTCGTTCTCGATAACACCAAAATGCGCGAAATTCCCAAGCTGATCGCGGGCGCAGACGACGGAAACTTCCTTTTCGAATTCAACAAACGCTTCGAGTATCGCTTCCTGTCCGTTCATGGCGGCAAATGCCGGTTCGATGTCGTGTGATTCCTTTATCTTTGCCTGGCCCTTGCCGTCATAGCCGAAGCCTGCCGTTTTCAGGACTGAGGGAAAACCGAGTTCATTAGTCGCGCGGTACAGATCATCGATAAGCTTAATGTGACGGAATGGTGCGACCGGAAAGCCGTTTTCCGAGAGGAAAGTCTTCTCCCGCAATCGGTTCTGTGTAATCTGAAGTATCTCGCCCTTTGGATGGACCTCGACGAACTCGGCCGCCGTTTCGACCGCTGTCGACGGTACATTCTCAAATTCAAAAGTCACGACATCGACCGACCGTGCAAATTCGCGCACGGCATCGAGATTATCGTATTGCGAACATGTTTCGATATCCGCAACCTGCCCCGTCGGCGTGTCCGTGAGCGGCGAAAAAGTATGGACGCGATAGCCCATCTTTCGGGCCTCGATGGCAAACATCCGCCCGAGCTGCCCGCTGCTGAAAACGCCTATGGTGGAATTTGGAATGATTATCTTCGCCACGAAACGAAATGGGTACGTTCAGATTAACACAGATGAACACAGATACTCTAAAGATAAAGGTTGTTTCTGATCCGCGTTATCCGCGTAAATCCGCGGCCGATTTCTTCCGTAGCCTTTCCCGGATCGTGTCGCTTGTCAATTCACGAAGCGCGTCTGCAGCAATCCAGCGGGCGGCCTTTGTGTTTTGCAGCTTTATTCTCTCCGCGGTTTCTATAGCAAGTTTATTGAGGCTCAGATTTCGTTTGCCAATCTGCCGAAGAGCCCAGTTCACGGCCTTCTTGACGAAATTCCGTTCATCGTCCGAGTTCTTTTCGATGACCGGCAGAAACGCCGCCAGTTTCTCATCATCGGCTTTCTTGTCGTGCACCGCGAGGTAAGCCATAAGCGAAAACCCGGCCCTTTTGATAAACTCCGGCTTCTTACCCGACCATTCGACTGCCTTTTCATACGCAAACGGCGTACGGCAAAATAAATAGCCACAGGTCCCGTCAACCGTCGCCCAATTGTCGAAGCCCCGGGCCCAGGCGTCCATCTGTTTTTTTGTTGCTTCTTTCGGATCGTCGATCAGAAACGCGATCACGCGAGCGTCGTAGATTCCGGTCTCCCAAAGTTCAAGTGCCAGCGCGTGCCGGTCTTCGGCTTCCTTCTTTACTTCTCGTGCAAACCCTTTTAGTTCGGGCGCTGAGATACCGAACGCCTTCGTCGTCACGATGCCGAATCGCGCCATTCCGGCAACGTTTTCGGGACGGCCAAGCGATTCGAGTTTCTTGATAATCTCGGTTACCGTCATTTTGTAATCCTGAAATCGCATTCCAAATTACGTGACGAGTTTGACGTGTTCGTATTCCAGAATCTTGGAATCGTAAGTAAGGAGCGGGCAATCGTAAACTCTTGCGGTGGCGACGATTATCCGATCGGCCGGGTCTTTATGAAATTCGTCCGGAAGGTTGTTTGATTCGACCGCGATTCGTGGCGAAAGTGGTAACAATTGGATATTTGGTAAAGAAAGTGAAGTCTCAAGCCATTGCAGAACCGGTTGGTTAAGAAATAGCCTCTGTTTCGAATGCAGTAGCGCAATCTCCCAGCATGATATAGAGCTGACCCCGATTCCGTCCGCTTGCGTCGAACGGATCAAATTCGCATACTCCTCTGTTAGTTCTGAATTTTCGCCTGCCCACCAAATCCAAATATGGGTATCGAGAATGATCATCGCAGAGCTTCCCAGTCCTCCGGAGGACATGCAGGTTCGAAGGGATCGTCGTACTTCAAGACACTGCCTTTCAACGGGTTCGATTTCGGTTCCGTCTGTTTTCGGTGCGTCTCCAAAACAATGATTTCCACATCCCTACCTTCCTCGAATGGTAAATCATTTAGAACAACCCGCCCATTTGATTGAACTTTGGCTTCTATTCGTACAGCTTCCATATCATTTCTCCACCTTGGATTTTAACACGGTTTTAGTCTGCTTCGACCGAAATGAATGAAGTTTCTTCCTCAGTTCCGGCCGCGAGTTCGCGAGAATGGAAACCGCCAGCAAAGCCGCATTTTTTGCACCGGCCGGGCCGATCGCAAGAGTTCCGACTGGAATGCCGGCGGGCATTTGGGCGATCGAGAGCAGGGAATCGAGGCCTTTCAGTGCTTTGCTTTCGACCGGCACTCCGAGCACCGGCAGAACTGTTTTCGAGGCACACATTCCGGGCAGATGGGCGGCACCGCCGGCTCCGGCGATTATCACCTCTATGCCGCGGCTTTCGGCGGATTTTGCGAATTCGAAAAGCAGATCGGGCGTGCGGTGAGCGGAGACGATCTTTGTTTCATGCGGCACGCCGAATTCATCGAGCGTTTCCGAAGCGATTTGCATCGTCGGCCAATCGCTTTTGCTGCCCATGATGATCGCGACAATCGGCTTTTCGGTCATATTATTTTTTTGCGAGTTCGGCCTGGATAACCGAATCGAACTTGTTNNCAATAGACTGTCTTTCCGTCCTTTCCGATCACGATGTTGCGCGGGAAACCGGTAAACGCGAAGCGTTCTATTATCGAACGCGCTTCCCCGACCATCTGGTATCTAAATCCCTCCCGTTCGCGGAATTGCCTAAGCTCCTGAGGCGTATTCGGCGCTATAGAAATAAATGCTATGTCATCATTGCCGCGGTATTTGTCAGCCAGGGCGTTAAGTTTCGGAATCTCTTCCAAACAGCCGAGACAGCCGATAAACCAGAAATTCAGAACCATTACCTTGCCTTTTAAATTGTCGGCACTTAATAGCTTACCGTCGATGGAAGGAGCCGCGAATACCGGCGCAACGGTGCCTTCCTGCGGAACCCTTGCCAGACGGAATTCAATCGTGCCGTCATCGAGGATTGATTTCGTCGCCGGGTCTTTGCCGCTCGGATTTGCGAGCCTAAGATCGACAAATTCGTTATTGCTGATCAGTTTGCCGTCGGCATCGCGGAAAACCTCCCTGCCGGTTGGTTTCGCCGGATTTTTCTGCTGCGCGGCCGCCGCAAGCGGATCAAGCGCATTTACGCCGACCAACACCACAACTATAAAAGCCCGGCTGATTCGCTTCCTTTGCATTTATCTAAAAGTAAAGGAGATGCGTAATGAAAGCAACCTTCGCGGTGAACGGAGAGTCTGGGAACTTAGTTTGAACAGAGGCCTACCTAGGTTCTTAGTCTAAAGTCATTGTCTTAACTTTTCAACATGCGGTCTTCCAGGCCGGGTTGATTCTTTCTGATCAGCGCTCGATCTTCTTGGCCGTCGCAATGCGGCTGCTNNCTGCTAAAAACGGCTCGATACAGTCGGTCGGCCAAGGTCTCGTTCAGTGCCTTGAGTCTGGCGTATTGTATTAGGACTGCATCACGTTGACCCATTGACATGTAGACCGCCGCTAGGTTGAAATGCGCTTCGTCATAAGATGGGTTGATTTTTACAGATCGCCTGAGCGCATCGATCGCCTTGTCCGTTTGTCCGTTTCTGGCGAAAGCGCAACCGAGGCCATTAAAGGCGATCGCGCTTTTTGGGTTTAACCGTATCGCTTTTTCAAGCATCATGATAGCTTCCTGATGTCGGTTAGATTTTGAAAAGATCGCTCCCAGATCAACCATCGCGGATTCGTAATTCGGTTTGGCGCGAATCGCACTTTCGATTTCTTTAACGGCTTCCTTTAATCGCCCTGAGGCGTAATACGCCAATCCTAGATTGCGGTGTGCTTCGGCGAAATCGGGCTGCAAACGCAAGGCTTCCTTGAACGCGCCGACGGCTTCGGCATACGACCCCTTATCCGCATAAACCGCACCAAGATTATTGTGGGCCCAGGCAGAATTTGGTTTGAGTTCGATTGATTTTTGGAAAGTTTCAATTGCTTCCTTGTATTTACCTTCTTTGTGTAGAACCGTGCCTTCGTTATATAGAGCAATCGCTTTCGTTTCCTGCGTTGTTTGGTTTTGTGCTGATGTTGTAATGGTTATTGCCGACAAAATCAAAGTAATAAAAACTGTATTTTTCATATTTCCTCCCGAATAGTTTTAATTTTTGTTTGCTCCGACACACGCGCTGGGCGTATAATGTGCCGGAGCAAATAAGGTCATCAAGAAGCTGTCCCAGCAACCTCTTTTCAGCCTTAACTGAAAGGTAGCCGAAGGTGTTTTTAAAAGTCCTTGCAAAAACGTGTAAATTTTGTGGAAAATTTCTTACCAAAAGGTGATAAAAGCTATGGGCGCATCAAACAAACATTACGGATTCGACTGTTTTCGTTTAGACCCAACGGAACATATCCTTCTTCGCGACGGGCAGATCGTGCCTCTGACGCCAAAAGTCTTTGAAACTCTGCTCGTTTTGGTGGAAAAAAACGGCCACGTCGTGAATAAAGACGAACTACTGCGACAGGTCTGGTCGGATACTTTTGTTGAAGAGACCAATCTGACAAAAAACATTTCGATTCTGCGAAAAGTTTTGGGCGAGAATGATTTGTGTAAGGCTTATATCGAAACCATTCCCAAGCGCGGTTATCGCTTCATTGGAGCGGTGCAAGAGATCGCCAAACGAGTCGAATCAATCGCCGTTTTGCCGCTTGAAAACCTCTCGGGCGATGTTGCTCAGGAATATTTTGCCGACGGGATGACTGATTCGTTGATTACGGAACTGGCGAAGGTCAAAAATCTGCGCGTCATTTCACGTCATTCGACGGTGCAATTCAAAGGCACGCGTAAAAAGATAACCGAGATTGCCGTCGAGTTAAATGTAGATGCCGTAATTATCGGGACGGTGTTTCGCTCAGGTGATAAAGTGCGGATTTCCGTACAGTTGTTCCGCGCCGAAGCTGAACAAAGTCTGTGGGCTGAAGCTTACGAACGCAACTTTCGTGATGTTCTGACGCTGCAAAAAGAAGTCGCGCAGGGAATTGCGGGCAGCATCAAAGTCGAACTTGCCGCGCCGGAACCAGCCAATTTGTCGCGGCAAAACTTCACCAACCCGGAAGCCCAGGACGATTATCTGAAAGGTCTGTTTTATTGGCATCAAGGTGCCATCACCACAGGTTCTTTTGAGGAAATAAAGGCACTTCACTTCAAGAGCTGCGATTATTTCAGGCAGGCAATCAATCTTGAGCCGTACACCGCAAAGGCACATACCGGTTTAGCGCAGACTTATTATTGGCTGGGAAGCTATGGACTTGCCGAATACTTCCCGAAATCAAAGGAAGCCGCGCTGACGGCGATTCGGCTTGATGAAACCAATTCGCAGGCTCATACGATTCTGTCCGGGGTTCTCTGGCGCGATGAATGGAAATTCGCGGAAGCGGAACGCGAGATGAAGCGGGCGATTGAGCTAAATCCGAACGATAACCGTTACGTGTATGCGCAGTTTCTCTCTTCCCTTGGTCGCCACGAGGAAGCTCTCGAAGCCGCCAATGTCGGAGAGAGGCTTGACCCGCTCAATATAGATTACAAGCAGTATAACGGTTGGATCTATATTGGTGCGGGACGGTATGACGCTGCGGAAAAACGATTCAGGGAATTAATTGATTTAGACCCGACTGACTACTTTTCACGCAGAGGGCTGTATACCACACTCGCCTATCAGCGTCGTTATCAAGAGGCCATCGCGGAGCATAGGCGGATGGTTAACGAAACAATAGCTGATCCGGCAAATGCTTTAGGCTTAGCCTGGCTGTATGCTAGGGCGGGACAGCGAAGCGAAGCAATGAAAATACTCAATAAAGTTAAGAAGCTGCCCAAAGCGGAGACCAATGGGTTTTGGCGTCACAGCATAGCTGGAACTTATGCGGTTTTGGGAGATAAGGAGCGGGCTTTCGTCTGGTTGGAGAAGGGTTATTCTAAACGAGCGCAACCATTGATGTACCTAAAAGTAGAAGCGAGTTTTGACTCCTTGCGCGACGATCCGCGTTTTCAGGATTTGCTGCGGCGCATCGGTTTTCCTGAATGAAGCCGTAGTCGTTTAATAAAGCCACCATTCACGGTAATCGCATTTAACCCCTACCGTAATCGCTTCCTAAAGCGAATTTACGAAGAGTAGCCTTTCCCGCCATCGAAATTGTAGAGGTTTTCTGTTTTGATCACATCAAGCCCGGCAGCGTCAAAACGCTGGAGCAGCGAGATGATCTGTTCGTGTGTAACGACATTACCCTCTCCTGAGTCGGCGACAAATCGGCAGCGCCAGTGATCGACCGTGAA
>DLHV01000106.1:0-825 GCA_002483395.1 Chloracidobacterium sp. UBA7659 | reverse complement strand
CAGGCCGTCGCCGTTAACTGCTTCGACCGCCGCTCCGAGTTCGTTTGCGACGCCGTAAAACGAGCCCTTCCACCAATCGAGAAAAACGTCCACGCCGACAAGGTCTTTTTTCTGCGGCGTCGGCATTGTGTATATCGGCTTCGGATTGGCGTCAACGACGTTCGTTGTATATGTCACCGGCCTGAGCGTTTCCGGCTTTTGGCCGATCCGGGCAGCGACGGCTTCGGNNTGCCGACCTTTTCCTTCGACACGCCTTCTTTGTACATATCGTATGTGTGTACGCCGTCTTCAATCGTCCGCAGCCAGGCGTTGTGTGCGAGTTCCGCAACATCCGGCTGATTGATGTGAACCAGCATCAGGATCGAGCCGAGGAAAAGCCCCGAAGGATTAGCCAGATTCTGTCCCGCACGACGCGGGGCCGAGCCGTGGATCGCTTCGAACATCGCAACCTTTTCGCCGATGTTCGACGAACCCGCCAGCCCAACCGATCCGGCGATCTGTGCCGCGACATCCGAAAGCACGTCGCCGTAAAGATTAGGCATGACGATAACGTCAAAATTCTCCGGCGTATCGGCAAGCTTTGCGGCGCCGATATCGACGATCCAGTGATCGGCCTCGATGCCTGGATATTCCAGCGCGATTTCGTCAAAAACGCGGTGGAAAAGGCCGTCCGTCCGCTTCATGATGTTGTCTTTTATGAAGCACGTAACTTTTTTGCGACCAAATTTTTTGGCGTATTCGAATGCGTAGCGGACGATCTTTTCCGAGCCGGGGCGCGAGATCAGCTTGAGGCATTCCTCGACCTGATCGGTCTGGCGGTATTCG
>DLHV01000119.1 GCA_002483395.1 Chloracidobacterium sp. UBA7659 | reverse complement strand
ATAAAACTCCGACGGTGAATCTTTTATCGGCCGGCTCTCGATCTTTAGCAGGTCGATGCCGCGGCGGACAAAAGCCCGAAGAGCATTGTGCAGAGCACCCGGCTGATGACGCAGACGGATAACGAGCGAGATCTTCCCCGCCGTATTCGTCTCATCCGCCTTGGGCGACAGAAGAGCAAACCGCGTGTAATTCTCCGCATGGTCCTCGATATGCTCACGCAGAATTTTCCCGCCGTAGATCTCGGCCGTCCGCTGTCCGCCGATCCCGGCCCGCGTCACGTCGCCGCTTTCGACGGCACGCTTGACGCTTCCCGCGGTGTCGTCCGCCGCGACGCGCTTCAGATGCGGATAAGCCGCAAAAAATCTCTCGCACTGTGCCAACGCCGCCGGGTGCGATTCGACCGTTTCGATCGTTTCAAACGCAGCTTCCGGGCAAGCGACGAGAAAATGCGAAACAGGCAGGATCACTTCGGCGACAATATTCAGCGAGCTTTTCAATAGCAGGTCGTAGCAGCGATGGACCGAGCCAACAAGGCTGTTCTCAAGCGGCGTCAGAATGTAATCGGCCTTGCCAAGGTCGATGGATTTGAACAGGTCTTCGAATGTCGGAAAGGAAACCGTCACGCAGTCTTCGCCGAGGATTCTTAACGCCGCCTCTTCGCTGAATGTCCCGCGTTCGCCCAAAAACGCGACACGCGATTTACCGGTGAGAATAGCGGTATCAGCAGTTTTGCCGGTTTCGCCGGACGGCTTGTGATAGGTCTTTTGTTGAAGATGCAGCGATTCGTCGATGACCCGCTGAAAGATATTTTCGATGCTCTTGTCGTCAAACGGACCGAGGTTTTCCCTGCTCAATCGCGCCAGAACTTCGCGTTCGCGGTTCGGGTCGCAGAGCGATGTGTCGACGCTCGTCTTCGCGGCACCGACACGCAGAGCGATCTCCGCCCGCAGATTCAAAAGCCGCAGCAATTCGCTGTCAATTGCATCGATCTCGGCCCTCGGATTGTTTATCGTTCCCTCACTCATTTTACGGTCCAGATTGCCTTACGGGCGGAAACGCGAGTGTGAACGAGCGTGCATCGCACAACGGATGCACGCTTCCTGACGGTCGCGTTTCTGCCCGCATCGGGCAAGGTTTTATTCAGGCGGCGACCGTCCGCATGACGGGGTGCAGCCATTTGCTAAACCGCGCATCGCGTCCCGCGACCGCATCAAAAAATGTATCTTGTATCTGCTTCGTCACCGGCCCTCGCTTTCCTTCACCGATGACTTTGCCGTCAACCTCGCGGATCGGCGTGATCTCCGCCGCCGTGCCCGTGAAGAATGCCTCGTCGGCTCCAAGCAGGTCATTCAATTCCAGCGATTTGGCCTCGACCGAAAAACCCAGTTCTTTCGCGATCTCGATCGCGGAGTCGCGTGTGATGCCCATCAATATCGAATCGTCTGCCTTGTTCGTAACTATCTTGCCGTCGCGGATGACAAACAGATTCTCGCCCGAACCTTCAGCCAAACTCCCGTGCATGTCCAGCAGCAGAGCTTCATCATACCCGCGTGAAAATGCGTCTTGTACGGCAAGTATCGAATTCAAATACTGCCCGCAAGCCTTCGCCGTCGTCGGCATCATGCTCGAATGAAATTTCCGCCACGGCGAGACGGTTATCCGCACGCCCTTTTCTAAACCTTCGGCCCCAAGATAGGCTGCCCACGGCCACGCCATCATCGCCACCTCGACCGGGCATTTGCCGGGGTGAACGCCAAGGCTCGCACTACCCATATAGACGATCGGCCGCACATAGCAACTCGAAAACCCGTTCCGCGTGATCAGCTCGCAAACCGAATCTTCCAGCGCTTCGACCGAATAAGGGATCTTGATATTGTAAACCGCCGCCGATGCATCAAGCCGCTCGAGATGTTCGCGCAGCCGAAATATCGCCGGCCCCGTTTCCGTCTCATAACAGCGAACGCCCTCGAAAACGCCGCTTCCATAATGCAGCCCGTGCGCCGAAACATGCACCGTCGCATCCGCCCACGGAATGATCTCTCCGTTCTTCCAAATCCAATCTATGTTTTCAAACGACATGGTTTTTTAGTTTAACGAGTTTGTAGTGTTCATGGAGTTGATAGAGTTCGTCACGCTCATCGAGTTCACCGAATTCGCGATGGCTCGCCGAACTCTATACACTCTAAAAACTCTCCAAAACTCCGAAAACCGTCTCAGACTCCCCAAAGAAATTGTTCCGGATTGCTATGCAAAACCTTGTCCTGCCCCGATTGCCAATCCGGTCGATTCTTCGAACAGATATCGATCGCAACGGTATCTTCAAGCACCTCCGACGAGTGGGCGACGCCGGCCGGAATACACAGCAATTGATTGCCTTCAACTATTACATCGCCGTCCGGAAGATGAAAACGCCACGCTCCCTGCAATACGTAGATCACCTCTTCAGTGTCGTGCGAATGCGTCTCGGTCACCTCGCCTTTTTGCACCTCGAGCCGCGCAACGGCGAGCGTGTCGCCATAAACGGCCTTTCTCAGATATGATGTACTCACAACATCGGTTTCTACTTCTTTCAGATCGTAAAACTTCATATATGCCTCAAGAAATAATTTGGCTAAAAGCTGTTAGTTGTTTGCTATCAACCAATTAAAGTAGGTCCTAGTTCTTCGCTGTGTTCACCAAGCGATCCTGCGACAGCCACGGCATCATTGCCCGCAGCTTTGCCCCGACCTCTTCGATCTGGTGCTTTTCGCCTTCAGCTTCCAGCCGTTTGAAATTCTCCTTCCCCGAATCGCATTCGCTCATCCATTCATCGGCAAACTCGCCGCTCTGGATCTCACCTAAAATTTTCTTCATCTCGGCCTTTGTCGTCTCATTGACCACACGGCTGCCGCGGGTCAGATCGCCATATTCCGCCGTGTTCGAAACCGAGTAACGCATATTTTTGATGCCGCCTTCGTACATAAGATCGACGATCAATTTCATCTCGTGCAGGCATTCGAAATACGCCATTTCCGGCGAATATCCGGCTTCGGTCAGAGTCTCGAAACCGGCCTGGATCAAGGCCGTCAAACCGCCACAAAGAACGGCCTGTTCGCCGAAAAGATCGGTCTCCGTCTCTTCCTTGAAATTCGTCTCGATCACTCCGGCTTTTCCGCCGCCGATCGCCGATGCGTACGACAACCCGACGGCATTCGTATCGCCAGCCACATCCCGGTGAACGGCCAATAAACAAGGGACTCCGCGTCCCTTTGTGTACTCGTTTCTGACCAGATGGCCGGGACCTTTCGGCGCCACCATGAACACATTCACGTCCGCCGGCGGCACTATCTTTTTGAAATGGACCGAGAATCCGTGGGCGAAGGCAAGGTATTTTCCGGCGGTCAGTTCAGGTTCGATCTCGTTGCGGTAAACGGTCGGTGCAAGCTCGTCCGGCACAAGCACCATGACGACGTCGGCCTTTTTCACGGCCTCGCTTGTCAGCGTCACCTCAAGCCCTGAGTCCTGTGCCTTTTGCCACGACTTGCTGTTCTCCGGCAACCCGACGATGACCTCAACGCCCGACTCCTTCAGATTATTCGCATGAGCATGTCCCTGCGAGCCATACCCGATAACGGCAACCCGCTTGTTTTTGATCAACTGTATGTCCGCATCCGAATCGTAATATACTTTCATAATTTTGTTTTCTGGAGCGCGGACACTCTTGTCCGCAACGCCGCGTTTTCCGGCGGCGTCAACCGTTTCATATTTCCACCTACGTATTTACCGCCGCTTGTTCGTGCTTCGCACTCATGCGGACAGGAGTGTCCGCACTCCGTGTGTCCGCCGTCAGCCGATTTATCGCCACATACCCCGTCCTTGCCACTTCATTCAGCTGGAAAGATTCCAGCAACCCGATGAATCTATCGACCTTTTCCTTGTTCCCCGATGCCTCCAAAATCATTCTGTCATGCGAGATATCCACAACCTTCGCCCTAAATATGTCCACCAGGTTCTTTATCTCCTGCCGGTCGGCGGGCGTCTTTGCATTGACGTCGATCAAAGCCATCTCGCGTTCTATATGCGGCAACTTGGTCACTGATTTCGCCTCGCGAACCCGTGCCAGCCGCGCGCATTGCTTTAGGATTTGTTCGATCACAGAATCGTCACCCTCGGTCACGATTGTACATCGCGACCAGCCCTCTTCGAGCGTCGTCCCGACCGTGATCGTCTCGATGTTATAGCCACGCGCCGAAAACAACCCAACGATCCGCGACAACTCGCCCGGTTCATTTGCCACCAATATCGAAAGCGTGTTCCTCATTTCGTTTTTTCAACGCAAAGGCGCAAAGTAGCCAAGTCGCAAAGGAGAATTAGTTCGGGTTTTTTCATATTTAAGCCATAGCGTCTTGGCGCCTTTGCGTTAAGATCCTTCTTCATTTGAGTATCATATTCCTCGTATCCTGCCCCGCCGGAATGATCGGGAATACGTTCTCTTCCTTGCTGACAACAATATCCATGATCGTCACGCCGTCATGAGCCAGCCCTTTTTCCAAAACTTCAGCCAGTTCCGAAGGTATTTTTGCCCGCAGCCCGAGTGCCCCGTATGCCTCGGCCAGCTTTACAAAATCCGGCGAGATCGACAGATCGACCTCCGAATACGCACGGTCATAGAACATCTCCTGCCATTGCCGGACCATGCCGAGATAGCCATTGTTCATTATCAAAACCTTGAGCGGGATTTTGTACTGGATCGCCGTAATGATCTCCTGGTTCGTCATCTGGAAACCGCCGTCGCCGACAACCGCCACGACCGTCTTATCCGGGCAGGCAAGCTGCGCGCCCATCGCCGCCGGAAGTCCGAATCCCATCGTCCCAAGCCCGCCACTCGTGATCCATTGCCGCGAGCGTTTAAAGGGATAAAATTGCGCCGCCCACATCTGGTGCTGCCCGACGTCGGTCACAATTATCGCGACGCCCTGCGTGATGCGGTGCAGCTCTTCGATCACCTGCTGTGGGTTTATTTCGGTTTCGGAATATTTACAACCAAACGGCACCGAATCGAGCCAGGCTCTCAGCTTTTTCCACCATTCCTCGCGTTTCGCTTTGCCTGCGTTGAGCGCCGCACCTTCACGTGATTCAAGCTTTGTCGCAATCCGCTGCAAGGCTGATTTCGCGTCCGACACCAGCGAAATGTGCGGCTGCTTTACCTTGCCGATGTTCGACGGATCGATGTCGATGTGAATGATCTCCGCCTGCGACGCAAACGTAGCGAGTTTGCCGGTCACGCGATCGTCAAACCGCACGCCGACGGCTACAAGCAAATCAGCCTCCGAAACGCCCATATTCGCTGCATAAGTCCCGTGCATTCCGAGCATCCCGAGGCTCAACTTATGCGCCGTCGGAAAACCGCCGAGGCCCATCAGTGTCGGCGTGACCGGTGCCTGCAATAACTCGACAACCTTCATCAGATCGTCCGATGCTCCCGATGTGACTATGCCGCCGCCGACATAAAATATTGGCCGTTCGGCATTGATCAGTCTGTCGGTGATTGTATCGAGAATCGCCTCATCAGCTGCCGGCGGAACATCATCGGCAAACACGCGGGCAAACTTCGTCCGCGGCTCCTCGCAGATTTGCGCCGTGATGTCCTTCGGCACATCGATAACGACCGGCCCGGGCTTGCCCGAAGCCGCGATGTGAAACGCCTCATCGATGATCGCGGCGAGGTCGCGAACATCTCTGACCAGATAGCTATGTTTTACGATCGGCAGCGTCAGCCCGAACGTATCGACCTCCTGAAATGCGTCGGTCCCGATCACCGGCAGCGGCACCTGCCCCGTGATAACGACCAGCGGGATCGAATCCATGTAAGCCGTCGCGATACCCGTTATTGCATTCGTCGCTCCAGGCCCCGATGTTACCAAAGCCGCACCGACCTTTCCGGTCGCCCGAGCATATCCTTCGGCGGCGTGGACGGCTCCCTGTTCATGCCGGACCAGATAATGCGTGATCTCATCGCGAAACCGCCAGAGCTCATCGTAAATATGCAAGACCGCTCCGCCCGGCAAACCGAAGATCTTATCGACGCCATTCCTTATCAAACCGCGTACAAGTATCTCGGCACCGCGCATCGGCTTATCGGCTGTGTCTTCCGATGAACCCGTCGTGTCCTCGCCTGCCGCTGTTACTGACGCTGCGTCTCGCATAATCTCTGTTCCGCTAAAATCGAAAAGGCCGCCTTCCTTTCGGATGACAGCCTTTTTCTGAATCGTCTTCAGTTTAGACATCATCCGCTACGCGCGTCCCGCACGATTACGATAATGCTAATAAAGTAAAAATTCGATATCACAAAAAGTTATGTTTTCGGGCTGAATATAACAACACCTAACTGGCGTTGTGTCTACTATAAGCAATGTTTTCGCGTTTGTAAAGCCTTTTTTTGAAACGAACTACTCGTGGCTCCCCCCCTGTCTTAGGAGGGGTGGCAGCCGCTTCGGCTGACGGGGTGGTTCCGGGGTGGTCGGCGGACGGGTGGTTTCTCGTCTCTTACTTAGAGGTTGCGGCCTGTGCCTCGGCATTTGCCGCTTCCGCCGCATGCCCGTCGCTGCGTTTCGGCAGAGGCTTTGCATAAGCCTTGCGTGGAATGAGCGTTATCGAGTTGAGCTTGATGCGCCGTTTGGTCGCACCGTCCGTGTCCTCGACCTTTTCAAAATCAAAAGAGCACGTAAAATGCCCAGCCGAAAGCTTCTTGCAGAGATCTTCGGAAAGATGGAACAAAAACGCATCGGCATATTTGCCCATGCTTTCGTCAACCTGCCCGAGCAACTCGCCGCCGGGGGCGTCAAGATAAACCGGGACGCTCTCAATTGCATCACAGCGTGAATAGTATTCGCCGAGGACATGTCTGCGCGAAAGCGCGATCGGTGCGTATGCCATAATCGCTATATTAACACGTTCCCGCAAGAATTGGCGAAAAACTTTTATAACACGGCGCAGTTATTCAAAACTCAGT
>DLHV01000166.1 GCA_002483395.1 Chloracidobacterium sp. UBA7659 | reverse complement strand
TGAAACTCAAGAAGCGATCTGATGTCGATGTTGCCGACGCCGTCACCGTATGTGACCATAAATGTTTCGTCTTTTAACCACTCCCGAAGCCTGAGAATTCGCCCGCCGGTCATCGTATGCAACCCCGTATCGATCATACCCACACGCCAATCGATGCCGTTGCGGTTTACAACATCGCAAGAGCCGTTTTCGAGATCGATGAAATAGTCGTTCGACCGCGTTACGTAACTGTGAAAGTACTCCTTGATGCAATCACCCTTGTAACCGCAAGCAACGAGAAAATCCTTGAATCCATGGTCGGCGTACATATTCATAATGTGCCAAAGCAAAGGCTTTCCGCCGATCTCTACCATAGGTTTCGGGCGAAGAGTAGTTTCTTCAGAGAGTCGTGTTCCGAGGCCGCCGGCCAATATTACAACTTTCATTTCTCGATTATCCTCGGCTCGGGTATCGGCATGATGAACTTACCGCCTCGAGCTTTATATTCGCTTTGCTGCCGCTTTATCTCGTCCGCAAAATTCCAGGCGAGAATTAGTAAATAATCCGGCTGTCGTTCCAAAATCGCGGAAACCGGCAGAACTGGTAGATGAGCGCCCGGAGTGAATAAGCCAACTTTTAATAGATTTTTGTCTACCACGAAGTCCAGAAGGGCTGTATCTATTCCGCAATAGTTAAGAAGCGTATTTCCTTTTGCGGGTGCTCCGTACGCTGCTATGGATTTGCCCTCCGCCTTCAAAGAGTTCAATAACGAGCGAAGCTGCTCGCGGGTTTTTTGAGCTTTCTTCGCGAACCTAACAAAAGTATCGAACGCCGTCAATTCGGCGTTTCTCTCTTTCTCAGCCATCTCGACGACTTCGGCTGCATGGTGCAAATATTTTTCCTTTTTTCCCGCATATATGCGGACCGAACCTCCATGAATCGATACGCGGTCGACACGAATTATTGAAAGATCCACCGCATCGCACAGCCGCATCAGCGAGGTGACCGAGAAGTAGCAAAGGTGTTCGTGGTAAACCGTGTCAAATTCGACAAGTTCCACAAAATCAACGAGATACGGAACCTCGATTATTACAAGTCCGTCATCACTAATCAGCGCCCTACAGCCTTTAAGAAAATCCTGCGTGTCATCGACATGAGCGAGCACGTTGTTTCCNNTCACGGCTCGTGCCGATCCATACTCGCGTAGGATTTCATTAGCGGTCGCCGAATTAAAGAATTTGTTTACGGTTTCGATACCGTCCGCATTGGCCATTGCCGCAATGTTTTCCGCAGGCTCGATCCCAAGCGTTCTTACTCCACGTTCGCGAAAACAGCCAAGCAGTCGACCGTTATTGCTGGCGACCTCAATCACCAGATCGTCGCCATGAAGACCGAGAAAATCGACGACCGTCTCCGCATACTGCTGGTTGTGCGAAACAATTGTATTCGCAGTTCCTGTGACGTATATGTAATTGCCAAACAGAATTCTGGGGTCAACCACATCGGTCAACTGGACAAGGGAACACTCTTCACAAAAATAAACGTCGAGAGGGTAGAACAATTCACTATCGAATTCAGCCGGCGACTTGAGAAATGAGTTAGCCAACGGTGTCGGCCCGAGTGCGATAAACGGCCGCAGTTTTTCCTCGCCGCATGCACGGCATGCCGTCCGCTTGTAATAACTTTTCATCAAAACATCATGCATAACACCGCAATCACGCTCGCGACCGTACCACCGGTTTACTTTCGCCGGCAGATATCTGACTTGCCCCTTGGTTCATCGTGCGTAACTTGAGGCCGGCCATCTCCTGAAAATTCCACTTCCATTCCCGCGAAAATCGGAATATCAAAAGGTTGCGGAGAAACTCCCAGCAAGTCATCACCTTAACGTGCGAAACTCCATTGCCACGCATTCGCGAGAACACATTGAACTCCATGACGCGCATGCCCATGTAATGAGCCTTGATCATTATCTCGGGATCGAGCAACCAGCCTTTGGACTTCAGTCCCATGTTCATGATCGCTTCACGCGGAAGCAGTTTCGGGCTTCCGTTAATGTCGATCGATTCGAGCGATGGCCAAAGCAATCGCACAAATACGTTGTACGACGTGGAGACTAACTTTCGGTAAAGGCCGTCCATCCGAAAACGCCGCCGCACTTTTCCCAGCACATTGCCATCAGTGGTCACGACCGCTTCGTAAAGGCGGACTACATCTTCGGCATCGACTTGACCATCGGCCGGAATGATGCCGACCCACGGCGCGGTACAAAGCGGCAAGCCGTTCAAAACGCCCCAGCCGTATCCTTCGTTTATCTCGACTCGATGGCATATAACGCCATCGTGTTGAGCGGCAAATTCGCCGATAATCTCCGCGGTTCGATCAACCGAACCGTTGTCGACAACAACGAGTTCAAGCGCATAACCGGCCTTATCGAAGGCCGACCGTAAACGCTGAAGCGTGTAGCCGATAATATCTTCCTCGTTGTAGCAAGGTACAACGAACGATAAATTCGCAACAAATTGTGGTTTCTTAAGGTTCATTCAGCAACCCCCAAATCACGACTTCCGTTACGAGCCTTATTGGTTAACGAGCGTCTCAAATCCCGCGCGAACATCGTGCGGGTGAACTTGCCGAGTCCCGCCGGATGCTCCCCAAAAGTCATTATTCGAGTCGTAATTCTCTCTCGCGTGTCGGGCGAAACGGACGTATCGAAGGTCTGCATCTCTGTAAAACGATAAGTTTCCAGAGGTTTTTCATAGTGTTCATCACGCCACTGTTCCACGTCGTAGATAGTGTTCCACTCGGGTCTCTCGACAAGTGTTTCCGCAAAAGGGACGTGAAGAAGAACGGCACCAAGGTACTCGATGACGGACCCCAGCATTTTTGATCTTTCCCCTGAAAGTGAATCTCCAAGCGTTTCAACCAGTGCCGTATGCAAGAATTCAAGGCCCTCGTGAAATACATAAAAGCGCCCTATCATCGAATATTTGCTGAGCAGATTGCCGCCGATCGTGCCGTCGCTCAGCCCGTCGAAGTTAAACTGCGACCAATCGATGCATTCCTCCTTCGTGCGGAAAAGTTCGTCCTTACTTTCCTGAATGAAGTTCGCAATGACATCCTGAAAGGCTTGGGGAGCACGATCGAGCATACCTGCCATTTTCGAGATCAGATCGAACGCCTTTATCCCTTGCTGCTGTGCAAATTCAAAAAATTCTTCGTAGTTTCCCTCGTAATAGAAGATCGTCAGCAACAGATGAAAGACTCGCGATTCCAGATATTCCGCGAATGTGAAGGTAGGGGTTTCGACAACGATTTCCTCGATTTCAACTATCGGCTCGCCGGTATAATTGCCGATGTCCCGAGCCACCACGCGAAACCGAGTGTTAAACTGCCATTTCTCACGGCTGTCCGGATTGTTCAACGGGGCTCCGTGTAGTAGCATTAACTGGTGTGCCGAAATGCGTTTTACGCCAGAATCGAGCAGTCCCTCAACCGACTTCATGAATGAAGCCTTCGTCTCGCCAGGCATGCATAGTATTAATTCGCCATAGGACTGCATGCCTTGGGCCATTAATTCTTTCTGGATCTCAGCGTACGCTTCCAGCTTTATGTTGGAGCGCTTGATGTTCGCCAAAACTTCAGGATTCGTGGACTGCACCGCAGATGTCATCGGCAGAATCCCACCCGTCTTTCGCATAACGCGAATGATCCGCTCGTGTTTGTTCTTACCGGTAGTCGTACGAATGTACTGCGGCCAGTGATGTTTTTGCTGCAGAAACGCGATGTAATCGGCAACGTCTTCATCAAGGCCGTACATACCAAAATTGTCGTCGGCAAAGCAGAGGCAGATTTCCGGCTTTACGCGTTCCGCAATGTATAGAAGATCAGCCTTAACATTCTCAAGCGAATGGCTGTAGATCTTGCTGTTCGACTGCACGCTCGAATTGCAAAACTGGCAGCTGAACGGGCAGCCGCGGGAAATTTGCATCATCGGAAAATAGCCCGTTTCAAAAAACGGGTCCATAAAACCTGCAAGGTACGGCGACGGTATTTCGTCCAAATCGCGGATGCGGTCCAGTTCTCCGCCGTGGACGAAATCACCAGTTCGCTTGTCGATCCAAATGTTACCGGGAACCGGAGATTCCTGCAGGCCTTCGATAGTTTTTCCGTTATCTATGTAACGTTGAATGAGATTATTGAATGCCCGTTCGCCCTCGTAGGTTGGCCCGCGAACCGCAACGTCGACCGCAGGCAACGTTCGCATATATGTTTCCTGCTCAGCCGTTGTAAGCGGAAAATTCGGTCCGCCCATGAGTGTAACTATGTCCGGCTTGAGCGCTTTTGCGTACTCGGCAAAATGGTAGGCAAGTTCGTGATTCCACGCATAGCTGCTAAGCCCAAGAATCTCCGGCGCTCCGTTATCGAGAATCTTCTTAAGGTCCTGCGGCTCGCGAATTATTGTAATACCAATACTCTCGGGTGAGTGGACGTGTGCCCTTGCATACGCGGCAAGATTTGCAACGCCCAGCGGATATACATCGGACGACATAGTAACTTGGTTATGGCCTAAATCGGCTAGAACAACACGCATAAGAATTGCCTCCTTAACCCATACCGCTCACAGTTGCTTGTGTAGCTGTTAAAGCTGCAAAGGACACAGTTTTCCGTAGACCTTCGGCAATCGTGGTCCTTGGAGTCCAACCTGTCAGCTCGACCAGACGCCGGATCGTAACGGGTTCGTGATTCATCTCCTCTAAACGTGTCGGGAGCGACCCAAATCTTAACCTTGCATGATCGATACCGAGAGTTTCGGCGGCCGTTTCGGCAAATGTTCTCGTCGAACTCAGGACGCCGGTGGCTACGTTTACTACCTCACCGGACAGTGACGTCAACCCCAGCCGCATGAGACTTTCCGCGACGTCTTCGACATACACGAAATCACGCTTGTGCAACCCTGCTGTCAGGGGAATAGGCTGCCCGTTCCGCGCGGCATGAATGAGCGTAGGCAACAAACGCTGCGGAGCCTCGCCCGGCCCGTAAACCGAAAACAATCTGGCCGTAACTCCCTTGAGTCCAAATTTTCGGCAGGAATCCGTCAACGTAATCGTTCCGGCAAGCTTAGATTTTCCGTACAGAGTTGTAGGGAGAGCTTCCGAATCTTCCGCAAGATCGCCTCCCGCCAGGCCATATTCCATTGCCGTTCCAACATTCACGATATCTAGTCCCGTCCATCCATGGTCGCGAACCTCCGATATAGCAGAGCACACGGTTCTGATTAAATCCACATTTGTCTGGTAAGCCAAATCCTTATTGTGCTCCTCGCGGTCAACTCCGTATCCCGCCAGGTTGAACGTGACTGTTGGACAGATTTCTCGATATAAGGACAGTACGCTCTGCGCATCGAGGAGATCCAACTCGCAGATATCTCCGTCAATGGAGTATTTGTCGAAAACATCCGCGACCGCTCCGCTGCCGCGAACCGGCAGGAATACTTTTGCACCCGCTTCACAAAGCACCCGCGCCACCCCCCTGCCAATAAAGCCGGTCGATCCCAGCACGATCGCACGCGTGCCGGCATATTTCCGGCGGAAGTCTCTAGTCGTGTCATTCGGTTTGGCCGGGTTATTATTCACCTTCGATTAGCAAATCCTGGGCTGTCATTGGACCGGCTATAACTTCATATCCACGCTGGGTGAGGGATGGGCTCCTTACGATCCACAGTGGCCGATCAGCATAAACTGTCAGTAGCTTTTTCCTGGTGCCGGGGTCGCGATCCCACGCATAGACTGGTACATTTGCCCGAAGATTAATAGGGTTGTATATCGCTGCCGAAGCGTAATCGGGATCTCTGTTACCTTGAATCAAAACAAGACTCCTGTCAAACTTGTATACGTCCGCCAGGTATCGGATGTCTGGACGCATGCCGCGGAAATTGTGATATTTATCAATAGCCCGCCAGGGTATAAAAATGAAGACGGACATAAGACACATAGCTAAAACTGCTATATAGACCCGAAGTCCGCCACCTTCGTGCTGCTCGTCAAGCTTTGCGGCTAGCATCGTGATTCCCTTAGCAGCAATGACAACCAGTGGCACAACCATCAAAAACCAATATCGAGCGGCAAAATCCGGACCGCCACTGAAATAATAGAAAAAATGCAGCACATAAATAACGGCGATAACCGCTATCATCAGATAATCGCGACGCCTGAGACGGCCTAAGCAAACTCCGGCGGCGACCAGTAAAAAAGATCCGGTGCTCCACCCGAACAGTTCCGTGTTCAAAGAGCTAACGTTCAGATTTGTGTTGACGAGGGCGTCAATCGGGCTGTGCCCGGGGTAAGGGTCATGTTCCCAACCCATACCGCGATCTGGACCAAAGCCGTAAGCATTCGAATTTTTCCCAAAATGTTCATCGGTGTAGACGTTGATCGGGAATTCAAACGGATTTCCCGTCAACGCCGCGTTATACGCAAGGCCTAGCCCGCCAACGACAATCGAGCCAAGTACGAGTCCCGCAATTCCTGTTAATTTCAAACGTTTCCCGCCAAGACCGATAGCCCAAAGCCCCAACAATCCAGCCATTGCAACTGCTTCCAGTGGCCGGACCAGCGACATCATGCCGAGAGCCAGGCCACCGAACCCTGCCCACATCACTTTTCCGTCACGTCGCGACCATGCGACGCCGATAGCGGCCACAAGAGCGCAAGTCAATGAAAACATGTGCGTCATGAAGCTCATCCCGAGAAAGACGTACCAAGACGATAACGCAAGCAAAAATATAGAGATTCTCGCGAATGATCTGGGGTACAATTCACGGAGCAATACATAAGTTAAAAGCACATTAATTCCTGCCAGAAACGGGTTGACTAACCACGGGAGCCCGACCAGGGTTCCGAGGGCCAGCATAATCGGCCAGCCCGGCGGGGGGGCGGCATACCAATTGTCCCCCTTGATGTTCATCAAATAAACCTCAAAACCGTCGGGTACGGGCGGTGCGGGCATAGTCAAGGCTCCAGCAGCAAAAAAGCGTGCCTGCGTTAAATAAGCTATCTCATCCGTCACATGCGGATGACGCTCATACGAATAGATACAAAGTATAGCGGCGAGAATAGTGACGAAGGCAGCAATGGACAGTGTAAAACGATCGGGTGGCCCTGGCTCGGCGTCGCTGTCAGGACCTAGCCCGCCAAACAAGCCAGACAACAAACGGCTTACTCCGATAATGGATCCTTGCGGAATTGTCAGGGCCGCGAGTACGATCGTGGCCAAACTTAGTGCTTGTATAAAGACGGCAAATGCCCATTCCTGAATATAGACCGCAATGCTATGCGAAACCGTTGTGGTTGAAATGATAAAGAATGATGCGATCAACAGTAGCTGCCATGTCCGCAGGTTCCGCCCACACCACACAATTATTCCAGCCAATGACGAACGCAATCCTATCAGGACGAGCATGGCTTGAATTACGAAAAACGCGATCGAAAGTATTCCAGCCGTATTTTGTATAATCTGTTCGAACGGCCTGTAGTGCTGGTATCTAAGCTGCCATCCGGCGTTTACCAGCTGCAGGGAAATTGTCTGGCCAACCATAGCCAGTACAAACCAGAATCCCGAACGCTGCCATAAACCGCCTACTGTAAATGCTACGATGAGCGAGCCCACACCTATTGATAGGGGTAAACACAGCAACCCAGTAAAATTGTTCTCGAGGTCTCTGAACTGCGTATCGAGAAACGGCCATATCAAAAGGAACAGCCCCAAAGCGAATAAAATAAACTTGAACGGTTTCGACGAAACAGTTGTTTGCATTCGCGTTGGATTAGTGCGAATATTTTCAGCCTCCGGCTGATTTTGATCCAACTGAACAGCTGAACCGTCAGAAGGATAAATTGAAAAACAGCCTTGAAACTCTAACATCAATTTCCCGTTGGCCTTAGAAGCTTACCGTAAACCGTAATTGCGCCAGCCGACGGGATTTTTGCAATTAGCGGTGACCCGGCTTCTACCGCAATATCCGCCGTTGTCATGTTAGTCTCGGAGCGTGTTGTGTAACTGACACCATACACACCTGGTTTGAGCCCTCTGACACGGAGGGTTCCCGACACTTCCGTTTTCACCACCACCACGTAATTTCCGTCGGCATTAATAAATGCAATGGGATCGATATAACTGTTATTAGTTTCAGCTCCAATCCGCTGCGCACCGGCGCGTACATAGCGAAAGTACTGACGCAAGAAAGTTGCTCTCGAGCTCAAAACCACCGAAGGGATCTCTGCCTTCTTGTCATCGACAATAAGATAGCTCTCGCCTTTGTCCAGCCCCCACGAGGTCAGTCCCGCCAACGAATATTGTTCCCATGCCGAGTTGCGGGCGAGCTTCAAATCCTGATGCAATGTGTTGTGGTCTGCTCCTATCCATTCAAGCATCGACGTCTGCTTGCCAAATTTAGCTGCCCGATCGGAGATTTCCTGCAAGACAGCCTCCGAAGCGCCTCGATAGCGATGGTACGAAAATTCAGATATGTACTTCATTGCTTCTGGCACATTCGCGATGTCATCGATAAAGATGGCGGCATTTGCGGCGTTCGTCGTTGACGGGGCAATAAATACCGGATTGAATCCATTTGTGCTGAGCTGCCGGGCCGTCGCGACGACCGCATTGCCGATTTGCGTTCCGGTCCACTCCGTTTTGTTATCGGGTTCGAGAACTACTTCAATCGCCTCGGGGACGAAGCCATACTTGACGTGGATATGCTTAAAGGCGGCAAGCACAAACTCGGCATACTCATCGGCGCTATTGTTGTGTCGTAGATTCGAACTGCCGCGATCACCACCAAAATCAACAAAATTTAGATTGACATAAAGCGTCTCACCGCGTTTTGCCAGTAAAGCCTTCATTGGCAACACAACGCTTTCGATTGTCGAATCGATTTCGCCGAACTGGAATCCCTTCGGCTCTAAGGCGTTCGGTTCGCTATTATCATTGATTACTTCATACCGCTTGTCGTTAAACTGTTGTTCTGTGATTTGCCCCGAACGCCATTGCTTAAAATAATCCGTAGGATTCTCCAGGCCGCTTCGAATTTCCAACCTTAGCCGATTTATTCCCAGATCATTGACCGCGGTTTCAAATAACTTGTCCTTATACTTGGGGAACGCCCGCGAATAATCCTGGCCTGCCTGCGCAACTGCCTCCCAACCCGTGATGGTTTGAAATTTTTCATCGGGTTTTAAAGTTATTGTGGCTTCTTGAGGCGAATACNNGACAGAGGTCAGCAAGCTCGAAACGCAAACCAATACAACGGCGAATTTATTACTAAATCTCATTTGCCTCTAATCCTCGACCACGTGCTTCGTAAACTCGGCTCTGTACTCCGACCACCGCGGCGTGTCGAACTCACCCGAATCGCGTAAACAATCGACGGCACCGTATGCCATGGCAAGAGCGTGATGCGTATTGTCGTGTGCAAATAAACCCTGGCGCCCGAATGTCAAAACCCGTTCCAGACTGTCGGCCCAATCATCCTGAATTCCAAACGGCACTTCATAGCCTTCGCGGTAAATCGGATACGCAAATGGCAGGCGTTTTGTAACGACTTGTGAATCCGGCACCTGAATCGGCAGCCCGCAACGCGCGAGCGATTCGCGTACAAGCGAGGCGAGATCCTCGTCGGAGGCGTTCCATATTACGTCGTTCACCGAGCAAGGTAATTCGCCGCAAAGAACGGTCTTGCCTATCGGTTCACGGCTGGCGCTGTAATTCTTGGGCTCGGATAGCCGCGTCAATTTAATATCGGCCTCCGGGAAATAATGCGCGTCAAACGGCGTCCATTGCGCCTGATCGAGAACGAGGTAGATCAGAACCATTGCGCGGTAAGAGATCTGTTTACTTGCTTCAATAACATCCACGGCCGCCGGCTCAATGACCTTTGCCAAAACCGTCAAGGGGATCGTTGACCATACATGATCGGCATCGACCGTTTCCATGCTGCCTTCCCTCTCAAACGTAACCTTATGCCTGTCGCCTAATTCGATCCGGTTAACCGTGCTACCGAGCCGGATATCGGCTCCAAGCTTTTTTGCCTCTTCCGCAATCGATCTGCTGATCTGTCCGTAACCCATTCGCGGATAAAAGAATTTTCCCGCTCCCGGTGTTTTGAAGCCCGGAACTTTGGATACGATCTTTCGCGCCATTTTTCCCAATGAACCCGCTGAAACACGGCGATGAGCCTGTGTTGCCGACAGTTTTTCCGGCGAAAGTCCCCAAATCTTTTCGGCATACGGAAAGTAAAAATCCCGGCAAATCGTTGATCCAAGTCCTTTCTCCAAAACGCTTGTAAATGTCTCGTGCCCGTTCCTGTTACTCTTGCGCGGAATGAATTTCGATATCGCATCCAACGCAACGCCCGCGCTGAACGATGCGGGAAGCCGAAGCACCAAATCCTGCGGTTTGAGAGGAAAATGTATCCAACGCCCCTGTAACCGAATTCGCCCATGGCGCGGCCTATCAAGTAAATCTTCGCCTATCAATTCCCGGAGATCATTCAAAATTTTCGGATCGCATGCCGGATGAAGACGATGGCTCCCATAATCGACCTGCATTCCGGCAAGCCCAAAGCTGCCGGCATTGCCGCCAACGTCATCGCGCTGTTCCAGAACCGTAACATCGGCTCTACCCTGCTTTACGAGCTGCCACGCGGCTCCGACGCCCGCCGGCCCTGCTCCCAAAATAACTATTTGTGGTTTTTTCATTGAGAAACAGCGTCAGCGGCCAAAGCTGACGTTCGGTGTCCAATTTCCGGTACTGCCGGTTCAAGCACGGTAACTGAGTTCGCGATATAAAGATCGAACCACATCATAAAGTTCAGCAAGCCCCAAAGTGCGCGTCCATGGTCGGAGGTTCCGGCTAAATGCTGATCAATGAGAGCCTGCACGCCGGCCGGGCGAAAGTGCCCAGACGCCGCAAGCCGCGATGGTGAACAGTAGTCAAGAAGAATGTCCTTCAATTCAGAACGCAGCCACTTCGAATACGGCATTTCCAAGCCTACTTTCTTTTTGTTCAAAATCTCCGCCGGGAGCGTTCCTTTCAAGGCCCGCCGCATAATGTTTTTCTTTTTTAAACCCTTTAGCTTCAATCGCGGCGGGACACTTTCCATGAAAGCTGTCAGTTCGTTATCCGTAAACGGCACGCGCGCTTCCAACGAATGGGCCATGCTCATTCGATCGTTCTTAATCATCAAATCATCCGGCAGAAAGATGGACGAATCTATGTGCAGTAATCTGTTGAGATCATCACGCGCACTAGATTCACAAAATACGTCCTGAAAAAAGCGGACCGACATTTTTGGCTGGAACCGGTCTAACAACGCGGGGTCATAAAGCTGCAATTTCTGCTGTTCGTTCAACACGATTCGCCACCACAGGTGAGCTTCAGCGGGTGGAAGATCCTGGCCACCGAGAAAGCGCTTCATCTTAAACTCCAAACTTAGCTTTGAATGTGAAACCGGCAAGCGATTCACTATGGGCGCCAGAACGCTGTTCCGGAGAAAACGTGGAACCAGCTTGAATAATCGGGAAGCATTAAGTGCCGCGTGCGTGTCGTAGCCCGCAAACGCCTCGTCGCCTCCTTCACCGGATAGAACGACCGTGACTTCGTCCCTGGCAAGTTTGCATACGTAATAAGTAGGAATCGCTGAGCCATCGGCATACGGTTCGTCAATCGAGCTCAGATATTTTGGGAGCATTTCGCGGACCAGTTCGGACGTTACGACGACCTCGCGATGAAGCGTTCCGAATTTTTCGGCGATTATTCTTGCAAATGGCAGTTCGTTAAAGCCNNCTCTGTTCCTCGAAACCGACCGAGTAAGAATGAATTGGTTCCGGTGTCTTCTTGGCCATAAAAGCCGTCAACGCACTCGAGTCCATCCCGCCCGACAACAGGACACCAACCGGCACGTCGGCTACCAGTTGACGTTCAACTGCTCGATCCATCAACTCATACGCCATTTCCGCCGCTTTGCCTTCGTCGAGGCTTTCATCAACTTCATACGACGGCTCCCAAAAACGATTCAAGGAGATGTCTCCATTCAAATTGACCGTCAAAACGTGAGCCGGCGGGACCTCATAAATGTCTTCAAATGCGGTCTGCTCTCCGGGAATATAGTTAAAGGTCAGAAAATCGTGCATCGCCTGTAAATTGACGCGGCGCGGAATTCTCGAGTCCTGAAGGATTGCTTTTATTTCAGACGCAAAAATGAGTCGGTCGTTCTGCTTTGTATAAAAGAGCGGCTTGATACCGTAACGATCTCTTGCCAGATGAAGCTTCCGGCTTCGGTTGTCCCACAAAGCAAAAGCGAACATGCCGTTCAATTGGGACAGCATGTCGAGACCGATCTCTTCGTATAAGTGTACGATCACCTCCGAATCCGTCCGGGAACGGAATTTATGACCTCTATCAACCAATGCAAAATCCTCTTTCAGATCGCGGAAATTATAAATCTCTCCATTGAAAGTAATTTGCACCGATCCATCCTCATTCCCCATCGGCTGGCGCCCGTGGGCGGAGAGGTCAATAATGGACAAACGCCGATGCCCCAGCGCGACGTTCTCATCGAACCAGATCCCATGATCGTCCGGTCCGCGATGATGCAGCGAATCGGTCATCCGCCGAAGCAAGTTTTCGTCGGGTAATCGATTTGAATTGGTGAAATTTAATATTCCGGCGATACCGCACATAGCTCAAATTTGTCGGACGGTTTTTCGAGAACGAAATAATACTCTGCTAATTGATACTTCGAATTATTCCGCCATCCACCTCGTACGTATTGGCACACTTTACACATTCGTAAGCACTGTCCCGATCCGACATCTCAGACTCACCACATGTGAGGCATTTTAACGAAAGCTGGCGTCGAGTTTCAGTTTCAGCAGTGCCTTGCTTAACGAAACGCATAACATTGGCATACCTCAAAAAGAATTTCTTTGTCCCGGTGAGTGCCAGTCCTTCTTCAATACCCCACTTCCGGACTTCTGAAACAGAATGAAAAGTCGCCTGTGGCGTCCATAATTTGTCACCCAATAGATTTCGCAATTGGACCTCATTCAACGTTTGACGGAGGTGGCTCTTCACAAACGGCTGCAACGACAACAACGCAAATCGAGGAACCCGGTTCAATGGTATCGCAGCTCGAATCGGCTTAAATGCGTGGTAGATCGGATTGTAGATGTTCCAGTAGTTATATAGGAAAACTACAATCGTGCCGCCCGGAGCGGTTATGCGCGCCTATTCCTTAAAGCCCTGTCGGCAATCCGGCGTGTGATGTAGGACGCCAATAGAAATAGCGTGATCGAAGCTCTCATCCGGGAACGGTAATTCAAGAGCGCTGCCGTGAATGATTTCTGCCTCTTCGTTGATCTGACGGCACCTGCGGAGAGAGTTAAGGCTCAGATCGAGACAAGTCATCCTTGCGCCGCGATCGATCAATCCTCGGCTAATTTCCCCAACACTCGATCCTACGTCCAGGATTAGGCGGCCGTTTATATCTTCATCGGGCAAAAAATCACTGAGATATTCTCGCCACCAATTTACACGCTCATCTCCACCTTCGATAAATGGGTAATCGTCGTAATGCACCTGCGTTCTTTCTCTAAGATCCATCATTTGTAAGCTCCTACTCTTCTTTAGGTTGTGGTCAAGTCCTTGTCGTTGAATAAAGTGTGGGTTTCTCCGGTTCCGATTCGCGGAGGTCTTCGATGACATTCTCAACGAGTTCATTTTCCGTCTGCATCTCAACATACTCTTTGGGCCGGACACCCATTACCGTGTATTGATTGAATCTACCAAGCCTCGTCGCAACCGCATCGCCAAGCATTCCTGTAAAAACCATTATCAGCGCGCTGACGAATGCTAGTATCGCGGACGCCGAAATGTTCGGATCTCGGAACATGTCAACCGACGTTTTTATGACGCCGTATGTTATGCAAAAAATCGCCAGCGGGATAAATACGCGGAGCGGCCGAAAAAGCATCGCCACGCGAAAGATAAGGATCGCGAAGCTTCCGGCGTCCCAGGGAACGATCTTTGATTTGCCCTGACGTTTGCGGTAATCGATCGGAACGTACGTGACTGCATATTTGTCGCACAGTAGAGCAAGAGTGATGGTCGTCGTAAAACTGAACTGGTCGGACAAGATCGCAAAATACTGCATGGCTACATCCCGCCGGAATACGCGAAGCCCGCTGTTCAGATCGGGTATCCGCGTATTTGCAACGTAGTTGGCCATAATACGAAGAAACCATTTTGCCGGCATCCGGGAAATTGGAATGTGAACGTCGGCCCCGGTCCGAGACCCGACGATCATGTCGGCGTGTTCGAGTTCGGCAAGCATCTCGGGTAAGTATTTTGCGGGATATGTGCCATCGGCGTCCGTGATCGCGATAATGTCGTTTGTGGCGGCGATAATGCCCGTCTTAAGAGAAGCTCCGTAACCACGGTTGCTTCTGTGCTGAATGACGCGTGCTCCGGCGGCTTTCGCCTCGCGTGCGGTCTTGTCCTTTGAGCCGTCGTCAACAACAATTATTTCAGCGGCGATATCGGTAACTTCGAATAATTTGCGAAGCTCAATCACCGTTTCCCGCACCGCAGCTTCTTCATTATACGCCGGGATGACTATGCTTACGCTCTTGATCGATTGATCGTCAGCAAGCTCTTCGGTAATTGCGGCATTTGAAGCCGAGCGGCTTTTGTGACTAAACGGTATGGTATTCGCTTTGGATAAAGCTTCAGATTGCGTCATGTTTAATCCTCGTTAATTTATCCTCTTTTGACAGACGAAAACTTCGCCGCCGTTAAGCGTGCCCGGAAAAACCTGCACTACCTCGTAGTCCCTTTCGATCATCCGCCAAATATCCGGCCGAAAGGCCTTGACCTCGATCGGTATGGTGTAAACCAGCCACACGCNNTTACTACCGGCCAGTACGGCGTCAAATAATCGCCATAGACCACTCCGGCTAAGCTGACAGCGACGATCCTATCGCCCGGAGAGATATGACTCTCAACATAATTTTTCGCCCCGGAAAAGTTCTGTTTCGGCAGCGCATAATTCTTAGGCACCGTAACCAAAGACGCGACGATCATAAGTGACGCGAATCCGACGCCTGCAAAAGAAGCAAATGTGGTTCTTTCTCTTAGCGGCCTTACATAAGTTGATACAATTTTTGGCAGCTGCATAGCCCCGTGAATCACTATCAGCAGACCAAATCCCATCGAAAAGAAGAAAAATCGCGGCCAAAGGTTATGTCCGAGCAACAGCATCGTGCCGCCCGCAAGCAAAGCCGGCAGGATCATCAATACCGCCGCTCGCCGATTCGTTCTAAACAGGCTCATCCACCCAAAAGTGACCAAGGCGCCGCCGCAAATTACCATTAGAATTCCGGCAAACCCAATGCTCAAACCTTTTACACTTTCGGTTACAACCCAAAGCGGGTTCGTCCATTCGGACTGTTTCGATTCTTCATGCAGGCCGACGGCCAGAAACTCCGGAAGGGCCAGAGCATACAACTGCAAAGTTACCGTGACGCTCAACAGCCACGCGGCGAAGGGCCTGAAACCGGCATTCCTTTCGACCGAAAAACCCGGCGTTCTTTTTCCGCCCAATTTTGGGGCCGCCAACAGCACCAAATGAACCAGGCCGTGTGCCGCAACCACAAATGCCATGGTCGGATGGATCCACATGCCCAGCACAACCGACGCTGCATAACCAAGCCACCATCGCCATTCGTTCTTCTCCAGGGCTTCAAACCAGCACCACGTTGCCAGAAGCGTAAAAAGCAGCAATCCCATGTATCCACGTGCGTTTTGCGAAAACCATATGTGGTGATAGGAAACGGTCATCAACGCACAGCCCAAAAGCGCCTCGCGTGTGCCTGACAACCTTCTGCATAAAAAGAAGAATGCCCAAATACTTCCAATACCGAACAGGACCGACGCCAGCCGCAGAGCCCAGGAGCTTTCACCGAAAATGCTTGTGGAGGCGTGAGCAAGAATCGAAAAAAACATGTGTTGATTCTGGCTCGGAAAGCTCGTGAGGATTTCCCCGACTGGCTTTCGGACAAAATCCAGAAGCGTCAACACCTCATCTATCCACAGATCGGAATTCAGGTTCCATAGCCTTAACGCCAGGGCGATAATACTAAAAGCCGCCAAAACGCCTATAACCATCGGCGTTGTCCTTGATTCTTTCCCGACATCGGCCGAAGTTCGAGGCTCGCTGGATTTCGGTCTCAATTTTTTTCGAGTCAACCCGAAAACCACCAGCAGTCCGCCGTGCAGAGCCAAAAGAACTCGAAAAAGCGTCGGGCCCCAACTGAGTTCCTTTCCGTTCCCACCCAACAAAAATTGCCGGTAACTTTCATTTGGGGCGACGGCTGAGAAAATCATCATCGCGCAGCCAAGTATTAAAAGAACCAAGCCGACAGGATTTCTTGGAAACGACATTTGTTTATTCAAAAGCTCACACTCCGGCGTTTTTCGCCGATCGACCAAAGCAGCCAGATGATAACGCCCGTGAGAAACAATAAGGGAATCTCTGAAGCATTATTCACAAATCCCATTCGCTCGAGCGTCGTCAGCCACGGCAATTGAAAACCTTCAAGCGTAATGTGTTTTATGGATTCGAAAACGCCTAGGCCCTGCTCCACGTCACGGTACATAACCAGGCACCACGACCAATAGGCTGCAAATACACTTATCAAGACCGCAACAATTCTCGGCATTTTTATCAGTACATTTGCCGCCAGCAAGAATATGAACGGAACGACCGGCACTATATGACGAACCCCAGTATTAAATTGCATCCGCCCGTATTGATTTGCGGCACAAAAGATAAAGAACAACGCTGCGAACGACACGACGAAGATCAATTCACGACTATCCAAAAGCCGGGTGCGTTTTTTCAGCCATATCGGAGCAACAAAAGCCAGCAGCATGATCGGAGCGGATGTAAACAACCCGTAACGTAAGCCGAACGCCGTCTCCAAAAATAGATCGAGCCGGGGAAAAGCGAAGCCCCGGTAGCCGAGATCGGTGAAATTCGCCGTCGGCATGTAGCTCTGTGCCGGAAGGATCGGATTTCCGAAAGTACTCCATTGATATGTCATCAACACCAGCGCGCAAAGACCAACGCCAAAAGCAAATTTCGCAAGATCGAATATCTTCCGTTCATTTTTCGGAGCGGATAACCAGCGTGCCAGGGCATATCCGCTTAGAGCCGCGACCGCGACGATCCCGCTGTAATCCAAAACAACCGTCCAGCCGCAGCACAGTCCGGCAAGAAAATAGAAGGGCCTACTTTCTTTGCCTTCCGTCTTCCACGGCCTCCAAAGCAGGGCAAATGCGAACAAGGCGAAATTTGCCAAAAGTACATTCTGGTTAAGCTGAGCGGTTCGATAAAAGATCGGTGTTGCGAATGCAAAGAGCAAAGCGAGCAAAATCGATGCACGCATGTTATTCGTCGGGCTCAACAAGAGCCAAAACATCACGACAACACCTAAAGCCGATATCGGCGCCATCGCAAACGCCTGCGTGATGCCGGCCGCGAGTCCGAACTTTACATCAAGCCCTCGCTCCCTCGCTTTTTGGTAGAATTCCTGCGAAAGCGGATATATCGTATCGTACGCAACCTGTTCCGGCTGCGGATTTTCCAATCGCGCTTTCCGCACGCTTTCGACGACCCGATCTGTTACCGGGCGAAACAGCGCATACGGTATTGCTCCAATCATCGAAGCACCCGGGTTGTTATTAATAAAGGTTCCGCGTCCCTGAATTTCGAAAATATCCTGATGCAGTCCGGCGTATTCCGAAACGTCGAAGCTCAGGTGATCGCCAAGGCTTAAAGCCGGATAGATCTCTCGCACAGTATTTGTTGCAAAGTGGAGCGTAAACACCAGCCAACACGTCAGAAATATTCGAACGGCAATGCCTCGATCGGAAAACCGGAATAAAGAAACCGTAGGCAAGCTATTTTTTACAGATGCCTTGCCATTCTCCGTTGCCGACCGTTTGAAGGTTTCGATATCGATCATTGCGTCGCGTCGGACAACGTCTTCAGCGAAGACTCATTCGTTACGAATCCATTACCGGGTCGGCTGAAAACGGTGCGTCGAGCGATCAGCCATGTGCACACTAAGACGACAATCTCCGCCGCAAAGAGGGCCGCCGCCGCCCCGCTGGTTCCCGCTTTGAAATATCCGACAGGAATTAGTACTACCACAATTATAGAACCCATAGCCGTGGCCAACATCTCTTTGCCCTGATACCCCGCCGCGATGAGGCTATATCTGTAGTGCCCGCTAAAAGCAGCCGCAATACATGCCCCGGCCAACCATTGCAACGCTCCACCGCCCGGCAGAAAATTCGACCCGTAAACCTTGGTCATTACGATCGGGGCCGCTATGACCCAAACAACTCCGCCAAATAGACTTGCCACCGCTACGACCCAAATGGAACGCCTGATCATTTCTGCCAATTGTTCAGATCCCTGCTCCCAGGCCCGTGAGAGCGACGGCAGCATGTTGAAGTAATAAAGCCAAACAAATGTGTGCAATGCGATATATATCCGCATTGCACCGGCAAAATAACCCGTATCTTCGGCTGTCGCAACCAAGCCGACAATAAACGTAGCGCCAAACATTTTTATTACCCAAAACAACTGGCTTATCCCGATTGGCAGGCCCTCGCGAAACAACTTTGCGGATAGAATTGGACGCAAATCAAGTCTGCCTGCAAAATGTCGTTTATACATCCACACGCTGAAGGCGGCGGCGAACGAGACGCCGGCCAGTTCCGCAAATCCGACAAACAACAGATCACCGCTCCCGCGAACGAAAAGCAAAACAACGGTCACAAAAACGGCCTGTCGAATTACTTGTGTAAGGGCCACGATGTTCATTCGGTCGTGACCCTGAAAGACCCAGTGAAGCATTAGCGGCAGCGTCCATAAACTCAGGCCGTACACAAGCAGCAGTTCTACGACGCGCCTGTCGCTGACGAGCAAAAGAGCAAAGGCAACGATCGCCGTGTAACCGATCGCGGCCAGTAAAAAACGGGCTGTCACGATCTCGGCGACCAGACTTGGCGTCTTTTCCGGCGCTTTTGCGATTTCACGGGCACCGTATGAACTAAAGCCCTGATCGACGATCAGACTAGCGCACATAAGCACCGCGGCCGCCCATTCGATATGGCCAAAGCCCGCCGGCCCGCAAATCCGGGCCAGATAAGCGAAAGCGGCAAAAGTAATGAGCTTGGTGAACACTTCAGCACCGGCAAGCGAGATAAAATTTCTAATTAACGACCTAAACACGATTCTAATTCTCGTCCAACGAATCAGAGACTGTCGTGGCTCATCTGCGTCCGCACACTGCTGCCACCTTCAGCCCTTCCTGTTACGTACCCCACAAATTCGCCGGCCGCCCAGAATATCTGCAGGAAAAGAATAAGCGGCAATACAGATAAGAGCTTGCCAAGGTGACCGCGCTTGTTAATACCCTGCAAAATAATCCGCGTCGTCAGCAACAGTGGCAGCGCAAAAGAAAGAGTCGCGAAAATCAGTCTTCGGAAACCCGAAACCTCGGCAGCGCGAGTGCCGGCGAATGATCGCCCCCAGACAAATCGCTCTTTCAAAGCCGGCCCGAAATGTAGGGCGCGGCGGGTTTGATAGACCACCATTCCCGGGTCGAGCCTCAGTTTTCCACCCCGCCGGCGCAATTCCCAGTTCACCGAGGTTTCATGAAAAGCGTCGTACCATTGCGCCTTGACGTTCATCAACGACTCCCGTTTGTACGAGACGTTGCTGTCGCTTGCAAACTCCACCTCATGGTCCGGAACGGGATTTTGATAACGGCCGAAATCGCAGTAGTAAACCGCCCAATTCAGAAATCGATCCATGCCATTTTCCACCGCGCCGCCGATTACCGCGGCATCCGATTTACGGTGCGCAGCAAGCAAAGCCTGGCACCAGCCTGCCGCGGGTGTGCCGTGATCCTCGATGAGAGCAATAATGGGCGCAGTTGCGAGACGAAGCCCGATTGCTCGCAATATGTCATGATGCTCACGGCTGGAGGAGCCGATTTCCTCGATGTTCGAGTGCTGCCGCGGGTCCACAAACGTTGCCCATGGAAATTTTGCTCCTAGATCCGCGACACAATCGAGCCTGGCATCGAAGGGAATTATGCACTCGACGCGAATTCCGCGCGCACTCTCCTCAAGAGCTTCAAGGCAGGTTTCAGTCGCTTCGCGACCGCCCTCAATGATTGCGACGACGACGGATAACTCAGGATCACTTACTTTTATTATTTTTTTCCTCGTTCACCGTATTATTCGATCTTTCGCAGACTATCGCCGCTCCCGGTGAGGAAACCCACCCACTCTCCGAAAACGTAGGTCGCCGTGATCGGGACCATGTGCGGAGTCACTTGCAAAAACTTGCTTACATGCCGCCATTTCGCAAAAACTCTTGATGCAGTTCTAGCCCAAAGCAACGGGATAAGGAGCGGAGCGAGAAAAACATAACAGACCTTGAATAGAGAAGAAACGTGATCGCGGCGCGTTCCGGCAAAGGCCCGGCTAAATAAATACCGTTGGTGCAAGTAATATGTCAGGCCGAACGGACCAGTGTGATAAACGACTAATTCGGGCTCATTAACAAACCGCTCGCCTGCCGCAAGGAGAATCTTATTGAGCCCGGCTTCCCAATATCCGCTGCCGCTCGCCGGCAAGTGCTTTTGCAAAAGATCACGCCGGTAAACACAATTCGCGGCACAAATGTCCAGCGTCTCACCGCGTTCAGTAGGTGGCATGTACGCGTTGTATTCAGTAAAGTAGACTGCCCAATCGATAAGGCGATTGTAGTTCGCATGTTCTACCACTCCGCCAATAGCCGCAGGATTGTCTTCGATACGGTCAAGGATAGTCTTAACCCAATCTTCGCCGGCAACGCAGTGCTCTTCGATGATCGCAACGTAATCAGCATTTGCGCGGCCAATGCCGTATTTCCTCAGATCCGGAACACTTTCACCCGCAGGTCTGCGTAAAACGGTCAACCAAGGGTATTCGCGCTCAAGCCGGTTAGCGACCTCAGATCCCCTCCGGTCGACGACAAGACATTCGACTTCATCCGCCGAAGCTTCATCCTCAAGAGACCTAAGACAACTGTCAATAAAAGGAGCTCCGACACACGAGGCAACAATGATGGAAAGCTTAGGCTTTGACATTCCTTAAGAAAAGCGCTGAGGCGTACGGTATTCGTTCAACTCAGTCATAGAACGAAGTCTTGCTGATAAAGAAGTAATTTTGTTGTATATGGTGAAAAGAATTACCTATCAAATGCAGTGGGGAAACGCACAACCACAACGTGACCGACTTTCCGATCACCCAATACCACAAGGGAAGCCGCGTTACGCGGCGGACTCAGATTTTCACGGTTAACGAATTAGATTGTAAGAGCAACAGTCCCATCGCCACATCAGAGAAAGCGATTATTTCCTTTAAGCTGTTTGTCTTATCCCTATTCGGAATAGACTCGAAACTTCTGTATTTGTTGGGTTTTAGGATTTCGGTCCGGATTATCGGTGACAGCAGTGGTGCCTTGCTTTTTCTGACCGGCGATCGATCTGTATTAGCTACGTCCAAATACTGACTCTAGTCTGATTCAACGGACGACGAATCGCTCGAAAGCAGGCCGTCGTCGAAACCATTGGGTAATTTAATCAGCCCATTCTTATATGCGAAAATAATTAAGTTCAGCCTATCCTCCACACCCACTTTTCCGTAAACGGAACTAAGATGATGCCGTACTGTTGCTTCGCTGATGAATAGTCGTTCCGCGATATTCTTGTTTTTCAACCCTTCACCGATCATGCTGATTACCTCAAGCTCNNCGCGGGTGGTCAAAGAATCGGCATCCAATCTAAACAACGGTTTCTGCGACTTTTTACCGATTGACTTGTCTCTCTCAAGTATCTTGTTGAGTAGTACCTGGTTCAGCCATGTCTCGCCGTTGTAGGTTTGTCGAATTGCCTCGATCAATAGCTTGGGACTTTGTTCTTTCTGAACGATCCCAACGGCGCCAAGTTTCAACGCATCGGCCTGGGAATCTAGATCAACGCCTGCGACTAGCACTACAACTCGAAGACCGGGCATTCTACGTAGCAAATCCGAAATTATCTCTACGCGATCACCGCTGGACAGGTAAATTACGGCGACATCTGCTGTGGACGATCGTCCAACGTCTTCCGTGAACGAATGTGTACCAGTTACGGTTACATCCCTGTTTGATTCGATCAAAAGCTTCAGGCTTTCCTGAACCATCTGATATTTCGCGATCAGCAACACGCGAATGGGCCTTTTTGAAGTTATGGGACTTCTTTCACTCATCAAGCACTACTCTCACCAAAAATTAAGCCTAAGGCATTCGGAGGGATACTCAGCGGGTCATGAAAGCTGGTCTTCCAACAAAAAGCCTACACCATTCGACCATAAATTGATAGGTTAAATATGTATAAGGTTTAACGATTCTAATAAATTCGCTCATGCACGAAACGGATGTCTCGGGTCATTCTGAGTACAAAATTAATGATTCTTCGGCTTCGCTGGTTTAAGTGGCCTTCATTCCGCGTGAAACAAACCTGAAATCTAAACTTTCCTTTCGGTAATGAGAAAGGTCTTTCCAATTGCGATGATAGGCACCAAGTTACCTATACTCTGCCGATAGTAGTCGTTACATCGTCCGATTTAAATTCGAATTTCAGTTATTCTTAAGCCCACTAAACGTATCATTTTTATACTAGCTAAATGTAGTAGCGAGTCAAGAAGCGAAATTAGACATTTATCGCATAAGAAGTGGCGTAGTAACCGATGTACTCCATAACACCATTCTGTACTGTTAGCTTACGCAAAAAATNNAAAAATTAACACTTGATTCAGAGCCTTTGAGGCTCGGTTCGGTCCCGAATCCGGTTGATCAGACACCGTTATTTGAACCGGAAAATTGTCCGATTACTAGCGCCGTCTTTAATTTTCCTGTACTTGCAGCAAACTTGAAAAAATATGGTCGCTATGTAATCTGGAATACCAATAGTTATAAGTAGTGATGTTAATAATCATAAGCATATCTACAATTGTTGTGGTCGAACCTTGATGCAAACTGGACACCTGTGCTCCTAAAGTTTTGCAATTAGCAAGTACGAAGCCTTTGGAGAATAAGGGCAGAATGTGCTGGTTTTCAAATTTGGAGAAAATGTCATGACAAATTCCCCCATAAAAATACTGTTGATCGGTGATTATTCAATCTTCCGAAACGCTCTAAGGATGCTGCTTGAAACCGATACGAGTCTCAGAGTAGTCGGAGAGGCTGCCCAGTTCGACACGGCCGTCGATATTATTTCGGAAGAAACGCTGGATCTTATCTTGGTCGATTTACCTGACTTTGGCGGGAAGGATCTTCTCCCGTTCGTTCGGCACCTGAAGATTCCCGTCCTTGTTCTCGTCGGTCAGCATGATGTCGAGATTTACCAAAAGTGCCTGAAAATTGGAATAAGTGGTCTGATATTAAAGGAAGAACGTGCGGATACACTGTTTAGGGCGATCGAGAAAATTCATAGCGGTGAAATATGGTTTGACCGAACGATCATGGGCGAAACCATCCGGCAGCTTGTATATGAAAAACAAATGCTGCACGACTATCCGAAAGCTCATGTGACAAATGGGTTGACGGACCGGGAGAAGCAAGTTGTCGAACTTATCTGCAAAGGAATGAAAAATAAAGACATTGCAGAAACGCTTTTTATTACTGAAACGACGGTTCGGCATCACCTGACATCTGTGTTTAACAAGCTAGAGATAACGAGTCGTCTGGAACTCGTGATCTACGCCTTCAAGCATAATTTGGTTAAGATGCCGAACGGCAACGGTTCTCATGCGGGGAACGGACGATCAAGGGAAGCGGTAAATGCGCTTTTGGTGTGATAACGAAGCGAGTTCAGTGAAAAAAGGGCTCCGCACGGATCAGGACGATAGACAGATTGCAAAGTCAAACTGAATAACGAAATGGGAGTTTGAACTAACGGAAATGGGCTCCGGCACATGCTGACATGGCCTTTACAATCTAGAACTGCCTGTTTTCAGGTTTCCCCACGGGGTTTATTTATGTCCGAATTTGCACGGCGCATAAATGCAGAGGTGTGTGATCAATGACGAACGAAAAGAAAATAGAAAAAGAGCTAAAGAAGGTACAAAGAAAAAAGAAAAAGAAGAATGCGCTGATCATGTGTCACGACGGCAAGGAATATTGGACCACTCAAGCTGAGTTTTGGCAGTGGGTGAGAGAAAGCGTGGTCTTAAAGGTGAGTGATGCTCCGCTGCGAGGCAAATTCATCCGACCGAATGAAGAGTACAACGTTGTTATCAGCAACACGGTGTTAAACTTAAAATGTCCAAATCATTTAAGTGAAGCATTGGCCTCGCGTCGGAGGGCATTGCGGTAACGAACGTCGAGGTGTTTTGTGTTATGCAGAAAAAATTAGTCGTAAGCCTAAATATTTTTTTTCTCGTCCTGACTTCGATCTGGCTCGTCGGATCGATCGCCAACGGCCAAACGCCTGTCGTCCAAACACCTTCTCAATCGATCGCGAACGACAATTACAGAATCGGTCCCGGCGACGTAATAGACGTCTTGGTCAGCAAAAATGACACACTTTCACGCACGGCGCTTAGAGTTAGCAATCTTGGAACGATCCAACTCGCGATGATGGACACAGACATGCCAGCCGCATGTTTGACTGAAAGACAGTTGGCTGACGCCGTCAAAGAAAAGTACCGGAAGTATCTTGTCGATCCTTACGTAAATGTATCGGTTCGCGAATTTAATTCTAACCCCGTCGCGGTGATTGGCGCGGTTAATTCGCCCGGGCGATTTCAATTACAAAGGCAAATACGTTTGGTTGAACTGCTCACCTTCGTGAACGGTCCGAGCACGAACGCAGGGCGTACGGTTGAAATAATTCGAAATCTCGACAGGCCGTATTGTGAAGAACTTAAGCTTGTTACCCCTGTCGGGGGCGGCGAAGACCTTCTTTCGGTGGACCTTTCCGAAGTATTTAAGAGCGGCGATCACCCGAATCCAATTATTGTCGCCGGCGACATTGTCAGGATCGCACCGGCTGATCAGATGAATGCTTATATTCAGGGGAACGTAAAAAGTACCCTGGCAATTAACTTAAAGGACCCCGTAACTTTGACGCAAGCGATAGCTATGGCCGGAGGAGTGACGCCCGGAGCCCAGCTCGAAAAAGTAACAATTCGACGGCAAATTCCCGGCTCCGTAAATCGCGAACCGATTATCGTCAATGTGAAAGAAATCAATCAGCGGAAAAGGGACGACGTTCTTTTACAGGCAAACGACATAGTTGAAATTCCGGGACCGACAGGAGCGAAGAAGCTGTTTCAGGACCTATACAAAACGATCGTGCCGACCATAACGCAATTACCCATGAGGGTAATTTACTGATAAATACTCTTTGCAGGGCTATAAATTTTTAGGAAGGCCCGATCTTCTGAAGAATGCGGAACAATAATTCGATCACAAAAAGAAATAATCCTCAAGACCCTGATTCGATGATCTATGTGGACTCGGACGACGGTTATTTCGACGACTATTACGGGTCCGCGCCCGAGCCTTCGGAGAGGCAGCAACTCTTTACAGTGCTTTCGATATTGCGAAAGCATTGGCTGATGATACTGGGTATTACCTTATTAGGAACCGTTTTGGTGACAATTTACGAAGCCCAGAAACCCGACTACTATTCCGCTGCAGTTCGGATCCAGGTAAACAACGAAATGAACCCTGCAACCGGGGGGAATTCACCCAGCTCGATCATTCTGAATCCCGGAAACGATCCAGCCTATTTCACGACCCAACTACAGATACTGGAAGGAGCAGGGCTTCTTCGCCGTGTCGTAAAGACAATTGACCTTGAGCATAACTCGACATTCTTTAGACCTGGTAAGGGACAGGAAACAACGGTTTGGCAGAATGTTCTGCGAATGTTTGGCCTATACAAGCCATCCCAAACCGTCGAGATCGCGAAAGAGGAATTTGCATCGGGAAATAAGTTGAACTTGAAGGTCGATGCGACCGCAGATCTGGATAGCCAGGCTGAGATCCTGGCGCCTTACGTCGCATACATCAAAGGTAACCTAGACGTAACGCCCGTCAAAGACTCCCGCACCGTCAACAAGGAAACGCGGCTGATCAAGGTTGAATATACGCACTACGATCCCCTATTAGCGACAAAGGTGGTAAACACGGTAGCGGACACATACGTTCTTCAAAACCTCGAACAAAAGGTTCAATCTAATGCCTCGGCCAGCGACTTCCTCCAAAAACGAGTGNNAGTGGCAGAACTGCAGTCGCAGATACGCTCGGGCGAAGAACGCCTAATTAATTACGCGAAAAGCAATCAGATCCTTTCGCTTGACGCAAATCAGAACACGGTTGTCCAACGGCTTTCCGATCTAAACGGCAAACTAAGCCAGGCCGAAAACGACCGGATCACCGCCGAGGCGGCGTATCGAGCCGCATTGCAGAATCCGATGAACAATGCGACGGCAGAGAGCAAGGATCCCAGAACTTCCGGACTCGAGCAGCAGCTCACAAGTCTACGTCAGCAGTTGGAACAATTAAAGGTTGAGTACACTGAGGAGTGGCCCGCAGTAAAGCAAGTCCAGCGGCAAATAGCCGCAATCGAAAAAGAACTTCAAACGAGCAGGAAACGTTCAACGGACACTCAAATCGCTGCTCTTGAACAAACCTACCGCGAGGCATCCGGACGCGAAAGGGAGTTAAGAAGCTATTTCGAAGTGCAGCGCAATGCGGTGTTGAACCAGAATGAAGCCGCCATTAATTACCGTATCATTCAGCAGGAGATCGACACGAACAAAGGATTACTGGACAACTTGCTTCAACGATCCCGCGAGACCGAGGTCATCCTGAATGGAACTCCTAATAATGTACATATCGTGGATCGAGCCCTCGTCCCTGGATCTCCCGACGGACCCAAAAGAACAAAAAACGTCGTTATCGCCTTTCTTGCTTCACTTTTTGGAGGAATGGGCCTCGCGTTTGTCTTAAATTGGCTCGATGACACGATCCGGGTTTCTGACAATTTCGAGTCGCAGTTGGGAGTACCGGTTATCGGCATAATTCCAGGAGCGAACTCCGGACTTGCTAAACGACTTCTCTCGTCAAGATTTCGTAGCAACGGCAATAAGCTCATCGGTAAACATTCATACCAACTTGAGAACTTTCAAAAACCGCTCATCACGGAGGCCTTTCACCAATTGCGGACGTCGCTTTTGCTGTCTACGGCCGGCGGATCGCCGAAGACCGTATTGGTCACCTCGGGTCAGCCTTTTGAAGGGAAAACAATTACCTCACTAAATTTAGCGAAGAGCCTTGCCCAATTAGGTGATAAGGTCTTGCTGATAGACGCCGATCTGCGGTGTCCAAAAATGCATATCATCAGCAATGTGAGCAACACCCAAGGGCTTAGTACCTTACTCACAGCGAGTGACTTGGATCAGGAATTGATCGATCGGACAATTCAAAAAGACATCGAAGCCAATTTGGATATTTTGCCGTCAGGGCCAAAAGTTCCAAACCCGGCCAATTTGTTTGGTTCTGCGGAGATGCGGATTCTTCTTGAAGATTTGGGAGCGATTTATTCACACATCGTCATCGATTCGCCGCCCGTTCTGTACTTTGCCGACAGCGTGATCCTGGCGACGAGCGTCGAGGCGGTTGTGATCATTGCTCGAGCAAACTTTAGCTCTCGTGAGGTGTTATCAAGCGCCAAGAAAAAAATACAAGATGTGCGCGGAAATGTAGTCGGAATTGTCATAAATGCCGTTCCACTCAACAACTATAAGTATTACAACAATGTCTATTACAGGCAGCTCGAACAGGCTGAAGTTGAAGGAACTGGTGAAATACTCAATCTCCGGTAGCCTGCGATTGATTCCTTCGCAAACGCGAATTGGACAACGAGAGAAGATATGCTGTTTCCTGGTTCACTGTTTGTTAACGCCACCAACTGGAGCTACCACGAACATCGCGTCTATGTTCACTATTAACGAATACGTTGGCGAAACGCGGCGTGTTTTCGGGCCGCCGGATTAAGCACGTGTTCGGTTGAGGCCACTAATTTTACCGCTTAAGCATATAATGTGATTAATACCCGCCAGATTTCGATTCCGCGAATTCAGCCTATTGCGAGGACGAAACTTGCTCGTTACCCAAAGATCCAGAAATTCAAACTGCCTCTCGTGCTCGCCCTGGTGCATGTTCCACTGGGCCTCCTGCTGTATAGATCGAGCATGCTGGCGTTGGCTCATCCTTTGGCCGTTTTATCGCTGGGTTTGTACTTCGCGATCCGCAAGAACGAAAAGATTGAACGGGCAGCTTATGTGGCTGCGTACCTTGTAGGTGCCGAGGTTCTATGGCGGATGGGTTCTTCACCAATATTCTGGGAGTTTGGCAAGTATGCGGCAGGGGCTATAATGATCACCGCTCTGGCCCGCCGAAGACATTGGAAAATGCCTTCCCTGCCGCTTCTTTATTTCGCGCTCCTGATCCCCGCATCCTTTTTGACAATTATAGGCAACAGCCTGACTGATGCTAGGGCTAAGCTAAGCTCTAATATGTCGGGACCGCTATTGATATTCGTTACCTGTTGGTTCTTTTCCCATGTCCGCTTGAAAGGGACTCAACTCAAAAAGTTGCTGACATTAATAGCCGTTCCACTGATCAGTGTAGCGGTAATCTCGCTATTCTATACGGTCACTATTGAGGATATTCAGTTCACCAATGAGTCAAATTGGCTGACAAGTGGCGGGTTCGGCCCGAATCAGGTTTCCGCGATGCTTGGCCTCGGCGTTTTTGTCTGTCTGGCTTCCTATCTGTTGTTCAAAACCGGTTTTCGCGATCTTCTGTATTTTGGCCTGCTTTCGCTGCTGTTCGCCGCCCAAAGTGTACTGACGTTTTCCCGGGGTGGCATGTACAACGCGATCGGGGGAACCCTCGCAATTGTTTTTTTTCAGTTTTGGGATTTTGCGCCGAGTCTAAAGAAAGTGGTCCCGCTTATTGGTGTTTCAGTGATTTTCCTGCTATTGATTTTTCCCTTTATTAACGATTTTACCGGGGGGAAGCTTCAGGAGCGTTTTGAGGATACCACGACAACAAACAGGGTTGAAATTATTGAATCTGATTTTCAAATATTTCTCGAAAACCCGATTCTGGGTACTGGAGTCGGTGAGGCGAAGTCTTCGCGGAAGGAATTTTTGGACCTTCTTGCCTCTAGTCACACGGAATTTTCGCGAGTAATTTCAGAGCATGGCTCTTTCGGTATTTTGGCACTGGTTGCGCTGGGTTTAGCTACCATCAACAATTTCAGGCGCCAGGCGTCGCCTGTGGGGAGGGCCCTGATTGCCGGCTTGATTGTGTGGAGCACTCTATTCATGTTCAACGCGGGAATGAGGTTGGCGGCACCTGCTTTCATGTGGGGACTAGCCTCGGTGTCGATTGTACTGCCCCACTTTCAGCGGAAAAACGCGCAAAATACGTTGGAAATGAAAACTAAACTGGCCAAAGCGTAAATATGTCTCGCGTTGGAACAGGCAATTAGACCGCGTTTAGTTACGTATGATTAATGAAAAGTGCTTGAGTGCGCCGGATGTAGCGTTGAGAGAAATTACCGCTGATGATTTGCTTAAAGTTGCTAATATACATGTAGATTCCTTTCCGGAAAGCGCTCTAACGAAACTGGGTGTTGAGAGCGTTCGCCGGTATTACTTGTGGCAACTCAACGGTTCTCACGAAAAGGTTCGGGCGGTCGCGGCCTATGTTAAGACGGATAGCGTGGGATTTTCGTTTAGCGGCGTATTTAATGGCTCAACGTCAGGATTCATTAGTTATAACAGGAATTTTTTGATTCGAAGAGTAATCTCACGTCCGTGGCTATTGTTTAACCCATTATTCCGCGAACGTCTGCGTTCGGGAATCAAGATCCTTCGAAACTTCACGAAGAAAGAGCAATCAAAAAATAGTGTTATCAAAAGAGAACGTCCCAAAAGTTTCGGGATTCTTGCGATAGCAGTGTCCCCGAATCACCAAAAATTCGGAATTGGAAAAATATTGATGATCGACGCTGAAAATGAAGCCGTAAAGTGCGGCTATGACCGTATGCATTTAACGGTAAATCCCGGAAACCAGAAAGCAATTAGATTTTATGAGAACCTGAATTGGAAGAAATTGGTTAATGGTGATAAATGGACGGGCTCAATGGTCAAAATTTTGGTGTAACGACATGCTAACGAAACATATTGGAACTGTTGAAGGGCAGCTATGGTTTTGAATCGAAAACGATTGCACTTATGTTTCGTCGGCAATATCCTAGGACGGAATTCCAAGTATGCTCCGTCGCAGGGCCAAATAATCGCTGATTTGTTTGCGAAGGAGGATGTTGAAGTGTCCTGCGTTTCATCAAAAATAAACCGGGCCGCTCGATTAGCAGAGATTATTCAAACATTAATAAAAGGTGCCAAAGCGTTTGATTGTGTATTGCTTGACACGTTCAGCGGACTGAGCTTTATTACGGCCGACGTGACTTCGCTGATCTGCAGAGTCCTTAAAGTTCCTATAGTAATGGTTCTCCACGGCGGGAATTTGCCGCAATTTATTCGGAAACATCCTCGATGGACGAAACGGGTCTTCAATAGAGCAAACGCTCTGGTAGCTCCTTCCCCTTTCCTCGCTGAAAAGATCGGTGTATTGGGTTACGAAATAAAAGTGATACCCAACGTGATCGACTTAGCGAACTATCCCTTTCGAGAAAGGAGCGCGATTGCGCCCAAGCTTATCTGGATGCGGAGTTTCCACCGTATCTATAACCCGGAAATGGCAATTAAAGTTCTTGCTAAACTCCGAGAAATTGAGCCGGGAGCAACTTTAACTATGGCGGGAACGGACAAGGGTCTTGAAACGAAAGTCAGAAAAATGGCCAAAGAAATGGGATTGTCGGACGCCGTTCGCTTTGCCGGATTCCTTGATCCGGAAGGTAAATTAACGGAGTTTTCCAAAGCCGATATTTATATCAATACTAACCGCGTTGATAATATGCCCGTAACGGTGGTTGAAGCATGTGCTTTAGGATTGCCGGTCGTAGCGACGAATGTAGGCGGTCTGCCTTATCTAATCAGCCATGGCGAGAATGGCCTCCTCGTCCCAAATGAAGACGTGGGCTCGATGGTGAAAAACATCAAAATACTACTTGAGAATCCTGAATTGACGAAGAAAATATCACAAAATGGGCGAAACTTAGCTGAAAAGTCGGCTTGGAAAACAGTTCGTCCTGAACTGGAAGCACTATTTTCCAAGTTATTAGCCTCACGGCAAAAAACCTTTAAGGCCAAGGTAATCGACTATAAATGTTAGGTAATTTCTATAATCAAATCCTGGAAAATGTCGTTCTGCCATTAGGTGACAAGATTGAAGGTGGAGGTTGCATGCCCTGGCTGCGCCAGTATCGAAAAGAGCAGTGGTTTTCAGCTGAACAATTGAGGGATTTGCAATATAACAGGCTCTCAAACATTTTGGAATATGCCCGTACCAAAGTTTCATTTTACAAAAACTTTCCCGCAAGCTTAAGTGATCCGTTTGAGGACATTAAGCAGTTTCCTATTCTGTCGAAAGCTAAGATAAACGAAAATCTTGACCAATTACTCACCGTGCCAAAAGAAAAACTTATTGCTGAATCAAGCAGTGGTTCAAGTGGCTTACAAGGTACTGTCTATATGGATAGATCTGCTCAGGCCAGTTTACGAGCGATGCAATTGCTTTGGTTCGAATGGAGCGGTTATCGGATTGGTGACAGTATATTGCAAACCGGAATGTCTCTTCAGCGAGGCTTTATAAAAGGCATGAAAGATTATTTACTAAATACCGCTTACATTCCGGCGTTTAACCTGGAACCTGCCAACCTTGAATCGATTTTGCGTGTAGTGGGAAAAAATCCTCGTCAATACCTTTTCGGCTATGCTTCATCATTATATGTGCTGGCGCAAACCGCAATTGACTTGGGAATCTCCACCATAAAGTTTAAATACGCCGTTAGCTGGGGAGATAAGATGTTTTCCCATTATCGTGAAGCGATTCGTAGGGCATTTGGCTGTGAAACGCTCGATCTGTATGGCTGCAGCGAAGGCGCAATGATTGCGGCACAATGTCCTGAAGGGCAGTTTCATCTGGCAACCAATCAGTGCTACATCGAAGTTGTGGATGATGAGGGCCAGCCTGTTCCCGACGGAAACATTGGCAAGGTACTGGCAACTCGCCTGGATAATTTTGCTATGCCGCTCATTAGGTATTACGTAGGTGATCTGGTTGAGATGGAACCTTTGGATCACAAGCGATGTGATTGCGGGCGCCAAATGCCGTTACTTCGTCGGGTAATCGGCCGCGACACTGATATTGTAGTAACCAGAAGCGGCAAGCGGATGATCGTTCATTTTTTTACGGCTATTTTCGAGCACGTGGCGGAGATTTGCCAGTTTAAGGTGGTGCAAAAAAACTTGGACGAAATGGAGATCCACTTTATTCGCAACGGAAATTTTGGTCAGGCGACAATAGCAAAATTAGAAAATCAAATTCACTCTCATTTACAGGAGAGATTTCCAATTCATTGGGTGGAAAAACATCAAATTTCACCGACAAGTAGTGGTAAACCACAGATTGTTCAATCGTTTTTAAAACAAACACTTAACTAGTTTTGGGACATTGATTATGATCGAACTTCGGGCCAAGCGCATTATGATTCTTGCGCCGCACACTGACGATGGTGAATTCGGCTGCGGCGGAACAATTGCGCGCTTTTTGGAGGAAGGCTCTGAAGTTTTCTATACCGCCTTTTCCGTTTGTGAACAGTCGCTTCCCTATGGCTTCAAGGAAGATCAGTTGAAGAATGAATTGATCGATGCAACGACTGCCATCGGTATTCATCCGTCAAACGTGTTGGTTCATAGATATGAAGTGCGGCGCTTCCCTGAAAACCGGCAAAGCATTTTGCAGGACATTATCGACACCCGAAACGACGTTCAACCGGATCTTGTCCTCATGCCATGCATGGACGACATCCATCAGGATCATCAGGTAATTGCTGCTGAAGGGGCACGCGCATACAAGAATACGGCGATCCTGTCCTACGAAATGCTATGGAACAACTTATCGATCACAACATCGGCGTTCGTAATTTTAGAAGAACGGCACGTACAGAAGAAAGTCGATGCCCTGGAATGTTACAAAACCCAGAATTTCCGGCATTACGCTAATAGCGAATTTGTTTGGTCATTGGCACGCACGCGGGGAGCTCAAGTCGCGCAAAATTACGCCGAAGTCTTTCAACTGGTTCGCTTGGTTATTTAAGCGGGATACATGATGGCGAAACTTGCCTTCGCTGGGACGAAAAACACAACTCACGAGTGCATAACGCAACTTTTGCGTGACGGTTTCAAGCCCGATCTATTGATCACGCTGACACCGGAAATGGGTGAAGAGAATAATGTCGCAGGGTACGTTGATCTGCGCCCCTTAGCGACTCAACACGATATCCCGGTATACCACCCAAAGAGTTACACGTTAAGAAATGAAGAAGACAAAACAATTCTGTTGACACATAGGATCGATCTTTTACTTGTAATTGGCTGGCAAAGATTAATTCCAGAGTGGTGGCTTAATGATCTCTCAATTGGAGCATTCGGAATGCACGGATCCCCCGAACCTCTCCCGCGTGGTCGTGGGCGGTCTCCGATTAACTGGTCGTTATTAAATGGCAAAACGTCATTTACGACTAATTTGTTCAAATACGATTCCGGGATAGATTCCGGAATGATTATTGGGATGCAGAAGTTCGATATCAACGTTTGGGACGACTGTAATACGCTTCACATGAAGAACCGCATTGCCATGAACAGGCTACTAAAGGAGCATTTACCTGGACTGCTTACCTCGACGGGTCACTATCTGCCGCAATCTGATGACATCGAGGCGACATATTTCCCGAAACGAACCGCGGAAGACGGACGGATCCTTTGGGACAATCTAGATATGATCGCCCTTTACAATAATATTCGCTCCCAAACTCACCCGTTTCCGGGTGCATTCTCCCATTTGAATGGCGAAGAACGGCCCTTCTACTTCTGGAAAGGACATCCATTTGACGGACACCTAATTTATTCCGAATCACGACCGGGAGATATCGTTGAAGTATTTTACGACGATTCATTTTTGGTTGCAGTATGGGATGGAGCGGTTAGGGTATACGAATATTCGTCTCAGGACGGAAAACCACCTAACATCGGGCAGCAGTTCATGAATTTTCCGTTGCCGATCTGAGGGAAGAGTATGATTTTGGTAATCTGCATTTAGGTAATGATTTCAATTATCCTACCTGTATATAACGAAGGAGCATACATACGCACGGTGGTCCAGTCGTTACTTGCACAGCGTGGTGTTGATTTAGAAATTCTTGTTATTGACGGTTGTTCAACTGACGATAGCCAATCGATCGTTAAAGAACTGGCTGCTTGTGATGTACGCGTGCGTTTGCTAATTAATGAGAACAAAGTGGCGCCATTTGCTTTCAATATAGGTCTGAGGGAATCAAAGGGCGAGTATATTGGCATTTTCGGAGCCCATTGTGAATACGAACCGGACTACGCCGTTACGTGCCTCCGAGAATTACTGGAACACGGAGCCGCAGGATGTAGCGGTCGCGTAATTACGCGCCGCGCAAATAGATCGTTGGGGGCTACGATTTCGGCTTGGGTAATGAGCAATCCATTTGCCGTGTCCGGATCGTCATTTCGCACTCAGTCGGAAGGCTACGTTGACACGATCCCGTATCCGGTGTTCCGCAAAGAGGTCATTGTGAGATTAGGGGGATATAACGAGCAGTTGATCCGTAACCAAGATAACGACATGAATTTCCGTATCAGGCAAGCGGGATCAAAGTTATACTGCACTCACGAGACGAGTTGCACCTACTANNACCCACGTTGAGTGGGCTAATGATGTACGCTGGGCAAAATGGGTCCTGGTGTGGAGTTAGTGCTCGGCTGGAACCGCACTCGTTGAGCCTCCGCCATTATGTACCGCTAATATTTGCCTTAACTCTTTCCGTCGGGTCAATTTTAGCAGTCGTTGGTTCAGCGTTCTCACTTCCCCTAATACTTACACTTGGTCTAATCGCTCTCGCAATGATTCCTTTGCATCTGCTCGTCGGTTTGGCGACAAGCCTTAAGTCCCTGCGAAAGGACGGTTCGCTATTACTGACTTTAAGCGTTCCCATCATAATATTGGTGTTCCATCTCTGGTACGGCTTGGCATTTCTTATTGGGTTGTTTCAAGCCACCGACAGAAATGCGTGAATCTTAGCTGCCTAAGATTATTGTGAATATTATCACTGACGCCATTTTCGGAAATTTAGCCTTTACTCAAGGTAAATCTCATGAATGAGATTCAAATGGTTGACTTGAAAGGCCAATACAAGAAAATCCGTCGGGAGATCGATCAGTCAGTTTTGGAGTGCATCGCTTCGACAGCGTTCATAAACGGGCCACCAGTAAAGGAATTCCAAAAATCCTTGGAATTGTTTTTGCAAGTTAAGCATGTCATTCCATGTGCGAACGGTACAGACGCCTTACAGATCGCGATGATGGGTGTGGGATTGAAACCAGGAGACGAGGTTATCGTCCCGGCTCTTACTTTCGTAGCCACAATCGAGGTCATAGCATTACTAGGCTTAAACCCTGTGATGGTTGACGTTGATGCCGACACCTTTAATGTAACCTCCGAAATTATTGAGGCGTCAATTACGCCGTGGACCAGAGCGATCGTGCCGGTTCATCTTTTCGGTCAAAGCTGCGATATGGAGCCGATAATGCGAGGGNNCGCTGAAAAGCATGGGCTTTTCGTTGTCGAAGACAACGCTCAGGCGATCGCCGCTGACTATACATTCAGCAATGGAGAAAAGAAGAAAACCGGAACGATCGGACACGTAGGATGCACCTCGTTTTTTCCTTCAAAGAATCTCGGTTGCTTCGGTGACGGCGGCGCGATCTTTACCGACGATGATGTACTTGCAGAAAAACTCCGCATGCTCACAAATCACGGACAAACGAGAAAGTATTATCATTCGACCGTGGGTGTTAACTCCCGGTTAGATTCAATACAGGCGGCAATCCTCAACGTTAAGCTCAAGCACCTTTCCGAATACTGTGCTGCAAGACAAAAAGTGGCCGCACGCTATGACGATGCTTTAGCTGAAATAAAAGAGCTCCAGATCCCTGCTCCTGCGGCGAACTCAACTCACGTTTTTCATCAATACACAGTGAAGGTAAAAAATGGTAAACGTGACGAATTGTGTGAATTTCTGTATGCCAACGGCATTCCGTCGATGATTTACTATCCGTTACCACTCTATCGTCAGGTAGCGTTCCGGGAGTTTGTAACGCCAAACTTTGTGCTGCCGGCCACCGAAGAGCTGTGTTCATCGGTACTTTCTTTGCCAATGCATACCGAAATGACAGACGACCGCTTAATATGATCATCGATTGCGTCAAATTATTCTTTGGTAAGAAAGCAGTTTTGAATTTATGAGCGAGAAAAATTACTTCGCGCACGAAACCGCGGTTATTGATGAGGGGTGCGAAATTGGCGAAAACGTAAAGATCTGGCACTTTAGCCATTTGATGTCGGGCTGCCGAATCGGAAATGGGTGTAATCTCGGCCAAAATGTGGTTGTTTCGCCGCGAGTCGTTTTAGGGGAAAACTGTAAGGTTCAAAATAACGTTTCGATTTACACGGGTGTAATCTGTGAAGACGATGTTTTCCTCGGCCCTTCGATGGTGTTCACGAATGTTATCAATCCGCGTAGCGCAATTGATCGACGAAACGAATATCTGGAAACTCTGGTCGGCCGCGGGGCCACTATCGGTGCCAATGCCACGATTGTCTGCGGCAATGACATTGGGGCGTTCGCTTTTATCGGCGCCGGTGCGGTAGTTACCAAGTCCGTTCCACCCTATGCGCTGGTTGTCGGAAATCCGGCGCGAAAAATAGGATGGATGAGCGAGTACGGACATAAACTACAGTTTGGAGAGAATAACAAGGCGATCTGTCCTGAAAGTGGTGACAACTATATCTTAAAGGGTGGAAAAGTTTCAAAGCTCAGTTAGCGACTACTATTTGTTTGAAGCTAGCAAAAGAGAGTTGCATAAAAAAAGGTAAATGAAGAACTTTGCGTTGATCGGGGTTGCCGGCTACATAGCCCCCAGACATTTAAGAGCAATCAAAGATACAGGGAACAATTTGATAGCTGCTCTGGATAGGTTTGATTCAGTCGGCATACTCGACAGCTTTTTTCCCAGGGCTGATTTTTTTGTCGAATTTGAGCGCTTCGACCGTCATATTGAAAAGCTTAAACGGCAGAACATTAAGCTCGATTATCTAACCGTCTGCTCCCCGAATTATCTCCACGATGCACACATCCGCTTTGGTTTACGACATGGTGCTGATGTTATTTGTGAAAAGCCTCTCGTCTTAAATCCATGGAATGTTGACGCTTTACGGGAAATCGAAAAAGAAACGGACAAGAGAGTTTACACAATTCTTCAACTTCGTCAGCACCCTAGCGTCGTCAAGCTGAAAGAAATGGTATCTAACGCTGCCAAGGACACGATGTTTGAAGTTGATTTGAAGTACATTACGTCCCGTGGTAACTGGTATTCATTCAGTTGGAAAGGCGACGTTAATAAATCGGGTGGAATCGCGACAAATATTGGAGTTCATTTCTTTGATATGTTGATTTGGGTTTTTGGAGACGTCATTGAAAACCGTGTCGATTATCATGCAGCAAACAAAGCCGCCGGTTATCTGAGGCTGGAAAAAGCGAATGTCAACTGGCAATTGAGTATTGACGAAAACGATTTACCAGATGTTGTAAAAGTCAGCGGAAAACGCACTTTTCGTTCCACTTTGATTAACGGAGAAACCTTTGAGTTCAGCGAAGGTTTTTCGGACTTACATACGGCTTGTTACGAAAAGATAATAGCAGGCAAAGGTTATGGACTTGAAGAATCCAAAAAGGCCATAGATCTGGTTTATCAAATTCGAAATTCTAGAGAAGAAGCAAAACTTAATGTCGGTCAGATAATACAAGGCAGTTAGCACACAGAACGCCCTTTTTGATTCTGTCAGTTAGCCGGGCGATTTTCTAGTAAAAAGTGGAAACAATTGTAAACAAGGATACCGAACGGTGGGACCTCGTTATTGAAGGAAGATCCTCTCTGTTCGACCTGAAATTTCGCGAAGTATGGCATTATCGCGATCTGCTGATGATGTTTGTAAAGCGGGATTTTGTTAGCTTTTACAAGCAAACAATTCTCGGCCCGCTTTGGTTCTTTATTCAGCCCTTGTTCACCACAATAATTTTCACATTTGTCTTCGGAAATCTCGCGAGATTAAGTACTGACGGACTTCCACAGCCGCTGTTTTATCTCGCAGGAATAACTGCCTGGAACTACTTTGCCGATTGTATTACAAAAACCAGCACCGTGTTCAAGGACAATGCAAACATCTTTGGCAAGGTCTATTTCCCTCGGCTGATCATGCCGCTGAGCATAGTCACCAGCAATCTGGTTCGCTTTGGTGTGCAGATGCTGTTGTTTTTGGGTGTGATGGGTTATTTTGCAGCGACCGGAGCAGACTTTCGGATCACTTCTGCGATCCTCTTGTTTCCGCTGCTGGTTCTGATGATGGCGTTACTCGGGCTGGGATTAGGCTTGATCATCACGGCCATGACCACAAAGTATCGCGATCTCAGCTTTCTGGTTTCTTTCGGCGTGCAGCTGCTGATGTATATGACCACCGTTATCTATCCATTGAGTGCGGCGCCTGATAAGTACAGGCGTTTGATAGAACTAAACCCGATGACGGGAATGATCGAGGCTTTCCGGCATGCTTTCCTTGGTAAAGGAGAATTTAGCGCCTGGAGCCTCGGCTACAGCGCCTTGGTTACTTTGATAATTATGGTCCTCGGCGTGGTGATCTTTAATAAGACCGAGAAGAATTTTGTAGATACAGTATGACGGTAGCAATTAAGGTCGAAAACCTTTCAAAAGTATATCAGATCGGGCAGATCGGAACGGGCACGATCAGTCGGGACATTGAGCGCTGGTGGATAACCAAAGTGATGGGAAAAGACGATCCTTTTCTCAAGCTGGGCGAGACCAACGACAGGACCATTAAGCGTAAGAGCAATGTTGTCTGGAGCCTGAAGGACATCAATTTTGAAATTCAGCAGGGCGATGCCGTCGGTATAATCGGCAGGAATGGTGCGGGTAAGACCACTTTGCTCAAGCTGCTGTCCCGCGTGACATCGCCCACGATCGGCACGATCAAGATCAAAGGCCGCGTTGCTAGCCTGCTCGAAGTTGGGACCGGGTTTCACCCAGAGCTCACCGGCCGCGAGAACATATACCTCAATGGTTCGATCCTCGGAATGCGAAAAAAGGAGATTGATCGCAAGCTTGACGAGATCGTTGATTTCAGCGGCGTCGAGCGTTACATCGATACTCCGGTAAAGCGCTATTCAGTCGGGATGTCCGTCCGTCTTGCCTTCGCCGTCGCCGCTCACTTGGAAAGTGAGATTTTGATCGTCGATGAAGTTTTGGCCGTAGGCGATGCGGAGTTTCAGAAGAAATGTCTCGGGAAGATGGAAGAGGTTGGCAAGCAAGAAGGACGAACAGTCTTGTTTGTGAGCCACAATATGTCCGCCGTGCGTAACTTATGCAACACCGGGGTACTAATTGCGAATGGGGAAATACGTTATTCCGGTTCAACGGAAACCGCAATTGTGGAATATTTGCACAGTAATTCCCAAAACAACTTAGATTTTCCTATCGAGCTGGGAAATATAAAGATCGACAAATTCGAGTATAAACAGGTTGGCCTGGATCATTTGCTCTGTTTTGATTTCATAGTTCTCAAACAGGTTCCGCGAGAGCATTACGTAAAATTGTCAATCAAGTCGGCACACGATGAGATCATTTTTGAAAATAGTCAAAGACTTGATACTTCGCTGCCTAATCGGTGCATCAGTCTCCAGTATGAGAGCGATCTTGCTTTTTTGCGAAATGGAGACTACAAGATCTACCTCACGGTATTTGAACATGGAATGCGTTGGTTGTTACGCGACGAATTTCTATTGGAGATAACGAAGTATATTCCGCGCGATGGCAGCGTTGATCATTTTGGTATAGTAACGCCAATGGGTGCCTGGAGTTCTCAAATTCACTCATCCCTACAGGCAACTTAGTTATGTGTGGCTTTGTTGGAGCATTCGGAGGCGAAAATAATCTCAGGGACGGACTGCTATTTGAAATTGGCTCCGCAGCTAAGCATCGCGGCCCCGATGACATAGGCTATTGGATTGACGATTATTACAAGATCCTGTTCAACCGGCTCGCGATCATTGAACTAACCGACGCAGGCCGCCAACCAATGTGCATCCGGAATTGGGTGATTGCTTTTAACGGGGAGATCTATAATCATCTCGAAATTCGAAAACGGCTGCCGGAGTTTAATTATAGAGGCTCATCCGACACTGAAACTCTTTGCGTTGCGATAGAAAACTGGGGAATTGAAAACGCGTTGACAGAACTGAATGGCATGTTTGCCATTGCCGCANNAACGGAAAAAACTCTTTCATTGGCGCGAGATTTTGCGGGGATCAAACCACTTTTTTATTCGGTCGGTGCTGGTAATATCTGGTTTGCTTCACAATTCAATCAGGTGGTCGAGGGGATCGGAAGAAGGCGCGTCACGATCAATCGCAATGGCATGCGGGATTTTCTGCAGCTCGGATACATGCAGGCTCCAGAAACAATTTATGACGAAATCAAACAAGTCATTCCTGGTGAGATAGTTTCATTTGATATCCGGAAGAGGAAGTACCACAGCCGCTATTATGAGTTGCCCCGTAAGGAAGTTATACACGAGTCTCCGACTTCAAATGGCTGTCAAAAGTTCGAAGAGTTGATGGCGGAGACGGTGAGAGATCAGTTGGTTTCCGACGTGCCCATTGGTTGCTTCATAAGCAGTGGTATCGATTCCGCCCTGATATCCGGTTTTGCGTCGAAGGTAAACGGAGACGTGAAAACGTTCACGATAGGCGTTGATGGACTTGCCGGTGACGAACGTGCAAAGGCAAAAGAGTATTCCCAAGCATTAGGTCTTGAACACGAATCGCAGGAGATATTGGCTGATCAAATATTGAACTCGGTTGACGATAGCATTAGCGTAGCTGGGGAACCGTTTGGAGACCCCAGTTCTATGCCTACGTTCCTGATCACTAAAGGTGCAAAAAAACATAATACCGTGATGCTTTCCGGTGACGGCGGCGATGAGCTGTTTTGGGGATACCCCAGGTGGAACACGTTTTTACAAAACTACAGCCGCTTCAGATTTCCTAGATCCGTTCGCCGTGTTCAGCGCTACTTGAATCGGAAGCGAAGCTCGAATCAAGCATACGGCCCCGGTATTTTTAGTACACCCGGTGAATGGGTGCTTAATGGTCAGAGTCATAACGGCATTCGCTTTCTTGCTAAACTAATGCCTGGTTCCCAAAACACGTCCCAAGTGAATGAGCTTTATCAGTTTTCTTTCGGCCCGACGCAATTGGAATTCAGGAATTGGCTACGATGGAACGAATTTTACGGCCACTTACAGAGGGTTCTTACAAAGGTTGATCGAATGAGCATGGCAAATAGTCTGGAGGTACGGGTTCCTTTTCTAGATAAACGAATAATAGAATTTGCATGGAGCAAAAGGTCTTCGTTTGGCGAACAACATTTTATTAATAAGAAGTTTCTGAAACAACAGCTAAGTCAATTTATTCCGGAGAAAGACATTAACCAAGAAAAGCTTGGTTTCGACATTCCGTTGGAGAATTGGATAAGAGGACCACTCAGCAAAGTTGTAAAAGAAAAACTACTGTACTCACCATTCTATGGTAACGAGTTTATCGACAAACGGATCTTAGATCAGTACGTCGTAGAATTTTATTCCAATGGCCACAACAGTTCGTGGGGCGTGTGGATCTTATTTTGCTGGCAGAAATGGGGCGACTACATGAACGCGGGATGATCTTTTCTGAGCGACATATAGCTTTCACATATCACGGCGTCCACACTCGGCCATTTACAAATTCGACAGAGGTTAAACTGTTCCGAAATAGTATTCCCGAAGCGGCTTTACGGAACCAACTTAGCACTTTAAAGGGACTTTCAATAAAGAAAGACGGCGTTGACGGAAATATAACCCTGTCGCGCAAATATTTCTTTTTCGAAGATTTTTCAATCTCAATTACCTTCGATGACGGTTATAGGAATAATTTCAGAGCGGCTGAAATATTCTATGAATTCTTTGGGGTTGCGCCATTCAACGTTTTTCTTACAACGAATTTGGTTGGTTCAAAGCGATCTATTTGGACCGTCGAATTGGCTCTGACCATTCTACAGGCTCAGTTCTTAGTTCGCCGGATTGAGTTCAGCGGCGAATTCTTTAACGTAGCTTGTCCTCAGGAAAGATTGGAAACCTTCAATTCCATTCGATACAGGGTCAAAGAAATGAACGCCGAAAACCGTAAATTCCATTGCGACTCGATTCAGGAACAGACTTTGCCGGGCGAACTGGAGAGATTGCTCTTTGAATATCCTGAATTTCAGATGCTGAATCTTGATGAGATAAAACAGATGCAGTCGATGGGCGTTCGGTTTCAACCACACGGCCACAACCATGAAATATTTCATGCGAATCAGGATCCGGATGTGATAAGACGCGAGATAGTTGAATCGAAGGAGTTTATGGAGAACCATTTGAACGAAAAGTGTACTTATTTCGCCTATCCAAACGGTGATTATTGTGACGCCGCGATTTCGATCTTGAAAGAAAACAGTTTTAGCGGAGCGTACACGACAAACGTCGGTATTGCCGAAACCCTGGAGAGAAACTACGAAATACCGAGGCTTACTCCGAGTTCGAAACTACGGAAGTTCAAACGGCAACTGAGAGGAAAAACTGATTGAGGGTTGCCATTTACTCCGGTGCCATTCCTTCGACAACATTTATCGAGAGGCTGATCGTTGGGTTGGCGGATGACGGCGTTCAGTTACTTATCCATGGAAAGATCGTCGGCGACGTTTGTTATGATTCAAAAAATATAACGAAGATTGGCTATTCAGGAGGCCTAAACCGGATCTGGCTGGCGTCCAAATTTGCAGTTTTATTTTCGCTGACAAGGCCTGGCACTCTACTCAAACTGGTCAAATGTTATCCAAACGGGATATTCTCCGCCGCATTTCTCAATTGGTTCGTTCGAACTGGACCGATAATCTGGCACAAACCCGATATTTTCCATTTGCAATGGACCAAAGGTATTGAGGAATGGATCTTTCTTCAACAGTTTGGGATTAAGATAGTGGTAAGCCTGCGCGGTACTCAAATTCATTGTTCGCCGATTGCGGACGAGGATCTGGCGCAAACCTACAGGAAGGTTTTTCCTCACGTGGACGCATTTCACGGTGTGAGCAAAGCAATCTGCCGCGAAGCATCGAAATACGGAGCCGACGGTGACAAGTGTCGTGTTGTGTGCAGCGGCATGGATCTTATGGAATTTCCATTCGCGGTTTCGAAGGAGTTTGACCGTAGAGAAATCGAGATAATTTCGGTGGGGCGCCCGCACTGGATAAAAGGCTATAATTACGCTCTTGACGCCATGAAGATATTGAAAGACCGAAACGTGCCGTTTCACTATCGTATCATCGGCGGCAGCAGCGAGGAGCTTGTCTTTCAAATCCACGACCTCGGCTTGGATGATTTGGTCACTATCGAAGACAGTATTCCTTTTGAAAAAGTGAAGTCACTTATTACTGCCTCGAATATTCTGCTGCTTCCTAGTCTGGAAGAAGGCATTCCGAATGTCGTTTTGGAAGCTATGGCGTTGGGAACAATCGTAGTCTCCACGGACTGCGGCGGTGTAACGGAAGTCATTAACGACGTCGACAGTGGATTTCTGGTACCTATTCGCGATCCCGAGGCGATCGCCGACAAGGTCCAGGCTGTTGCGAAGCTTTCCGATAATGAACTCGATTGTGTTCGACGTCGCTCACGGGAAACGATAGAGCTGCAGCATGACCACAGGAAAATGGTCGGCGATATGAAAGCACTTTATCGATGGGTCTTAAAATCAAACTGAAGAATGTGCGGCTTTTTGGGCGAATTTGGCGGTCGGATAACTGAGAGTCGGCAAGTCGAGTTGCACCGCTTGTTGTATCTGAGTAAATCCCGGGGGCCGGACGAAACTCGCGTTTACACCAACCATGAGGATCTGTGGCTGGGCTTTAATCGTCTCGCTATTCTCGACACCTCGCCGGCCGGATCCCAGCCGATGCACGCGGAAAGTAAACGCTACACGATCGTATTCAACGGTGAAATCTA
>DLHV01000041.1 GCA_002483395.1 Chloracidobacterium sp. UBA7659 | reverse complement strand
TCAACGGCATCAAGACCAATCCCGACAAGGCTTTGACCGTTGAAGTCATATCAGAATAACCCTTTTTAGCTTCAAACGAGGCAATTACGCCGCACAATTTGTAAGCGGGAAAATGAAGAATTATCCCTATAATCACCAGCGGGGAAAGCAAAATTAGATACCACGAGCGCAATAAGGCGTGTTTCAAGACAAACTTTTTCGAGTAATCCGCCAACGCCAAAAATTCGGATTCGATGCCGAGTTCGTTTAATTTTTTTTCGTAATGTGCCAACCGCTTTTCTAATTTCTCATTATCCTCGCCCAAAAACTTTTGCAAAATATCGAGCCTTTCCGCCAGATTTTCCCGATGCGGTGTGGTCGAAGTAAAAACTTCATCGGCAACGCGGGCGATTCCTAAATCCGCATCCGATTCGGCATTGACCGTCACCTCACGCAAACCCGCTTCGATTTGGGCGGTTAATTCCTTGACGAAATGTTTCGGCGGCTGCCCGTCTTCGTCTAATTCAACCCGCGAAACGTCAATCGGCTCGCCAAAATGAAGGAGAGCCTCGCTGCGAAAAGTCGTTTTGTTTGTGTAATAAAGCCCGACCGGGACAATTTTTAAATCAAGCGCATTAGCATTTTCTCCAACCGAAACCGCGCCGATTCCAATTCGTGCCGCGCCGGTTTTGAGCGGCAGCAATTTTGGCGAATCGTGCGAAACCCCTTCGGGAAAAATGGCAATCGCCCCGCCTTTTTTCAATAATTCACGAGTCAGCCCGAAAGTCTCCTGATTTTTGGAAACGTCTTNNNNATATCAAGTAGCCGACGACGGGCATTTTGAAAAGGGTTGATTTGGCAAGAAACGCAATATTTCGCGGCAGAGCGACGAAAAGGAGGAGCGGGTCAATCAACGCGTTCGGATGATTGCTGACAAAAATCAAACCGCTTTTTTTCGGCAAATTCTCCGCGTTGTAAAGCTCAATCCGGCGAAAGAAAATACTAATCGCCGCCCCGAAAACAAAGTGAATCAGCCGGACAAGCAAAGAGCCTTGCCGATGAATCATCACATCAACAAGGCTCAGTTTTTTGACATTTATTTTCATTGAATCATTTGCTCATTGATTCATTGATACATTCCGAAATGATCCGATGATTAAATCAACCAATGAAACAATTCTTAAATCTCGTGCCGATTAGCCATCGCTTTATCCATCGTCACTTCGTCCACAAATTCGAGGTCGCTGCCGACAGGCATTCTCATCGCAATTCTGGTTACTTTTACGCCTAAAGGTTTGAGCAAGCGGGCGATGTAATTTGCGGTTGCTTCGCCTTCAGTAGTCGGATTGGTGGCGACGATAATTTCTTTGACCTCGACACCCTCATTATTATTCGGCATCAGACGCGGAAGTAGATTCGCCAACATCAATTCGTCGGGACCAATCCCGCGAATCGGCGATAAACAGCCGTGTAAAATATGATACAAACCTTTATAAGAACGGGTTTTTTCGACAGCGACAAGATTGTAAGGCTCTTCGACGATGCAGATAATTGAACGGTCACGATTAGGCGAGGTGCAATAAACACACGGGTCAACGTCAGTCAAATTATTGCAAACCGTGCAGAAAACGATTTTTTCTTTGACCTCTTTTAGTGCCTCGACAAATCGTTCGACTTCCGACTCGGGACGGCGCAAAATATAAAACGCCAGCCGTTGAGCATTTTTATGACCGATTCCCGGCAGACGTTTGAATTCGTCAATTAGTTTGGCGACGGGTTCTGAATATTCTAACATTGATTCATTTGTTCATTGACTCATTGATTCATTGGTCATTCGATTATTCTTAAAATGAATCAATGAACCAATCAAAAAATGAACCAATTCTAAAATCCCATTCCGGGAGGCAGCATTCCGCCGATTTGACCTTTTAATTTTTCTTCGACTTTGCGACGGGCTTCGCCGAGGGCTGCCATCGTCAAATCCTGAATCATTTCAACATCGCCGTCTTTGACCAAATCGGGCGAAATTACAAGTTCCAAAACCTCAAAATCACCGCGCATTTTTACCGTTACCGCACCGCCGCCTGCACTCGCGTCAACGACAGTTGATTTCATTTGTTTGCCCATTTCTTCCTGCATCTGCTGGGCCTGTTTCATCATCGACTGCATGTCGAATCCACCGGGAAATTTCATAATTGGTTCTCCGTTTTAGTTTTGAATTATAACATCGATGCAGTGCGAAGTCTTGCCGCGCAATGGAGGCCGAAACGCGAGTGTTAACGAGCGTGCATACGGTTGGGTCCCATACCAGATCTATTCCAAAGACCAACCGCGTCCCTCTTTGGAAGTGGGGCTTGGCGCTAGAGACACGATGCACGCTCGTTAACACTCGCGTTTCTGCCCGTATGGCAAAACCAAAGTTTGAACTCTGAGCTTTGGAGTGTGGTTTCCCACACCTCGGTATTGTGACACGCATCATATACGCAGGCATAAACATAAGATATTCTTTGCTCGTCCTTGAGGAGGAACTGGAAAATGAACGGAGAAAAAAACAATCATTGGTTTAACGGCGGAGTGGCTTTGGCCCTTGGCCTGATCATATCGTCATTGATACTGGGTTGGTCATACAAAAACTCGAAAAAAGGAGATGAAGCGATCACCGTGACGGGTTCGGCAAAGAAACGGATCACGTCCGACCTCGTGCTTTGGACTGCCGGTGTTTCGTCGCAGGCCCCGCAGCTTGCCGATTCTTACAAACAGCTTTCGGACAATATCCCGAAGATCAAGCAATATCTTTTGTCAAAAGGAATTCCCGAAGATCAGATGACCGTTTCGTCGATCACCACAACGACGATAAAGGCCAAAGACAGCGACGGAAATGAGACTTCCGAGATCACGGGATACACGCTCAGCCAGCGGATCGAAGTCAGATCGACGGATGTGCAGAAGATCGCCGCTATCTCTCGCGAGGCCACCGAACTTATCAATCAAGGCATCCTGATCGAATCGAGCGCTCCGATGTATTACTACACCAAGATCGGCGACCTGAAGATCGAAATGCTCGGCGAAGCGGCAAAAGACGCGAAGGAACGGGCAGAACGGATCGCACAGAGCACTGGAAATTCGATTGGGTCGGTCAAATCCGCCAAGATGGGCGTGCTGCAGATCACGGCGGCTGATTCGACCGATGTGTCGGACTATGGAGTTTTCGACACGACGACGATAGAAAAGGACATGACGGCGGTCGTGAATGTTAGTTTTGCCGTGAATTAGGCGAAGACGTAATTGAGGATGCGGAAGAGGACGAGTTGCTGACGCTGACAAGAAGGATTTTTAACGCAAAGGCGCAGAGTCGCAAAGGCTCAAGAGATTTTTCTGAAAGGTTTTTGGAAGCTCAAGGACGTTGGTCTCGACGTAATTTTTCTGCTTTGCGTCTTGGCTCCTTTGCGTCTTTGCGTTAAGATTCACCGACGTTGAAACCGGCATTTCGTGTTAGAATTCGAAGCAGGCGAATGTATGAAAACCTGCCCGAAATGTGGAACCGGCTATAGCGATGATCTGAGCTTTTGTCTTGAAGACGGCTCGATGCTGCCTGCAATCCCGACCGCCGGTTTAGGCATGGGACCAACGGGCGAATATCTTCCTGTAACAAATCAGAACGCAGGTATCTCAAACCCGAACCCGCTGGCACCACCGACGAACGTACATACGCCCGCTCCAAAACAATATAGGATGTCGCTGTTCGATCCGGCTTCCCGCATGGGGTGTATTGTTACTTTCGGACAGGTTTCGGCTATTTTGCTGCTTGTGTTGGGCATCGGCGTGGCCGCGATCTTTGTTACTTTTCGCGGAGGTTCCGAACTGGCGAAGAGTGAGCAGCCTGCCTATGACACAGCTAACAAGATGCCGGTAATCGCTCCGGCAAACGTCAGTTCAAATGCCGCGAATTCGAACGCGAGTACAGGTAATTACAGTACTAACGCTATCAAGCCGATGGGCACTCCATCCACCGCCACAACCAAAGAACCGCCAAAAATTATCTCTGGCGGCGTGGTTAACGGGAAAGCGATCAGCCTGCCCCAGCCACCGTATCCTCCCGCCGCGCGGGCCGTCCGCGCGTCCGGAACGGTCACCGTTCAGGTGCTGATCGACGTCGACGGCCGGGTGATCTCGGCAACCGCCGTCAGCGGCCATCCGCTTTTTCGAAGCGCGGCTGTTGCCGCCGCGCGTTCGGCAACATTCTCGCCGACGCTTCTCGCGGGCAAGCCGGTGAAGGTGTCCGGCGTGATCACATATAATTTTGTACCTTGACACGCGGTGGCAGAAAATCGCCGATGAATGATAGAATCCGAGAGTAGTAATTTTGATTCCACCACCTTCCGGCCAAAATATCTAAAATATGAAATATTGCCCGACTTGCCAAACCCGTTATGACGAGGAGATCCTGCGTTTTTGTATGAAGGACGGCTCACCGCTGATCGAAGAAGACGAACCAGCTTTTATCCAGATGCCGAGCGAGAGCATAGACGAAGCGGACGAGGACGATCTTGGCGAAGTGACGGTGATTCGGAAGAACGTGCCAGCTCCGCCTCCGCCGCCAAATGCGATCGACGAGATATCGTTCACGCCGGACCCGAGGCCGTCGAGCGAGCGGATCGTGGTGCCGACAACGGACGAACCGGCCGCGGGACAAGCAAGGGCGAGAGTGATACCGCCCTATCAGCCGCCGTATCCGCCGAAATCGAATACGGCCAAGGTGGTGGTGCTGACGATCATAGGCACGCTCGCTGTGCTAGCTTTAGGTGCGTTGGCTTTCCGGTTTTTGCAGAATGACAGCGCGGACAATTCGAACATCAACACAAATTTCAATTCGAATATCGTCAACACAAATGTGAACACGAATCTCGGGTTCGACAGCAACTTCAATTTCAATGTGAACGCGAACTTCAACACGAACTCGCTTTCGAACATAAACACAAATACAGGAATTCGGACGCCGACGCCGACGCCAAAACCGAGCCCGAGCGCGCAGCCGAGCGTTTCGCCTTCGCCAGACGACGATGGTACACCGACTCCGACCCGTACTCCCGCACCGACGCAGACCCCGATCGTCGTCCGGCCAAACCCGACTCCGACAACCCCGCGGATGAATCCGCTTCCGGCAAACCGCCCAGCCAACGGCGGTGTTCTGAACGGGCGTGCCCTGGAATTACCGACACCGGCATATCCGCAAATCGCAAAACAGATGCGGGCGTCCGGCGAAGTCCGTGTGCAGGTCGCCGTTGATGAACAAGGAAACGTCGTTTCGGCGCACGCGATCAGTGGGCATCCGTTGCTCAGGCAATCAGCGGAAATGGCCGCTCGGCGGTCGAAGATCCGCTCGAATGGGCGGTATGAGTCGGGTGAGTTGGTTTATAATTTTAAGGGTAATTAGTCGATCCTTAACAATTGAAAAC
>DLHV01000232.1:17489-17668 GCA_002483395.1 Chloracidobacterium sp. UBA7659 | reverse complement strand
ACGCCGTCCAGGTCGCCGCTGCCCCGTTTGACGGCGCGGTCGATCGTGTCGTTCGGCATATTGGCGGCTTTTGCGTCCAAAATTCCCTTGCGCAGCCGGGCGTTCGCGTCGGGGTCACCGCCGCCCGTACGGGCCGCTACGGTGATCTCCTTGATAAGCTTGGTGAAGATCTTGCCGCG
>DLHV01000232.1:3670-17366 GCA_002483395.1 Chloracidobacterium sp. UBA7659 | reverse complement strand
AAATATATCACGCCGATTTTTGTTTCACCAAACAGCTGCGGTTTCACAATTTGTTGAGACTGACGCTAAACGGCGCAACGCTGTTTTGCTTTTTTGTCTAAATTGGCCGAACGGCATTGTATGCTTTTGACCAGCAACATCGAAGGGAACTATTCTCTTTCTATATGAGTGACATAGAAAGAATGGAACAGCCCGCTCATATTCGGGCGGGAGTATCAGAGGAATGTTTCCATAGACTCATCGCTTGGGAACAGGCTCTACAGAAGGCGATTAGTAATCTCCGGTGTTCATTTCACTTATGGGGTGTCGCGGACGATTCTCGCCTTGAGTACGAAATATTTCCTGGCAATGGGAATCATTGGATACACGTGCGTTTAACTGCGGCGGGAGCGTTAGCGGAAACTGCGGTTATTCTAGTTCGACAAGTATTTTCAACCGGTGCCGAAGGCGATCTTATTGCGGCAAATGACGCAGGAGAGGTGCAGCGTGTGCGTAACGAAATGGTGGCTTTCACAAAGACTCAACTAGGATGGCCCCAAGACGAGTACACGACCTTTTATCGGTTTGTGAAAGACCGAAGGAATCAGCGCCTGGCTCATTATGATGGTGAGGCTGCCAACATCACCAAACCTGTGGAAGGTGTTACATCAATGGCGTTGGTCGGTGCGAACTTGAATGTTCCGGAGCAAGAGAAACTTCTCGCTTTTATAACGCCGATGTACGAATTTCTTTCCAAGAAGCTTTTTCCACGTGCCTAAAAGAGCAGTCCGATTAAAGGCCGCTCTTTCATATTTACCTCCTCCTGATACGCAAAAATTGCCGTCAGCAAAAGAGGCCATCTAACGCAAAATGTCTGTCAATTGTGCAGCCGTTACGCCGTTTATTCGTATCCGTTTGGTTTTAGAAGCGTAGCCGGAAACGATCGCGACGTTCGACTTCGCGACACCGATGGCCTTTGCGAGGACGCGAACGACCTCTTCATTTGCTGCGCCATCCACCGGCGGCGCGGAGATCCTGACCTTCAACGCACCGGCGTGCTCGCCGACGATCCAGCTTTTCGACGCCCGCGGCACAACGCGAATGTTAAACATAACCCCTTCGTTCGCTTCAATAATTTCCAAAGGCATAGATTAGGATGGAACTGGCTGCTCGTTAATACCGATTTAACGAATGTTCGGTTATTATAGCTAAATCGACTTCCCATCAGGAGAATGCCATGCCGAAACGTTTTAGACGGAATTCACTTTTACTATGCTGCATTGTGCTCGCTGCAACGATCTCGATGCTTTTGTTTTTTGGCTCGGACAGATCACGGGCTTATGACGAAACGTTGGAAACGGCAGCACTAGACGAACACGCGCCGAAGCCGGCCGGTAAGCTTCTTTTGGACGCCGTGACCGGCCTTCCGGCCGTCACGCCGCTAACCGTCAACTTCGTGCGCACACCTGATAAGACCGGACCCGACGGCATGGGCCGATATCTGATCGCGGTAAACAGCGGCTACGGACTGCAATTCACATCCAAAAGTAAAGCTCAGCAGACGCTTTCAGTCATTGACCTGAATCTCCAGCCGGAACCGAAGGTAATTCAAACTCTTTATTTTCCGTCGCCGCAAAGCGCGAATGTCGGACTCGTGTTCAATCAGAAAGCAAAACCCGACGGAACGTTTCAAATGTACGTTTCGGGCGGTTACGAAAACAAGATATGGATACTCGGTTTTGACCCGGCCGCTGCAAAGCCGCTCGCACCGGCGAACAAACCCGACACGGTTTTTGACGCGCCCTTTATCGACGTTACGGCATTTGCCGATAATGCGCCGTCGCCCAATTATAACGACAATGTAGCAGCCGTCTATCCAACCGGATTGGGATTAAGCCCTGACGGTGAAAAGCTATACACCGCGAATAATCTCGCTGACACGCTCGGCATCGTATCGGATCTGCGCTCCACGCGCAAACTACAGCGGGTCGATCTTCACCGGCCCGGCTCGACGCAAATGCTTTATCCATACGACGTCAAGTTGCTGACGAAAGGCAACGCCGTATCGAAGGTTTATGTGTCGCTTTGGGGCGACGGTACGATCGCGGTTGCCGATCCGCGTGGGACCAGGAAACCGGCACATATCCCGGTTGACCGTCACCCGACGGCGATGATCTTGAACCGGCAGCAGACGCGGCTGTTCGTGGTCAATTCGAATGCCGACACCGTTTCCGTAATTGACACAACGACCGACCGGGTGGTCGAAACGATCAACGTTCGCCTTGCCGAATCGGAGCGTGNNCCTCGCCCTCAGCGAAGACGAGCAGACGCTCTTTGTCGCAAATGCTAAAGCTAATGCCGTTGGCGTGATCAGCCTGGCAAAAATTCCATCGAAGCGGGAGAAATCAAAACTGCTGGGCTTTATCCCAACCGGAAACTATGCGTCGGCCGTGGCTGTCGTCGGAACGCGGCTGTTTGTCGCCAACGGCAAGGGAACCGGGGCCGAGAATTCCTCTAACATGATCACCGATTCAGGCTTATACCCGAACATGCCGAATGAGAAATTTCCAGCCGAGCGGTACAACAAGCGCGGTATGTACAGTGCCGTCGTTGTGGCAGGAAATATCAGCCTGGTTGCGATCCCGGACGAACCGAAATTATTTGCTTACACGCAGACGGTAATGCGTAGTAACGGGTTGCTCGGCCGCGAGAAGAAAAATCTCTTTCCCGGCGGCAAATCGCCCTTCAAACACGTTATCTATGTGATCGGCGAAAACCGGACCTACGATCAGGTTTTCGGCGATCTGACGGCGAGTGGCGACGGGACGAAAGCTGACGGCGCACCTTCGGTCGCGATATTCGGCGCCGGCGAAGCAGCCAAATCGCGTGGCGGGGCAGATCAGAACATTACACCGAACGCCCGCGAACTCGCGTTGCGCTTCGGACTGCTCGACCGGTTCTTTGTCAATGCCGAGGCGTCGCCCGACGGTCATAATTGGTCAACTGCCGCTTTTTCCAGCGATTATGTGGACAAGGCCTTTCGCTGGGATTATTCGGGCCGCGGACGGACCTATGATTATGAGGGCTTTAATCGCCTTCCGTCATTTAACCCGCCGTCGAACCAGCCGCCGGTTGCGTTGCCGTCCGTTTTCGATCTGCCGGCAGACGGAGAGGACGTGGCTGCCTNNCTGCCTTTCTCAAAAAATATGTCCCGTACTTGCACGGAAATCGGGACATTGCCGAACCGGAAAGTCTGTACTTGTGGGATGCCGCAAAGCGCGCCGGGCTGACGTATCGCAACTACGGCGAATTTGTGGGCACGGTTTCCGCCGAAGACGTGAAAGAGGTCAACACTCGAAAACCGAAGAAATATCCCGACTTGTCGCCGAATATAACGGCTTTTGCTACAAAGCAATCACTCGAAGGTAATTTTTCGCCCGGCGTGCGCAATTTTGATCAGAATACGCCGGATATTCTAACGACGGACTCGTACCGCACCGCACGTGAATCCGCTAGCCCGATCGATCCTGCGATCCTGCCGGAGCACCCGAACGAGCGTTTTCGCGGAAGCTCGCGATTCGGTGAATGGCAGCGTGAATTTCGCGGATATGTTGCCGACCTGGCTTCGGGCAAAGGCGATAAATTGCCGAATTTATCGATCGTGCGCCTTTCAAATGATCACACGGCCGGGATTAGCAGGCGAATGCCGACACCGCAGTTCTATGTTGCGGAAAATGATTACGCGATCGGACGCCTTGTCGAAGAAGTTTCGAAAAGCCCGTATTGGAAGGACACCGCGATCTTCGTTGTCGAGGATGACGCCCAGGACGGCCCCGACCACGTCGATGCCCACCGGTCGCCCGCATTCGTCATCTCCGCGTACAACCGCCGCGGAGTGCTCGTCCATGAATTTCACAATACTGTAAGCCTTATCCGCACCATGGAACTCTGTCTCGGCATTGCACCGATGAATTTTCTCGACGCCAATGCGACTCCCATTGATATCTTCACGAGCACGCCCGATCTGCGTCCGTTTCAGGCGTCGCTTCCGAACGTCGCGCTCGATAACCTTTTCCCACCGGACAATCCTTCCGCCGCGATGTTGAGCTACATGCGGCTGACCGATACTCAGGATCTGGAACACGCAGATATGGCAAATCCGCGCGAGCTGAATGAAATTATCTGGTTCTCGGTAATGGGTGAAAGACCTATGCCGCAAATCGCCCGGCTGCCTGCATTCGAATTAATGACCGCCGGCGTTAATCCTGACGACGAAGACGCGGAGGCAGAGGATGAGGATTGACCGAGTTCAAACTTAAACTTGTTTTCCGGCTGAGGCAAGCTAAGCTTGAACTCCCAGCTTTAAGAATAAACAAAAATCCGCAGCACAATACTCTGCAAAAAGCTGATCAAAATCAGCACGATCATCGCTGAAATATCGAACATCCCAATCGGTGGGATCAGCCTTTGAACCGGCAGCATTATCGGATCGGTGACCTTTTTCACGAATCCAAGAAACGTCTTGCGGGTAAAAACGAACCAGGTCGATATAAAGCGGATGAAAATAAACAGCACCAGAATGCTAAGTAGCCCGTAAAGGATAAAACCGATCACCATTTTTGGCTTTCCCGATGCCAAGCCCGCTGATAAACCATCAATAACAAAGAACGTATTGCCGACTATCTGCAATCCAAAATAGGTCAATACCAACGCGATCAACGCAGTAACGATCGGAGCAAGCCGCGTGTCAATGCGAAAAGTTGCCAGGAAGCGCGAAGCCGGATAGACGAATTTTTCACTAGCCTTTCGGATCTTGAAGCCGAACCTGCCAACAGCCCCGAAGGGATTGGGGTCGGCGTAATTGAAGACGAAGCGCAAAACCAAGAGCATCAGAAACGCGAGAAACGCGATCCATACGACCAGGCTGACCCACGGATAAACTAATCCAGAAAGCATAAGATTTTTTGCCACAGATGAACACGGATACACACGGATAATTTAAGAACGCCCATTCATCAATCAGTGTTATCCGTGTTCATCTGTGGCGACCTCTCTTTGTCCAAAGATCGCCGTGCCGACACGAACAACCGTTGCTCCTTCCTCGATGGCGATCTCAAAATCGTGGCTCATTCCCATAGACAGGCCGCCATCCGGTAATACCTCGTCGCGGATCAAACGCAGCCGGCGAAAATATGGTCGAACATCTTCGGCATTTTCAAAATACGGCGGCACTATCATCAAACCGTCTAATCTCAGCAGATTACAACTTTGCAGGAATTTAACAAGATCGGCTAGATCTTTTTCCAGTATGCCGGATTTTGTCGCTTCGTTTGCCAGATCGACCTGTACGAAAACGGACAAACTTTCACGCCGCTCTTCCTCACATATACGCTCCAGCCGCTGAGCAAGTTCGAGCGAATCGAGCGATTCGATCACGTCAAAGAGCTGAACGGCCTTGCGTGCCTTGTTGGACTGCAGATGCCCGATCAGGTGCCACTCGGCTTTATCGCGCCCAACCACCGGGATCTTTTCCTGGCCTTCCTGAACTTTGTTCTCACCGAAGGTTTTAATACCGGCGGCGATCGCGTCCGCCAGAATGGATGCCGGATGCGTTTTGCTCACTGCTACAAGCTTTATTTCATCCGTGTTTCGGCCAGCACGCAGGGCCGCTTTTTCAATTCGTTCCCGGACCGAAGCCAGATTTTTTGTCAGGTGTGATTCCACCTAACAAATATAGCAAAACGTTCGTCAAGGCCGTTAGCCTGACGCCGTCGTGAGCCAGGTTGAAAACGATGATCTTGGAAATCGTCTCACCAAAGTTAACTCAAGCGTAAAAAGTGAGACGGCTTAACTCTCGTAATTGCAAACGGTTACGGCCATAAATCGTCTCACTTCGTTTTAACACACTCCTTAAGTGAGACGATCGTATTTCCAAAAATCGAATTGTGCCAGCCTGATGACACGACCGTTGGCAAATCTTTTCGCGTCCTAACCTCTAATTGTCAAAGACCTGCCTTAGCGCTGAGATGCGTGGCCGGAATAGTGTCTCATAGATGCAATTTTGTGTCAAGAGTTTCACGACTTGGGTCGTGATGTAAGTTTGTGTTGCTAATTGAAAAGGCCGAATTTGGTTCCGGCCTTTTTTGGCTACTTCTTAGTCAGCGGTTGGTCTAAAGGCAGCGGAGTTTGGATTTCACCGTACATTTCTTCGTATCGTTTGAGAGTCGCGGCTAAGTCTGTAACAAGTGCTTTTGCGTATGCAGGGGTCATTTTTACACACGCCGTTTCCTGCAATACATCCTCAAATTCATCTACTTTGGAAACTTCTACCAGACCGAGAACCATCTGAAAATCCCACCTAGTGAATCCTACTTGTAGATGATTCAAATAAAGCGATTTGAAATCCGGATGGCGCCAGGTTTTCTTTGCGTGGGCAATCCGAGGTTCGTTTACATTCACGTCATTGATGTTGGTCTTTTTGTCGGCTGACATTTTTATCTCGCACCCCCTGCGGCTTTAGCTGCTATCTTTGCTGTCTGAGTATCTCCAGTGGCCCGATTTCCTTCGTCATCTGTCGCAATTTCTCGCGATGAAACTAGATGCAGCTCTCCTTTTTGGAATTGAAAAGTTTGCTGGTTCTGTGTCGAATTGCTGACAATCAGGGTTAGGGACGGTTTAGATTCCGATTCTTTTTCCACCCTTTCCACATATTCATCGAAGTTTTCCGGTGCGACCTTTTCCGGAGATAATGTATTGTCCCATTCCAACAATTCTTCCCACGAGCCAAAACGAACAATTAAAGGTACATCGAACGCGTTTGCTAGTCTTTGTAAAGTTCCGATCTGCGGTGTGTATTCATAATTCGGATTTTCAAAATTTGACAGGTTCGATGGGTCGAACCCTGTTATTTCAGATAGTCGCTTCTGTGTTAGTCCGCGTTTTTTACGAAGCTCGCGAATCTGAATCGGTAAGCCCGTTTCAATATGCTCTTCGTAAAAAAACTGCCGACTTTCAGCGTCTTTTAATTCTTCAATTTTCTTCTTTTTCAAAGTGGTCACAGATATTCCTTCCGTTAATCGTTAGTGCCATTCGGTTGACGGCTTGATCTTCGGCGTTGCGCGGCTCAAGTTGCCAATCTTTCTCGACGGCTCCCACCAATAATATAAATTCCTTGTTCTTGGTATAGTGTCCGAGCATTCTATACATTACTCCGGCAAACGCTATTTGAACCTCAAACAAGCCGTCAATCCCTTTCCATTTCTCAACGTAGGGGTATTCAAGTTTTTCGACCGCTTGTAGGTATTTAATCCGTGCATCGATCTTGAAGCGCGCCTTTTTGGGTAGAGTGTCCAGCCACCGCCGAATTTGATTCTCTCCCCTGTCTGAAACAAAGTTTTTGAATGTCCAAGCCAAAGCAACACGCAGAAAATATTATAATGGTACTACTACCAAAAAGTCAACCCTATGCCTTGACACAGGAACTTGGTAGTAGTACCATTGCGATTGTTAACTAATAAAAATGGTCAACCTTTCGATTGACCTAACACTTGAAAATTTAACTTGGCGGGTTGGCAGAGTGGTCGAATGCATCTGACTGTAAATCAGACGAACGTGTCCAGCGTTTCAAGAGTTCGAATCTCTTACCCGCCTTTACAAAGGATTCCTCAAGGGAAGCTGTAACTTCTCTTGAGGCTTAGAACACACAGCCAAAGCTATGCGATCCGCAAAATTGATTATACGCTTTTCGTTGTGTGAATCAATAGGAGATTCACAAAAATTGCGAAGCGAAAGCGAAACGGAACGGTGCCGACCAAGGCGAGTCACTGCTCAACAGAAACGAAATATCCAAACAACCCACTACCCCTGACGCTGCTTTCTTGAATTTACCCGCCCGAATTAGTATTCTCAATGTTCGCCGTGTGCGGACGTGGCGGAACTGGTAGACGCGCGGGTCTCAGAAGCCCGTGGGAGCAATCCCGTGATGGTTCGATTCCATTCGTCCGCACCAAAAAATAAGCGGAAGCCCGCGCAGTAGCAAGGGCGTTATGCTTGCCCGACGTTGAGTGTTACGCCCTTATAACGTGCGGGCTTCCGCATCTCCGCGATGCGAGACAAACTAACAACAGCGATCAAAACTCATCAACCGGCGTTCGATGTTGAACTGCCGGAGCAAAAGGTCGAGCAGCTAGCTGATTATTACGAACTCGTTCACGAACATATCCCAATCCTTCATCTTGTCGCACCATGCTCGCCGGAGGAATTCGCGATCAGGCATATTCTCGAATCGCTGACTATTCTCAAACATCTTCCGCCAAAAGCAAAGTTTGCCGATGTTGGAGCCGGCGCAGGACTTCCGTCGATACCTTGTTTGCTGGTTCGTAATGACCTACGGGCAGTTTTGATCGAATCGAAGGAAAAGAAAGCGAGGTTTCTTGAGTTCGCCGTTGAACAACTCGGATTATCAAAGCGTGTGACGGTAGTAAATCGTCAATTTGAAGAGGCCGATCCAGTCGATTGTGAATTCGTCACCTGTCGTGCCCTCGATAAATTTACCGAAAAGCTGCCGCGTCTTGTAAAATGGTCAAAGAAGCGAAGAATGTTGCTTTTCGGCGGCGATAACCTGCGACAGACTCTGCAAAAAGAAGGTTTAAAGTTCGACGAAAAATTGATGCCGATGTCAGAACAAAGATTTTTATTCACTGTAAGACCTTGCAGGTAAAAACTTTTGTTGATTATTTGGCATCCAAAAAAAGTTCCCTATTCACACTCAGGAGAAAAACAATATGTCAATGGCGACCAAAGCGTCCTCCTTTCTTATATTGGCTGCGGTTTTCTGCATGCTGACTTTAGCGACGCAGATCGCAACCGCCCAAACTAATGAAGCCGCGGCCCTAAAGATCGAGGCCAAAGCCCTTTCCGATGCACAGAAATTGACGGAAGCTCTTCCGCTTTACGAACGCCTCGTTCAACTCACGCCTCAGGACCCGGAGGTCCAAATGAATTTGGCATTTTCACTTTTAGGCCAAGCGGCTAATACGACAGATATATATGCCCGTAAACAGCTCCGCATTCGTGCCCGCGCCGCATTCGTCAAAGCAAAGGAGCTTGGAGACAAACCGCAGTTGGTTTTGGGTATGATCGAGGGCCTGGCCCCCGACGGAAGCGACAGCAGCGGCTTCTCCGATAACGCAGAGGCCAATAAGTTAATGGAGAAAGGTGAAGCGGCGTTTTCAAGTGGAAAAATGGACGAAGCTCTTGCGCATTATCAAAATGCTTTGAAAATGGACCCGCATTGCTATCACGCCGCTCTTTTTTCGGGAGATGTCAACATGCATAAAGAGGATTTCGCGGCAGCGGAAACCTGGTATCAAAAGGCAATCTCGATCGATCCGTACGTTGAAACGGCCTACCGATATTCGGCAACTCCTTTTATGAAGCAGAAAAAATACGATCAGGCGCGCGACCGTTACGTCGAGGCCTTTATCGTCGATCCTTACGGCCGACTGTCGATAAGCGGCATAATTCAGTGGGCAGAGTCCACAAGCACGTCGCTTGGACACCCAAAGATCGACATCCCCAAATTAGAAATCGGGTCCGATGGCAAAACTAATACCACTGTCAACACCAACCCCTTGAACGAGGATGGGTCGATGGCCTGGATGAGTTATGTGACGACGCGCGAAGCATGGCGAAAGGAGAAGTTTGCCAAACAATTTCCGAAAGAGAAGGCATACCGTCATTCGCTGTTCGAAGAGGCGGATGCTCTTCGGAGTGTCGTCTCCATGGCCAAATCATTGAAGCCGAAAAAACTCAACGAGCAGATAGCCCTGCTTGCAAAGATAGATCAAGACGGCATGCTCGAAGCTTATGTTTTAATGGCCATCCCCGACGCGGGTATCGCGCGCGACCACCGAGCCTATCTGAGCGCCCATCGCGACAAGCTGCGGCAATATGTGGCGAGCTATGTGATTGGCAAAAAGTGACGTCGCTTAAGCTTGAGGCAACAAAAGGCTCCAGAATATTTCCGAAGCCTTTTTTGTTTGCTTTAACCGAATCCGCCCTAAATTGGTCAATTGGAAACTTCGATCAGTTTCAACACCGTATCCCGAACTTCGGGGCTGACCGTGCCAGTGTATCGACCGATCTTTACGGTCAGGTATTTTGCGTTCGCGATCTTCACCAGGGCGCTTCGGCTTACTTTATACTGAACAAGCTCTTGAACGGACGGAGAGCTCTCCCGCCAAAAGCGTTGACCGCCTTCGAAAATGATCTCCTGTCCATCGGCCACAAACTTGATGGTGCTGTCCTTTGCGAAATTATGTTCCTTCGAGGTGGCAAGCATACCCAGCACAAAAGCGGTATTTGGCACTCGCGACCGCTGCTCCCCCTGAAAATAGACAATACGGAGTTCGACTTCCAGCCTTTTTTCACCGCTTGCGATCGTTTGTGCAATGCTCGGCGTCGAAATATTTCTGATCTTTTTTTCCGCATCGTAGCCGTAATACATTAAACCTACGGAATTCTTTTGGGCGAGCGCGTCGCCGCCGACGTCGATCCACATATCAGGATCGTTTTTCGTGTAACGATAATTCTTGCTCTCTTTGATATCAGACGTGGCGGTGTTTACGAAATCCGAAGTTCCGTAAGATCTGTCTTTCTGTGCTCTGAATTCCCATGCCGGCGTTAGATTTGCAATTGACCATATACCGCGCTTCTCGGCTTTTGCCATTGCCTGGTTGTTGTCATAGACTTCGCTTTCCGCCGCTTCCTGTCCGCTCCGATCGATCGGCAAATGCCAGGCGGCACCGTCGCGTACCAACTGCTGGCCGAGATCGACGCCATCGAGATACGCCTTCCCAACTGCCGCGTTCTGCGCGATGCCGTTTGGCAAAAAAACAACGGTCTTTCCGAGCACGAGTTTCTGCAGATGATCCCGGACGATCCGGTTTAACGGTTGTTCCGGTTCGGGCACTTCGATGTACTGGATCGTCCCGGTCAACTTGCCGCTATCGCCCTCGAGCACAAATGTTTTCCCGTCAATGATATCGACCACGCGGCCACTGAACATACGCTGAGAAAAACCCGAGACAGCGAGGATGAAAATAAAGGTAAGTAAGAGTGTCGGTCTGGAATTCTTCATAGTTGGATCCTCGTCTGACGCTCTTATTCGGCGACCTGAAGCATGTTATAAAGCAGTAACTGAAAGCCGTGCTGCGGCCGAATCATATATTCGCCAATCTTTATTACCACGTCTCCACCATTGATAAATTTTTCAAGGGAACTTCGGCTGACCTCGTACGTCAACTTCTCACCGACCTTGTCGCCGTCCTTAAAGGTCGTTCGCTTTGGCTTGCCGATGAAAGTTCTTTTCTCGTCGGCTACGACTACCAGATCATTGAATTTAAGAAATCGCCAATCGCTAGAGAGAGAAACGAGGCTTACGACAAAGGTGCCTTTCCTGCCTTTCTTATCGTCCTCTTTGTAAAAGTAGGTGATGTCGACCGCCGTTTTCTGTTGGTCGTTCTCGGTTTCCTTGTCCTCGGTAACGCCGAGAAGAGATGTGCTGAGATAGCCTGTCCTGCTTTTTGCATTGTATCCGTTCAGGAGTGCTCCGATGTTCTTTAAGGCGGGATTCGTNNATTCGTGTCGCCCCACATCCCGGGCTTCTTGATCGCCACGGACTTTGCGGAAACATTTTGCGTCGGCTTCTCTGTAAATCGATTGGCGGCCGGGTATGCTAAGGCCATTTGTTCCTGCCGTATTTCTTTTTCCCTACGCTCGGCGCGAAATTGCCATGCCGGTTTGAGGTTGTCGATCCCCCAAACGCCACGTTTTTCGCTTTTTGCCATCTCCTGATTCTGTTGATAAACAACGTCATCCCGCGAATTCTGGCCGCTCTTTTCTGAGCTTATGTGCCACGCCGCTCCGTCACGAAGCATTTGCTGTGCGATATCGAGGCCGCCGGTATATAGCTGCCCGAACGTTTTGCCCGGCAAAATGCCTTGCGGGTTAAACTCCACAGATTTGCCGAGGACAAGCTTTTCCAGGTGAGTCCGCACGGTCCAGTAAAGCGGCTGTTCCTTTTCAGGGATCTCAATGTATTGCAGGACGGCCGTCAGCCTTCCGCTTTCCATCTCGATCACAACCGTCTTACCATCTAATACTTCGATAACTCTGCCGCCGAACTTTCGCTGCGAAAAGCCCGAACCGCTGAGCAACAACATCAGTAGAATGAAAAGGATCGGACGTAGGTCTTTCATATAAATGTTTTATCGTATTTCCAGATCGTATTCGCGGAGTCTGCGGTAGAGCGTCGATGGCGAAATGCCCAGAAGCTCGGCTGTCTTGCCTCGGTGCCATCCGGTCTTTTCGAGGGCAGTCAGGATCTGTTGGCGTTCGGCGTCGCGAAGATTTGTCGGTGCCACATTGTGAAACGAACTGGTTCCGTTTTGGTGCTGCGGGTTGTAGCTGACAGAGACGTTTGCCTTCTCGATTCGATAGACAACTTCAGGCGGAAGTTCCTTGATCGTGATCTTGTTATTGTCCGCCAGAAGCACGGCCCGTTCGAGACAGTTGCGAAGCTGACGCACATTTCCCGTCCAAGAAAAGCTGTTCAATGCGTCGATGGCGGGCTGCGTAAGCTCCGGAGAGTTATGTCCGGCAATTTTCTGCAAAAGGTAGCGGGCAAGCGGTTCGATATCTTCGAAACGCTCCCGCAGCGGTGGAATGTTTATCTCGAAACTGTTTATCCGGTAAAGGATGTCGGCTCTAAATACTCCGTCCGCAATGGCCCGGTCCGTGTCCCTGTTAGTAGCCGCCACAAGCCGCACATCGACTTCTACCTTCTTCACGCCGCCGACCCGGAAGAACGAACGGGTTTCCAGCGCGCGGAGCAGTTTGGACTGAAGCTGAGCAGGCATTTCCATTATTTCATCCAGAAACAGAGTTCCGCCGTGTGCCAGCTCGAAAAGCCCTAATTTGCGGGCCCTTGCACCCGAAAACGCACCCGCTTCGTGACCAAAAAGCTCCGACTCAAGCAGGCTGTCCTGCAATGCCGCGCAGTTCAGATCGATAAACGTTTTGTCGCTTCGCGGACTTAGCCGATGTATGGCTTGAGCGATGAGTTCTTTTCCGACCCCCGATTCGCCGGTTATCAAGACAGACGTGTCAGACGGGGCGACTCTACGGACGAGACGAAGCACTTCCTTCATCTGCGGAGATTCGGCAACTATCTCCGGCATGTTCTTATTCGTCGTTCGTTCGATTTGGGCACGAAGCCTTTGGTTATCCAACTTTAATTGTTGTTTTTCGTCAGCTTGTGTAACGAGGGCGGCAAGTTCGTTCAGTCGATAAGGTTTCGTAAGGTAATCGTACGCGCCGAGCTTCATCGCTTCGATCGCCGTCTCGACCGTCGCCTGGCCGGTCAGCATTATGATCTCGGGTGGCGTCTGGCTTTTCTCGCGAAGACGTCGGAGAAGGCCCATCCCATCTAACCGCGGCATATTGATATCGCAGAGAAGAACATCGAAATCCCGACCCTCCAGAGCTTCCCATGCCTGTTCGCCGTCGGCTGCGGTTTCGACCTCGTGGCCCTGCCGGCTGAGCTCCTTTTGCACAACAAGACGGAGATTCTTTTCATCGTCAACAACAAGTAGTTTTGCCATAGATATTGGGGGGTCCGTGAGAATATAAGGGAAGCTCTACTGGGTGGTCAGCG
>DLHV01000232.1:0-3627 GCA_002483395.1 Chloracidobacterium sp. UBA7659 | reverse complement strand
CGAGGCCCAGACCGGTGCCCTCGCCAACCTCCTTCGTAGTAAAGAAAGGCTCAAAAATCTTCGACAGGTCTTCACGCGGAATGCCGATCCCGGTATCCTCAATCTCAATCGCAACGCGATGGGGACGACAATTCGCTCTAAAGGTCAGGATGCCGCCGTTCGGCATTGCGTCGATGGCGTTCGTTCCAAGAGCAATGATCGCCTGCTGCAACTGTCCGCCATCGGCATTGACCAGCGGCAGTTCTTCGCTCGATTCAATTTTTATCTCGATGTTCTCGCCGCGTTTCTGATGGGAAATAAGCTTGGCTGATGACTTCAAAATTTCGGCGACATCAAGAGGATGCCTGTCACCCGTTCGAAGGCGGCTGAAATCCAACAGCCCCGTGGTGATCGATTTACAGCGAAATGCTTCGCTCTTGATAAGGCCCAGATACTCATTCAGATCTTCGGACGCCTCTGAAGCCTCAAATGCCCCTTCTTCGGCTCGCCTCTCAAGAGCTTCGGCACAGGCAGCGATTGTCGCAAGCGGGTTATTTATTTCGTGAACAACGCCCGCCGCGAGCCGACCGACGGCCGCCAATTTTTCTGCCCTTCCAACCGCATGAATGGCATCAACCCGAGCCGTAACGTCTTCGCCTACTGTTATCACATGGGTAACCTCACCGGTTTCGGGCTCCTTCATCGGGACCTTGCTCACCATCCAGTGTTTTGTAGAACCGTCTTCCGCGGCTGTCTGCTGCTCTATTCTCTCGATCTTGCCGGTACGGAACGCGCGTTCAAACTCCTCACGGACCCGGCCTTCGGGATACCGGGACAAGACATTGAAGACATTTCGCCCGAGAGCCGAATCACGCGGTATACCTTGGACGCCGATCTCCCGATGGCGGTTCCATGTCACGATCCGGAAATCGCGGTCTACGACATAAAGCGATACCGGAAGAGCATCCAGAATCGCCTCCGTGAACCGGCGATGCTCTTCTTTTGCCTGGGTGATCGAACTATTGATCGCGGCCTCGTAATGTGCCGAGAGGTTCACGCTCATCGCCGCCATCTGTGTTGCCGCATCGATGAGACTCCCCTTGGAATCGTTAAAGTCCCGTTTAGAAGCAAACCCGACGACAATGGCTCCCATGATCTCGCCGTTTATGTGAACCGGGGAAACATATTCAAGCTTGTGGGTACTCCCGTCCAGCAGAAACGCGACTTCGTTTTCTTCCTTGTAACCAATCTGCGGAGGCAAAAATTCGAGCCACTTTTCAAATTTCAGTTTTGAAAAGGTCCTTGGATCGATCTCGCCCTTTTCATCAAATGCACAGCTTACGATGCCGATATGCTCCAGTTCGACGACGAACGCGCAAATTTCAGCCTTGACGCTTTTCTGAATAGCGCTGGCGACCCGGCTTGCCACTTTCTTCGGATGAACAGTAAAAAGCAGGCTTCGTCCGAGGTCGGAAATGAATCTTAATTCTTGCGACGGGTCGGCGCCGTCATTGATAGGCGAGAATAACCTGCTCTGTCTTTTTTCGGCAGTTGGGGACGTCATCCTGATTTTCGAGAAGCCGTTTGTTAACTATTTTCAATAGCTTACTGTCGGTGAGATATCTATGGATTGAGTAACACGGGATGCGTGAGGGCTTCCTGTATTATTAGAAACGTTTTTAAACATTTTGTCAATTGTTTTAACGACTGGAGTCGGGTTTGACGGAAGCCGTCTTTCACGTAAGAATCTAATTTAAACGATCATGAGGCGAAACCGACTTATACGAAGGGAAATAATGACGCAAATGTTTATTTGTGCCGTCTTTCTCATGGGTTCCGCATCGAACATACTGGCTCAAGATGTCGTCGACAAGACAGTAGCGACGGTTAGTGACGGTATCAAAACCGAGCTGATCACGTTTTCGGACTTAAGATGGCAGTTGGCACTGCAGCCCAATGTACAGATTTCCCCGGCGAGTTCGGAAGACCTTAACAGTGCGTTGCAGTTACTGATAAATCAACGGATCTTTGCCCTCGAAGCAGAACGGCTGCCACGATCTGCTCCGTCCGACAAAGAAGTCGAAGCGGAGATACGACGGGTTCTGGCACAGTTTCCGTCGACTGCGGAGTTTGAAAGGCGACTGCGGATCGTAGGTTTTGATTCCATCAAAGACAGCAATTTTGAACGGCTGATCTCGCAGCGAATCGCTATTGAAAAGTATCTTGATTTTCGATTTCGCTCTTTTGTCGTTAACACTCCGGACGAAGAGGCAAAATATTACAATGACACCTTTGTTCCAAACTTCCGACGAAGATTTCCCGGGCTGTCACCGGCGACTCTCGACGAAAAACGAGCGGAGATCAACCACCTGCTAACCGAGGCGAAAGTTGTCGTAAACATCGAGGCTTTCCTTGACGATGCGAAAAGGCGGATCGAGGTAGTGGTTCTTAACCCGGTATAGGAAGCGATCTAGCGAACAAGGTGATGAATGGTCTTGACCTTGCAGAACAGTAATCGTATCATTCTAAATCCCGCCGGAGTGGCGAAATTGGTATACGCACTAGACTCAAAATCTAGCGGGCTTAACGCCCATGTCGGTTCGAGTCCGACCTCCGGTACCACCTTCCAAAAATCATCCGTTCATAGAAAAGCTTAAGTACGATCTCACAAAGTACTGGCAATTCGCATATGGGTTGTGAGATACTTGCCGGACTGGGGGTGATATTATGATAAATAATTCAACTGAGGTTACGAACAATTAGACGAATACGTTTGACGATTCAAAAGTATTCCAGAGACGAAGCAGCACATTGATTTCCGGTGTGCTGCTTCTTTTTTTTAACGAAGGTAATTCGCGCAGCCTGGGTCCCGTTCAATTTTTCTTCACTAACTTCATCTCCCAGTTCGGGTTAATAGGAATTATCACTTCGCTGCCCGGAGCCGCATTGTCGAATTCTTCTGCATACCTTGGGAAATGCATATTTTCAAATTTAGGATTACTCCAGTCCTTCACAATGCCATACGGCACAAGCACAAGAACGGCAATGGCGGAATATCTGACGAAGACGGACACTGCTTTGGACGCCAAGTACAACAACGTCGCTAAACTACAGAAGCCAGGGATAAACCAATACCGCAGCGAAGTGTTATTAGTGGCGATGTGCGCCCATTGGCCGTCAACGGGCGTCGCGGCGGGAGAAGTCAGAGCCGCGGCATAGATCAAAATTGAGAATAGAATAAAAAGGCGAAGTTCCAATGTTGTCGACTTAAGTAATGTGTAACCGATCAGGAAAGCACCAAATAGAGTGACGAGAGACAACAGCAAAATGTTCCAGCCGAAGCGCTCATTGAGCAGATGAAAGCCGCCCTGGCCNNATAACAGGACTTACGAAAATATGTCTGAACGTGATTTGAAAAAACAAGCCCAGGTCGGCTCCGAGTGCCGCTTTAGTCGGCCTTGCATTCGTAAGCAAAGAGATCGTCTGGACGATCCCGCCGACAAGCAGAATACTGAAAAGTACGATTTGCCGCCTCTCACGTCTATGCCAGAATTTCAGGGCCGCAATCGGAATTAGAAGCAAGCAAAGCGGCCCGCTTAAAGCCGAAAAGGAAAGGACAAAAACGTCAAATGCCCGCCAAAACAATCG
>DLHV01000030.1:26910-38215 GCA_002483395.1 Chloracidobacterium sp. UBA7659 | reverse complement strand
TTAGCCAAACTTCGGATAAAAGAAAAATTCCGCAGGCTTCAGCCGAATGTTTGGGCTAAAGCCCCGAAATCTATTTATCACCCGGTCCACTAGCTAAAGCTAGTGGCAATTTATGGGAAGAAAACGCCCAACAGCCGATAAACATCGGCTGAAACTCAATAAACATCGGCCTTTCGCACGCTACATGTGATCATTTGTCGCTGACTGATGGCCATTTTTTGCCTGCGGATTGCGACTTTTGAGGCGCGGATTGGTATTTTCACTGCGCGGATGAGCATCCGCAGTGCGCGGATTGGCGTTTTCGTCGCGCAAGATGAGCATCCGCAGTGCGCGGATCGGCATTTTCACCGCGCGGATGAGCATCCGCAGTGCGCGGATTGGCGTTTTCACCGCGCGGATGAGCATCCGCAGTGCGCGGATTGGCATTTTCACCGCGCGGATGGTCGTTGTTGGGCTGACAATCGGCGTTGTCGGTGCAACGGGAAAGACTGATTCCAGAATTTTAAGTCGACGCTGCCGAAGAGCCAGGTCGCTACCGCTCCCAGTCCTGACATTGCATCCGCATTCCGTACTTTGGCCGCAGGGTGATCATCGGCTGTAGGGAGATCTTTTGCTCCGGCAGCATCCGCAGTTTCCATTTTCTCGCTATGGTCGCGAGGAGGAGAATGCCTTCGGTCCAGGCGAAGCTTTCGCCGATGCAACGCCGGATGCCGCCGCCGAAGGGGAAGTAGATATTCTTTTGGCCGGCCTCTTTTACACTGAGTTTCTCCCAGCGTTCGGGTATGAACTCGTCAGCGTTGTCCCAAAATCTCGGATCGCGATGAGTGATGTACGGGCTGATGAGGACCAACCCGCGAGCGGGAATCTTGTACCCGCCAAATTCATGCTCCTCGATCGCGAGACGCCCGATCGCCCACGCCGGTGGAAAAAGCCGCATCGATTCGGCAAGGATCGATTCCGTGTACGTCAAATTCGGGATGTCGTCGATCGTCGGCAACCGGGCAGAGACGCGAGTGTGAACCTGCATGGCGTGTTCGCCCGACTCAGAAGCACGCTCCTTAACAGTCGCGTTTCCGCCCGATACAGCACGCTCCTTAACAGTCACGTTTCCGCCCGATACAGCACGCTCCTTAACAGTCGCGTTTCCGCCCGATACAGCACGCTCCTTGACAGTCGCGTTTCCGCCCGGTCCGGAGGCACGCTCCTTAACAGTCGCGTTTCCGCCCGTAAGGAAATGGTCTAGTTCCTCGTACAATTTCGCTTCCTTATCAGGATTTTGCGACAGCAGGTACCACGTCCATGTCATCGCATTCGCGGTCGTTTCATGCCCGGCGAGGAAAAGCGTGAGGGCTTCGTCGCGGATCTGCTCGTCGGTCATTCCGGTCCCGTCGGCCTCGTCCTGGGCCGTCAGCAGCATCGAAAGCAGGTCGCCGGTGTCCTCGCCCGATCGGCGGCGTTCGTCGATGATGCCGTAAATAACTGAGTTCAGCGTGTTTTTCGCGTTCTTAAATCGCCTGGATTGCGGCAGTGGCAGTTTTTCAAGCCATTCGGAAAAAGGAAGCAGCAGATAATTGAAAAGCTCGACCAATGTGGTCATCGACGCTCCGATCTCGTCCGCATCGTCATCCACATTTGCGCTGAAAAGCGTTTTGGCGACGATCTGCAGCGTCAGATGCATCATTTCCTTATCGATGTCGCGGATCTCGCCGTCCTTCCAGCTATTCGACATTTTGTCGGCATACTCGACCATCGACTGTGCGTATTCGGCGATCCGGGCCCGGTGAAACGCGGGCTGGATCATCCGCCGCTGCCTGAGATGAGCCTCGCCCTCGCTTGTCAGCAGGCCTTCGCCCAGAAGGTTTTTTGCACGCTGAAGAGCGCGGCCCTTGATGAATTTATGTGCGTTGACGACGAGCAGGTCGCGGATCATATCCGGATCGTTAATGAAATATGCTTGCTGCGGGCCCATTCGAAACGAAGAAACGTCGCCAAGCTGCGAGAGTTTTGTTAGAAAACCCGTCGCATCTTTGCGAAACGAGCGGAAATGGCCGCCGAACAAATCGGTCTTGAGCGTGGGTGGAAGGTCGTATTTTGCTGAGGGTTTCATCTCAATATCCAGTGTAGCAAACCGTTCCTCACGCGGAGGCGGCATTGTGACACTTTCTTTTGTTCCTCTTGTTCCGTCCGGTTCTGTGGTAAGGGGGTTTGAACCACTGATCAAGAAAGACGAAGAAGGAATAAGAGGAATTAGGAGGAAGATGACTTCCACGATTTAGAACTTTACCGCCAAAACTGCTATTTTATAACTCTATGTCAGAAGCAAAAGTTAAGAAGATAAAACCGGATATTCGTGCGATAACACGGCTCGTGCCGCCAAGTGGAAACCTTGTTCAGGGCCAATCGGAACTCCCGATCGACCCGCAATTAGCAAAGGAGGCTGCTGAAATTATTGCCGCGAGCCAGAACCATTACGGAGCCAGCGAAGGCGATGCCAATCTGCGTAAGGCCGTTGCGGAAAAGATCGCGGCATACAACGGAATTTCGGTCGACACAGATGCGCGCCCTTTCGAGCTGATGATAACCAACGGCGGCACCGGTGCATTGATCGGTATCGCTCAGGCCTATCTCCGCGGCAAATCGGCGCTGNNTTTTCGAGCCGTATTACCCGTATCACCGCCGTATTTTGGAAGAGTTTGGCGGAAAGACCGAGACGTTCGAGCTGGACGACCAGCTTACGTTTGAAAAGGACTCGCTGAAAGCTCGATGCAAAGAGCTAAAGGACCGCACAGATTTTCCGCTAAAGGCGATCATTGTTTGCTCGCCCGCAAACCCGAGCGGCAAAGTTATGTCGCAGGCCGAACTCGAAGCCATCGCCGATGTGGCGAAGGAAATCGACCTGCTTGTGATTTCCGACGAAGTTTATGAGCATTACGTAACCGGTGAAAATCCGCACACGCCGATCGCTACGCTGCCGGACATGCATGACCGGACGATAACGGTAAACTCGTTTTCGAAGTCGTGGAACATTTCGGGCTGGCGGCTCGGCTACGCGTACGGAAAAGGCGAGCTTATCGCGCCGATAAATAATGCCGCGAATGTCATATATGTTTGCCCCGCGACGCCCCTCCAATCGGCGTTATCGCGTGTGTTGATGGCCGATCCGGATTATTATTCAAAGCTCCGCGATAAATTTGACGGCAAGCGCTGCGCATTTTCCGCGGGCCTCCGCGAGCTCGGTTTTGACATCTATGATTCTGGCTCGGCGTTCTATATTTGGGCCCGGATACCGTCGGATTTCCCTGACGCGCTTTCGTTTAACGAAATGCTGATGGAAACGGCCGGTGTCGGCATGGTGCCCGGCAGCGCATTCGCCGACAGCGACGCCTGGGACGCATATGTGCGGATATGCATCGCTCGTGAAGATTCGATACTTGATGGTGCAATGGAGAAGCTTCGGACCGTATTGTCGTAAGCTGAGATCTAAGAAGAGTTAAAATACAGAAAGAGAGGCCGTAAATGTCGGTATTTGCGGCTTTCTCTTGAGGAAAAGATTTTTAGCTAGTACTACTATATCGTTATTTTTCGGCACACGGGCCCGGCGTGTCGCCATGAGCCAAGTGAACAGCTACTTCAGGCGGGCTCAGGGTCAGAGTCTTCTCCAATTGATGGCAAACTTGAGTTTCTACGCTTACATTAATGTTGTCTAACGCCGGGCCATAAAAGCCCGTTATTTGGCTGGTAAAAGATAGAAATGTAATGGGGAAATTCGCCGTAAAATGGTAGGTATTGGGCTCCCATTGCATATCCACTCTGGTGTTATTACCGATAATATAGAAGTAGAACTGAGTTTGCTCTTTATCGGCGCTAACTGACATGAATTTCACCGTGGGGCCACCATCGGGATTACCGGACAGATCGAACGTAACTTTATACGTCCAACCAGTTGTCGTCGGTATAATTTGGCTGATTTGTCCTCTCTGATTCTGGCCGTTCAGATCTATGCTCCGAACGCCCGTTGATGGCTGCCAGTAGGTACCGATATAATCGACGCTTCCAAAGTCTACCGACCAGTTGGTAATATTAGTCTGGCTTGCATATACGGTCGTAAAGCTCCCGGGATTCGTCCCGGTTTCGAAACTAATATTAACCTGGGCCGAGACTGTATGGCCGAGTGACAAAAAAACACTAAGAACGGTAAAGGCAAAAATAAGCAATTTTTTCATGGAGACTCCTCTTTATATCTTTTTATGGTCAAGTCGCATGATCTTCTTGATCTCGCAATTTCTGCTATAATTTCCGTCACCTTCACAATTGTTCCGGCACTACTCAATCGACGAAATTACGGCACACGACGATTCTCGCTTGAGACGTTTCGGAAAGTCCTAAAGTTATCGGGAATTTTTTCCGAATGTTTTCCGAAGAGGGGCGAAAAGGGGTGCGAAACGGGCGAATGTATAGTTTTGACAGCGTCCATCTGGATCCGGTAAACAGGCAGCTTCGACGCGACGCTAATCCGGTTTTTCTAGCGGCGAAGGCTTTTGACCTGCTGCAAACACTGGTCGAAAATAACGGACGGCTGGTGGCGAGGACGAGTTTTTAGATTCGGTCTGGCGCGACCGGATAGTCGAAGAATCTAATCTCACGGTCCACATCTCGCAAATTCGCAAAGCCTTGGTGAAACTTCTGCTTGTGCCGGCACAAATATTCCTCGGGAAGAATATGAGCGATCGAAACCATGTACTATTATTATTACGTTTTTAGCGTTTATGCGGTTCTGGTAAATGATATGGGCGATGGACTTACTTGCGTGCTTGAAAAACTTCAGAACATCTCAGTGTGAATAGACTATGAAAAAAATATCTGCGCTTTTACTACTCGTTTGTTTCCTGATCGCTGCATCCGTATTTCGTGCCGACGACGGCATGTGGACGTTCGACAATCCACCGTTAAAACAGTGGAAGGAACGCTACAATTTTGAGCCGTCGAAGGAATGGCTGGACAGACTGCGTCTTGCATCGCCGAAACTGCCGGGAGCATCGGGTGCCTTTGTTTCGCCGAACGGTTTGATCGCGACGAACCATCACGTCGCATCGTCGATCATTGCAAAGCTGTCGACTAAGGAACGCGACCTAATGAAGACCGGCTTCTACGCGAAGACTCAGGCGGAAGAGTTGAAAGCGCAGGATGCCGAGATCTCAGTGCTGGTTTCGTACGAGAATGTGACCGAGCGGATCCACAATGCTGCGAAAACGGGAGCGAACGACGCCGATGCGGCGGCGAAACGTACGGCCGAGATCGCGACGGTCGAGAAGGACTGCGTGCAGAGCACCGGCTTGAAGTGCGATGTCGTTTCGCTATACAGCGGAGGCGAGTATTGGCTATATCGGTTCAAACGGTACACTGACATCCGTCTTGTGATGGCTCCCGAGGAGCAGGCGGCGTTCTTCGGCGGCGACTACGATAATTTCACCTACCCGCGTCATGATCTTGATTTCACGTTCCTTCGAGCCTATGAGAACGGTCAGCCCGCCAAGACGCCGAACTATCTGAAGTGGTCCGAAACGGGCCCGAAGGACGGCGAGTTTATCGTAGTTTCGGGTTATCCGGGTTCCACTGCCCGCTTGCTGACGGTGGCTCAACTAACGTATCAGCGTGACTTGGGCAATCCGGCGCAGAAGAAGATCTGGGAAACTCTTCGTCGTGGGCTCGAGAATTACTCAAAGCTTGGACCGGAGCAATTGCGGCAGGCTTCGCCCGGGATGCGCTCCTTCGCCAACTCTCTGAAACGCCTCGCCGGCCAGCAGGAAGGCCTGCTCAATCCCCGACAATTTGCGAAAAAGGAAGCTGAGGAAAAAGACCTCCGCACCAAACTCGCCGAAAAGCCCGAGCTTGAAAAGCAGTACGGCCCGGCGTGGACTGGCATCGCGAAGGCTTATGAGCAGATGCCCGCGATGTCGGGCCGGCTATCGTTTTCGGTCCTCGCCGTATCCAGGCTCGGAACGATCGCTTCGCAGATCGTCACGTGGCACATCGAGAAAGCCAAGCTGAACGAAAAGAGGTATCCGGAATATACCGACGCGCGGCTCGAAGCCCTGAAGCGTTCCACCCTTTCGCCCGCACCGATCTATTCCGAGATGGAAGAGGCCCAGCTGATCGTCTGGTTCGAAGAGGTCCGCAAAACGCTCAGCAACGACGATCCGTTCGTCAAGGCCGCGTTCGGCGATGCCGAAACCGCCGAGGTTGTCCGCAAAGCCGTCCGTGAAACCAAGCTGACCGATCCGGCCATTCGCCAAGCGTTGCTTGACGGGCCGGCTTCAGCCGTAGCGGAATCGACCGACCCGATGATCGGGTTTGCCCGCCGCGTTGAGCCTGTCGTTCGTGAGCTTCGCGATTGGCACGAAAAGTCGATCAAGAACGTCGAGGCTGCTTCCGGAACGAAGATCGCCGAAGCCAGGTTTGCCGTTTACGGCAAGACCATGCCGCCCGATGCGAATTCGAACCTCCGAATCAGCTACGGAATTGTGAAGGGCTATGATGAAGACACGACGCTCGTTCCGTACAGGACAACGTTTTTTGGTCTCTACGACCGTGCTCTCAGCTTTGGCGAAAAGCCGCCGTTTGACCTGCCGCAGAGTCTAAAAGACAGGCGTGACAAACTCGATCTCGCAACACCACTCAACTTCGTCTACACGGCCGACACGATCGGCGGCAACAGCGGCTCGCCGGTCATCAACCGCAAAGGTGAGGTCGTCGGCCTCAATTTCGACAGCAACATCCAGAAGCTCTCCAATCGATATTGGTACATCGAAGAAGCCGAAGGCTCGCGCGCGGTCGGCGTTCACAGCGCCGGGATACTGGAAGCTCTACGCAAGGTATATGAGGCGAACGGACTGGTTAACGAGTTGCTCTCCTACAAGACTGACTTCATAGTCAACTAAGCGGATATTTTCATGAATTAAATGCATTACCATCTGATCGGAATATGCGGCACGGCGATGGCGTCGCTTGCCGGCATGCTGCAATCGCGCGGGCACGAAGTTACCGGCTCGGACCAGAACGTCTATCCGCCGATGTCAACGCAGCTCGAAGCCCTCGGCATCAAGATACTCAATGGCTATAAGGCTGAAAATGCTGACATTGGTGCGGATTGTATCGTTGTTGGCAACGCCATATCGCGCGGCAACCCAGAGTTGGAAGAAGTTCTGATTCGCAAACTCCTTTACCGCTCGCAGGCGGAGATCGTGCAGGAAGAATTTATTCGCGGCAAGCGTTCGCTGGTTGTTGCGGGGACGCACGGTAAAACGACGACGACAAGCATCGCCGCATGGGTTTGCGACGTAGGCGGGCTTGATCCGTCCTTTCTGGTCGGCGGCATCGTGCAGAATTTCGGGGCCAGCTTTCGCGTGACGGACGGCGATTATTTTGTAATAGAAGGCGACGAATACGACACGGCNNGCCATCGTCAACAATATCGAATTCGACCACGCCGACATCTACGATGATCTCGAAGATATTAAGTGGGAATTCTCACGCCTAATGAACCTCGTTCCCGGCAACGGGCGGCTGGTCTGCGGCATCGATTCGCCCGTTGTTCGCGAAGTTTTGGCCGAAATGGACGGCAAACTCTTTACAAATATCGAGACCTTCGGATTGAGCGACGACGCCAAATGGCAGGCGCGCTATATCGACTTTACCGGTGATGTGACGCGATTTACCGTGTTCAATGACAGCAAAACTTTCGGTGAATTCGAAACCAATCTGATAGGCGAATTCAACGTACGCAACTGCCTTGCCGTGATCATCGTTGCCGATGCATGGGGCATTTCAAAGGAGAAGATTCAGGAAGCGTTTCACACATTCAAATCCGTCAAGCGGCGTGTCGAGGTCCGGGGCGTCGAGCGTGGCGTGACCGTGATCGACGATTTCGCTCATCACCCGACAGCCGTCGAGGAAACCCTAAAAGCCCTGCGGATGAAGTATGAGGGCCATCGCCTGATCGCCGTCTTCGAACCGCGAACATGGTCGTCGAGGCTGGCTATTTTCCAGGAGCCATACGGAAAGGCATTTTCCTACGCCGACTACGTCATCATCGCCGGTGTTTACAACACGTCAAAAGCCAGCGAACTTGGCAAGGTGCTGGATGTCGATGAACTTGTCCGCGACATCGAACTCCAGGGCAAACCCGCCTATTCCTTCCCCGACGCCGACGCCATCATCACGCGTCTGACGCCCGAATTGAAGGAGGGCGATATCGTCGCGATTATGTCGAACGGCGGGTTCGGCGGCATCCATGAAAATTTGCTGGATGTTTTGAAGCTAGAAAAGTAACGTATGGTGTGATAGCGATTTTTCCTTGCCATAATTTTCAAAACATTGCATAATTTTCAATATTTTTGCTCTCGAAGTGTGTCTCGGTAGATGCTCCCGTCCGCAATATTAGCGACGCTTTTTCGGTTCGGTTCAGAGAGTTTGGTCATAGATAATGAAGCAGCTAAGTTTTTTTGAGTAGGGAACCGTCGCTTTTCAAAGGGAAGTGTCGCCAGAAACTTTCCGCCTTTACCTGCCATTTTTGCTTCTCTTGAAAATCTAAAATAAAAGGAAATGAGCAACAAATTATATGTAGGAAATTTGTCCTTTCGCGTTACGAGCGAGGATTTGGAAGAGTATTTTGCGGCGGCCGGAGCGGTTGATTCCGCAAACGTGGTCATTGACCGTGAAACGGGGCGTTCACGCGGTTTCGGCTTTGTCGAAATGTCCACCGAAGACGAAGCAAATGCAGCAATTGCACAGTTTAACGGCCAGGAATACGACGGCCGGAACATGGTCGTCAATGAAGCCCGCCCGCGCGAAGAACGCGGCGGCAACCGCAGCCGGGGCAGCTATGGCGGCGGCAACCGGGGCGGATACGCCGATAGCGGCGACCGTTGGTAGTTCTGAATCACGAAAAAAGCTGATCGCGGTTGCCGGTCAGCTTTTTTGCAGTGTACGTTCGACCGACCCGCCGACCACCCGGCCACTTTGGAGAGAGAACCACCCCGTCCGCCNNCCTCCTTCGTAAGGAGGGGAGTTACGGATCAGTCGATCTTTCCGTTGAAATTTGCCAGGCCCAAAACGATGTCGTCGATCAGGCTGGTTCTTTCTCGCGTTACGGCAACCCCGTTAACGACGATCGAAAGCACAAGCTGCTCGCCGCCGGCTGTTGTTATATAACCGGAAAGAGCGGAAACCTGATCAATGGTCCCTGTTTTTCCGCGAATATTTCCTGCCGCGGCCGTGCCTTTGAAGCGGTTCGCAAGGGTCCCGTCAACGCCGCCGATCGTCAGCGAATCGCGCCACGACTGCGCGTATTTGCTTTGCTTCGCCATGTATACATAAAGCTGAACAACTGCCGAAGGCGTGATCAGATCATGCCGAGAAAGCCCGCTGCCGTCATGCTGAATGACGCCGTCGGGAGCGATGCCGATACTTGTCAAGAAGCTCTTTACCTGGGCAAGACCGAGTGCGGAACTATCCTGTTGCGGAGGCGGAGCGTTGGATCCAATCGTCGGCATGTCGATGCGTTTTCGCTCCTCTTCGCCGAGCGCCCACAATAGAGTTTCCGTATACATATTCTGGCTTGGCTTCATCGTCTTGGCGGCGATGAGGCTGAGCGGCGGCGATTCCATTTTTGCGATCTCGACGGTTTCGATCAAAGTGCTTTTACCGATGTAGGTTCTATATTGTCCCGCGACCGTCACGCCCTTTAACTCAAGCCGCTGCTTCAGCAAGGCGGCAAAAAGCTCGGCGGGACGCGAGACGGAAACAGGGTTGCTGAAACCCGCATTTCCCAAAGGCAAGGTGCCTGTTATCTCAAGCTGGTTTTGACCAAGCACCTTTACAATTTTTAGCGTGCGGGGCGTTCCGGCGGCGGTTGTCGTGCAGAGGTTTTTGACACGATAAACCGGATTGTATGGCGAAAGATTTACTGTGCAGGCATAGCCGAGAGGCCCAGGTCTGACCGTCAAATCGACCGCATTATCGTTCAGCGGCAACGCCGACACCTCAGCGCCATAGTACGATTGCAGATCGTCCCACTCCCATCCGCCAGGAATTGGATAGCCTTTGAAATATGAGTCATCGGCGACAATGCTGCCTTCGATCTTTTTTACCCCGACCGCGGTGATTTTTGTGGCAAGATCGTCAAGGCCCTTATAGTAATTGCCCTTGGAAAAGCTCGTCGAGATCGAGACATCTCCGCGTCCATATATCCGCAGATCGCCTTTTATCGTGCCATCGGCATCCGGCATTGCAGCGGCGTAAACGCTTGTGACGAATCGATAATCCGGCGTCAGTTTTTCCAATGCCGTCGCCACGGTGAAATTCTTCATGTTCGAGGCAGGCATAAAATACTTCTCGCCGTTCTCTTCGAAAACCACTTTTCCCGTGTTGAGCGAGACGATCTTTATGCCGATCTGCCCGCGGCGAACCACCGGATTAGAAATTCGTGTGCGAATCTTAGCTTGAAGGTCACTAAATGTTTGTACGGCTATTGTCGGCGATGGCTTTGGCGACGCACTCGGCGTCGGTGTCGGCCTGGGTTTCTGGATTGCCGATTGCCTGGCTTCAACCAAGGATGCCAGACTAACAATGAAAAGAACCAATGCGGGAAAACGGAGTATATAGCCACGGTTGATCATAATGTCACAATACTAATGCAAGAAGCGGTGAAATATATTCTTACAACACGGCGGAAAAAAAGAAAGCAGCACAGAACTTTCTGGTTCTTACTGCTCTCTAGATCTACGCGAATCCGCCAAAAATCACCAGCGAACAGGACGCAATGTCGGTCCCATCACATGTGCTCCGCTGATAACCTGGGGAGCTGCCGGCTTGTTCCGGCTTGAGTCGTCGGATCGAACTTGGTGAGCCGCGTACCATACCACAAGGTCTGCACCCAACATCGATTCGCCATTGACCCACGGAGCTAAATTCGCAGCCGCACCTGAGTTGGGGTCATCAATTTCGGTAGGTGCCCCGGCCGTTCCCTTGAACCGCATAAGCCAAAAATCGCCTCCGCCGAATGTGTCGATGAGGTCACCGTTGGCGTTCAATACCGTGCCATCATTCGTTCCTGGTACGATTTGATATGCCTCGTCGCCGGTCGAATTCTGAATTAAGAAACTGCGACTTTTCTGGACGTTCTTAAAGGCCGCAGTCTCAAGGTCGATCGTTTTCAAGAACTTTCGTCCACGTTCCAACTGATAGATATTATTGTTCGCGTTCACAATGTCGAAATCGAACCGCCAGTAGGTATGGTGGCGATGCG
>DLHV01000030.1:8301-26890 GCA_002483395.1 Chloracidobacterium sp. UBA7659 | reverse complement strand
GCGAACCGCCATTCCATGACGTAACGATACCAGCCGGCGTTCATCTCGGTTACCAATACGACTTCGGTGCCGAATCCGACATCCTGGGTATAGATTGCGACACCTTGATAATTTCCTGTATCGTTGTGGCTTTCGACCGCAGTCGTCGCTACCTGTCCCGACGCGAGAATTCTGATACCCGGTGCAGGATCGGTCGCTCCGGCCGCGGGAGCGTTAAAAAATCCTTCCGAGTATTGCCAATCGCGAAATGGCCCGCAATTGGCAACATATTGAACATTCAAGATCGGAACATGTCCGCGTTTAAGAACGGATTTGCCGCGGTATCTTACGTCTCGAATCTCCAGACCGGACCTTTCAAGGATTCCTCCTGACGAAGATGAAGGCCTGATGACGAGCATTTCCCAAAGCGGTCCGCCTCCGGCCTCATTCACCGTCAATGTTGCCTGGCCCGCGACGCCCTGTCCGCTGCTCCCTTGGTTCGAGTTTGCAATTCCACACGCGTCCGGTGTTGCTGCCGAAGTAGGCGGGGCGTTATTAGCGTAATGGACCAGTTTGTCATTCTTGAAACTGACGCCGACGATCTCGTTTTCACCGGTTTGCGGATTAGTAACACCGATGTTTACCAGACGTTCGCCATTAAAAACCGTTGTCGGCGGCATGGCCTCGTAGAATTCGATCGCATCGGCCAGCTTCAGTTTTGAATAAGCCGGGTCCTGTGCCACGACCTTGTAGGCAGCCTTGATCTCATCGTCGCCCACGCCCGGCACGACGCTTACCCATCGAACGGAGATTGGTCCCTTTGCTGCAAAGTCGCCTTCGGCAAACAAAGTCATGTCATTGGAGTAGTTGTAATAGATCACCCGAAAGCGGGTAGGCGGCTTGGCGGATTGTTTTTTGCTTTCGATCGTGTCGTAAAGATACTCAAAGCCGACCCGTCGAAATTTGGAGCCGCTAAGTTCGCGTCTGACCGTATCATCGAGTTCGACCCTTTGCGCCGCTGCGTCGACATCCGCCTGAGTCGGCCCCCAAGGNNGATGTTTAGTTTCTTCGCGGAACGCCTGGATGGTTTCGCGGTATCCTCTCCAATTGCGATATCCGTAAGTGCAGTAAGAGCGAGGCATACTGCTGCAACAGTCAATATTAACTTCTTTGACATTCAAACTCCTTGCTTCAACGAAAAGACTCGTATTTTGAAGAGAAACTATTTAAAGAAATAGCACTAATGTCGCAGCTTGGTCAAGGTTTTTACCGGAATCATCTTGGTTGGAGGGCATCGAGATCCTCGTCACCGACCCCAGTTTTCTCGACGATCAAAACGGTCACTTACACTTGGAATATCCACAGTCACGACAGAAATCACATCCTGACGAATGCTCGAGCTGGCCGCGGCATTCGGGGCACTCGCCGATAAAACTCGATATTTCCTGGCTTGGCAAGGCTATATCCATAGACGAAATTTGTTTCGCCAAACCTCGCTCGGACTGAGGCAAATTCTTTAATCGCCGGTCGATAAGCAGCAGGCATTCAGCAACGGCCTGTTCGGGTGAAGTCAGCAGTCTTTCATTGAACCAAACGGCATGTGTAGCGGTGACCTTGTTCAGGCTTCTCGCAACTTCGCGAACTTCGAACCCGCCTCGCAGCATCTTTGACGCCAGCAAACCGACGCCTTCGCTTATCGGGCCGGCTGCAAATACTTCGAGAATCCGTTGGCCGTTATGATTGACCGTTACATACAAATTCTGGCCGTCGAAAGGAATTCGCCAGGTCGATCCCTGTAATTCGCGGGGGCGCTCTACTCGTTGTGACGGGGTGACGGAGCGACGCGGCGACGCGGTGAAATCCTCATCAGCCGACACCGCAAATTCCTCGGTCTCCGCGTCTCCCTGTCCCCGCGTCTCCGCGTCAATAACCGTAGTCTTCATAGAGTTTAACACCTGCCCCTCGCGGCTGCCATCTCGGTAATAGCTAACGGCCTTACAGCCAAGTTCTCTAGCCAGATGGTAAAGCTCATCGACCGATTCCAACGTGTCATCGGCGGCTCCGTTGCATGTTTTTGAGATGGCGTTGTCCACATGCTTTTGAGCTGCCGCAAGCACTTTAACGTGCTGAAGCGACTTGATCTCCATCGCGGAAATAAAGTGAGGCGGCAGTTCACTTTCGTGATCGACGACATACTGGGCAGCGGCCTTGATCGATTTATCATCCGTTTGATCGACGTCGATACCAAGAGCCTCGGCGGCGAGCGTATGAACATAAGTGCGCGTCCCGACGGTGTCCTGACGAACGTAAGCCCATGAAAAATTCGGTTCGATACCCGACGAGGTTTCGGCGATAAGCGATATCGTTCCCGTCGGCGCGATCGTTGTCACCTCATAGTTACGCGGTGTGAGCGGTACTTCATCCGGAATACCAATATCGTCATAAAGGAATTTTGCGTATGCCTCGCGGTTGGCTTCAAACTCGGGGAAAACACTCTTTTCGACGCCGAGTCTCAGCGAAGCCATCCATGACTCGCGGCGGACAAAGCCCATTACGCGACCTATAAGATCAAGCGATTCCTGCTCTCCGTAAGTGATCCCCAATTTCAAGCAAAGGTCGGCGAAACCCATTATCCCCAATCCGACGGGCCGCGTGCGTTTTACGACATCGTCGATCTCCGCAAGAGGGAAGTAGCCGGCATCTACCACATTGTCTAAAAACTGTGTGCAGAGATGCGTTGTGTGGGCAAGTCGTTCCCAATCTATACAATCGTCCACCGACTCGCCGTCACCGGACCGTACATAGAATTTCGCGACATCGATCGAGCCTAAATTGCAGGAATTATTGAAGTGGAGCTGCTGTTCACCGCAGGGATTACACGCGTATATCGGGCCCATCGAGGCCATCAGGTGATTGTGCCGGTTGACCTCATCGATAAAGATTATTCCCGGCTCGGCGTATTTGTGGGCCGACGCGATGATCCGCTTCCAGATGTCCGGAGCGAATACCATTCCCGGCATCGGAGGAGTCTCGATCGTGCAGTCCGAAAGATCGGCAGTTTCGAACGCGAATTTGTCGGCGAATGTAGCTATTGAGCCGTCGGAGTTTCGGTAAAGGACGTAATCGGTTCCGGTGACCGGATCGAAAACGCCTTGTGTCCAGGGCTCGTCGTTGAATTCGGTCTGAAACCAAACGGCGCGATCCACCGCCTCCATAAACGAATCGGTAACGGTGACCGAGATGTTGAAGTTTGTCAGGCTGCTTTGATCATTCTTGGCGTGAATAAAGCGTAAAATATCCGGGTGCTTCACGGACAGTATTCCCATGTTCGCACCTCGCCGAACGCCACCCTGTTTTACAACCTCGGTCGTCTGATTGACGATGTTCATGAAGCTGACAGGCCCCGAAGCGACGCCTCGCGTCGAATTGACCATCGAACCCGCGGGACGCAGGAACTCATAGGTCATGCCGGTCCCGCCGCCGGTCTGATGAATGATCGCGACATTCTGGGCGTGTTCCATGATTCCTTCAATAGAATCGGGGACGTTCAGAACAAAACATGCGGCGAGCTGTCCTTTTGGCTTTCCGGCATTGACGAGGCAAGGCGTGTTCGGAATAAACTCGCGGTTGAGCATGACGGGCATCATCTCGTTATAGAACAAATTTTGTTTCAANNCAACGGGTCGGTTTCGGCGCTGGATACGTGTCCGACAACTCTCCGCACGATATCGGCCCATGTTTCGACGGCATCGCCGTTTTCATCCTTTAACGAATACCTTTTTGTGATGACTTTCTGTGCGTTTAGGCCTGGAAGCAGGACCTCGCGGCCTAATGCCGCGCCCGCTCCATTACCATTCGCTTTGGCCATAATTCCACCCGTTTTTACAGGCTCAAAAACTGTGCTCATGCTTGCGGTTTCTCCTTGTGCCGATATTAAAGACACGGATGTTTACGTAATACTATTTTAACATCTGAAATAGTATTCTCGAAATCTCTCGACGATTGAGTTTTGATTATTCGGGCTTGAGGACTGCAGCGGATTTAGCACTCAAGTGAGGCCATAGTAAGCCAGGAAATGCGAGATGTCAACAAAAAGTTTATACAATATGTTGTGCTAATCTTAAATTAGCCAACAATAGAAAGCGTAAGTTAATGTAATTGTTTAAGTTGAAGGCAATTTGACTTTGAAACAATAATTTTTCGAAACTCGAACGATGGACTTCCCCGCCGCTGTCACGATGGCCGTGAATATTGCGATTCGCTTTACCAAGTGATAAATCGCTCGGCAATTGTCTATATGTCACCCCGCGACAAGACCATATGGCGGCGGGCCCCGACAATCTCATCAGAAATCCTGCGGCGTTTCAGAGATCGTCCAGTATGTGCTTTGTGAATAAACGAGGGGATAACCATCAATAATCGACACATTTTTGACCTCTCCGATGAAGATCGTGTGATCGCCGCCATCACAGATCCGCTTTAAACGGCATTCGAGACTTGCCACAACACCGTCGATCACCGGTACGCCGTCGATCCCGGTACGAAACGAGACGCCATCGAATTTGTCCGGATCCGGGGACGCGAATTGTTCGGAAAGCCCAATCTGTTGCGAATTTAGAATATTGACTACAAAAGCCTTTGACTCGCAGAGAGCATAGTGACTGCCCGCAATTTTTTCCACACAGATCAGAATTAGCGGTGGCTCGAGTGAAAGCGAGCAGAATGCAGAGACCGTAATTCCGTGTAGTCTTCCGTCGGCATCTTTTGTTGTAACCACTGTCACGCCGCTTGGAAAACGCGACAAAGCTGCCCGAAATTCGTCATTGCTGATCGCCATAAAACTAAATGAAATTTACATTATCGGATCATATTTCGCAAAAAAGTAATTGCTTTCGGATCCGAAGAAGTTCGTTTTTGAAATATGCCTGCTCTTGAACGATAATTCCAGAATAATGAATGATTTACCATTATTCATTGCCGAGTCTATCCGGATCGTCGATGAATCGCTCGACAAACTCGTCCCGTCGGCCCAAACGGAACCGCAGCTTCTTCACGAGGCAATCCGCTGGAGCCTTTTCGCGGGCGGGAAGAGGTTTCGGCCCATTTTGGTTTTTGCCGTTGGCCGGACGTTCGAAGCCGCGCCCGAAAGACTTGTGCGTACCGCATCGGCCGTCGAAATGATCCACACATATTCGCTTATTCACGACGATCTGCCGTCTATGGATAACGACGATTTGCGGCGTGGTCGCGAAACTTGTCATAAGAAATTCGGCGAGGCAACAGCGATCCTTGCGGGCGATGTGCTCGAAACTCTTGCGTTTCAAGCAGTTGCGGAAGATGAACGTCTCACCGCCGAAATGCGAATTGGTCTGATCGCGGAACTGGCCCGTGCGGCCGGCACTCCCTTTGGAATGGTCGCGGGGCAACATCTCGACCTCGAGGCCGAGGGCAAACAAATGTCGATCGAGGCGATCAATAACATCCACGGACTCAAGACTGGGGCACTAATCGCGGCGTGCGGAAAGGCCGGTGTCACCATCGGCGGCGGAACGGAGACGGACGTGCGTGCAATATCTGATTATGCATCCCGTCTCGGCCTCCTGTTTCAGATCACCGACGATCTTTTAGATGTTACGCAGACAACCGAGTCGTTGGGAAAAACTGCCCAAAAGGACCTTGCCGCGAATAAAGCGACATATCCGAGCATTTACGGCATTGAAGGAACGGCGGATTTGGCGAAGGCGCTTTATAATGAGGCGATCGCGTGTCTCGATCCGATCCACAAGCCGACCGAACTCCTGATCCAGGTCGCTCGTTTCATTCTTGAACGGTGTTCGTGATCACCCGTACAGCTTGACAGTCGCACGGTAATTTTCGTAGGATGTCAGTTCGCTCTTTTGACGGGAGCGGCTATTTTTCTTTGAAAATCCGGTCGGGCAAACGAGTGTAATGGGCCTTCAATATTGAGTTTGGGCACGTACGTCAATTGGTAGACAGCCTCCCTTACAAGGAGGAAGTTAGGGGTTCGAGTCCCTTCGTGCCCACCATTTTGATAATTGAGAATGGAGAATTGAGAATGGAAAATGAGATGAACAAGAAATCCGCATTCTCAATTTTCAATTATCCATTTTCCATTAGTTTCGCGGAGTCGTAGTTCAGTTGGTTAGAACGCCAGCCTGTCACGTTGGAGGTCGCGGGTTCGAGCCCCGTCGGCTCCGCCATAATAAATTAAAGCCGCTAAGTGATGTTCACCTGGCGGCTTTCGATTTTGCCTTAAAGTTGTATCTGGGATACGGAACACGTTTTGACCTAGCTTTTACGAAGTTCCGTCAAAACCTGTTTCGCTACCGCTTTTAGCGTATCGAAAACGCCGGTTCCGTCAGTTGCGACGGCCTCGAAGACCGGTTCGCCTTTTCTGAGGAGTTCGGATGAGAGCTCCTCTATCGGTGTAACATTCGGAAGGTCGCGTTTGTTTAACTGTAAAACGTATGGTATTTGCGCCAGGTCATAACCCTGGGTTTGAAGATTTTCTTCAAGGTTGTAGAGCGATTCGATATTCGCGTCCATTCGTTCGTCCTGACTGTCCGCGACAAAGACCACGCCGTCAACGCCCTTCAAAATAAGTTTACGCGAGGCATCGTAATAAACCTGCCCGGGAACCGTATAAAGATGAAAACGCGTTTTAAATCCGCGAACGGTTCCGAGTTCGAGCGGCATGAAATCGAAGAACAACGTACGATCGGTTTCGGTCGCGAGGCTGATAAGCTTGCCTTTTGCCTGCGGAGCGGTCGAATCGTAGATGTATTGCAGATTCGTGGTTTTTCCGCACAATCCCGGTCCGTAATATACAATCTTGCAGTTAATTTCGCGTGATGCGTAATTGATAAATGTCATAACTTTGCCGAATATTCTATATCAATGCCGCCTATCCGAAAAGACTGTCTATGTCTTCGTCGGTGATCTCAGCAAAAACTGAATTGCGGTTTACACTGAAGGCTACTGAGTCTTTAACTGCCTCGTCCAGGATCGATGCGACCTCAAAACTTGCTTTCTTCGTTCTCAGTTTTACGAGACCGAGCGTAGAACGCTCGTCAAAGACAACGACCAGCAGGCTGCGGCCGATTACACTAATGAATATACTCTCCCGTTCGCCTTCATGAACGACGGCCGGGAAAACGTCTTCGCCAATAAGCTTTGCCATGCTGCTGGTAGCAGCCACATTGCCCGCGGCCAGCGACGAAAAACTCATCGTATCCATATCGCCGATGTCACCGTGGAAAGCGATCGTTTGACCATCCCGGTCGACAAGGAAAACAACGCGGGCGGCGCATTCGACGCATAAGCGGGCCAAGACGATCTTTAGCCTTTGAAACTGGTGTTCTTGTAAAATGAAAGGCGATTGTGCCATTTGATATTCTCTTTATCTGAATAACGACAGCGGCAAGTATAATTGCGGTGAAATGTGCTGGTTAACGAACGAGGCGGGTTTCTGCGTTGAACCGCACTTCTAAATCTAACACATGCATAACGAATGCTTCAAGTGTTTTTTGATGACAAAATAAAGTTAAATTGGAAAGCTATTTCCTTGTTACGATGTCCGGCTAGCTCAAATTGGTGGCCAAAGTTTGCCGAGCGGCTTTCGTAACCCACGATTTGAAATATTCGGAAGCGGGTGTCGAATCAATGTTTATCAGGTATTCGCATTGGTCTGGATTAATTTATCGCTCATGAATAATAAATTGCAGACGGAAGAAAAAAAAGGCATGGATTGCGTAGCGATCGGCGGTGGAACCGGCCTTGCGACACTTCTCGCGGGCATGAAGAAGTACGTAGGAGGATCACATTTGGGCGATAATCATCGGATCGAGCATTTATCGGCCATTGTTGCGGTTTCCGACGATGGTGGAAGTTCGGGCCGGCTTCGCGACGAGCTCCAAATGCCGCCGCCCGGCGACATTAGAAACTGCATGGTGGCGCTTTCAGAAGATTCAAATCTTTTGTCCAGGCTCTTTCAGCACCGGTTTGGAGGCATCGGCGATCTTGGTGGGCATAACTTCGGCAATCTGTTTCTTGCTGCTCTTTCCGAAATCACCGGCGATTTTGCAGAGGCGGTTAAGCTTTCATCCGAGATCCTGGCCAGCAAAGGCCACATTTATCCAGCGACCGTGTCGGATGTACGACTAGCGGCCGAGCTTTTTGACGGGTCGATCATTCGCGGGGAGACGCGGATCGGCAACGTGGGAAGGGCGATAAAGCGGCTTTATCTTGAGCCGCAGGACTGCCAGCCGATGCCAGAAGCACTGTCTGCTATATCGCGCGCAGACATTATTACGATCGGGCCCGGTTCGCTTTATACGAGCCTGTTGCCTCCGCTGCTTGTTCAGGGCGTTTCTAAAGCGATCGCCGAATCGTCCGCGGTCAAGATATTTATCTGTAATCTGATGACGCAGCCCGGTGAAACCGACGGCCTGACGGCACGCCGCCACCTGGAAATAATCGGCGAATACGCGCCTGAAGTGCGTTTCGATTATATAATTATTAACAACCAGCCGATCAGCAAGCTACAATCCGAACTTTACGAGCTTGAAGGTGCCGAGCAGATAGGCGTGCACGGCTCGATTTCGGCGGAAACAATTGAAGGAGCCGAGATCGTTTATGGTAATCTACTTGACGAAGGAGAGAAGGTTCGCCACGATCCGAACAAGCTTGCGCAGGCGGTCTTGGGCTGCTCTATTCGCCGTTAGATAGGGTGCGAAAAGCCGGTGGCATTCGTCCTGTTTTTTCCCACCAAAGTTATGTCAGATTCTTCGACCGAACAAAAAGGGCTGGATGTTTTGATCCTCGCTGCGGGACTCGGAACCCGGATGAAGTCCGATCTTGCAAAGGTGCTTCACCGGCTTGACGGCCGGCCGCTGATCAATCATGTCTGCCGGACCGCGACGGCCCTGGCTCCGGAGAACATTTACGTTGTCATCGGCCATCAGGGAGAAGAGGTAAAGACCGCCGTTCTGAACGAGCTTGATGAGCAGCAGGTTGTTTTTGTAACGCAGGAAAAACAGTTGGGGACTGGCGACGCGGTAAACGCGGCGCGGCAGTATTTGGAGGAAAAAGACTCGACACTCGTTGTGCTTTCAGGCGATGTGCCGATGATCCGGCCTGAAACGCTCGCCGCTCTCGTCCAGCAGCACCATCGTAAAGCCGCCGCGTGTACGATTTTGACCGTGTGGCTTATTGATCCGGCTGGCTATGGCCGCATTGTTCGCGATGAAGCCGGTGTGTTTGAACGAATCGTTGAACAAAAAGACGCCACCGACGAAGAGAAACAAATTTCCGAGATAAACGCCGGAATTTATTGTTTTGACACTCGATTGTTGTTTTCGGCCCTGTCGGCCGTTCAAAACAATAATTCGCAGGGTGAATATTATCTGACGGACGTTCCGTCTCTTTTGCGCGACGCAGGCGAGGATGTAGCGGTATTCCAATTCGGCGATTCGCATGAAATCGAGGGCGTCAATGATCGAGTCCAGCTCGCCGATCTTGAACGCATTTTGCAAAGGCGGACGATCTCGAAATTGATGCTCGATCACGGCGTTACATTTATCGACCCAAAGAACGCTTACGTCAGTGCTCAGGCGTCGATAGGACGCGACACGGTGATCTATCCGAATGTGACGATCGAAGGAGCGACCGCGGTCGGCGAACGATGCACTATCCGTTCCGGCACCCGGATGACGAACGCAAGGATCGGAAACGGCGTTGAGATCCGCGATAACTGCCTGATAATCGACTCGGAAGTTGCAGATGACTGCACTGTTGGCCCGATGGCTCACCTCCGCGGAAACGCGAAAATGGAGCCGGAATCAAAGGTCGGCAACTTTGTTGAATTAAAGAAAACAAAGCTGGGCAGGGGTTCCAAAGCAAGCCACCTCACCTACCTTGGCGACGCCACCATAGGCGAGGACACAAACATCGGAGCCGGCGTAATCACATGCAATTACGATGGCAAAAACAAGCACGAAACGCATATCGGCGACAAGGTAAAGATCGGCTCGGACACGATGCTTGTTGCCCCGGTGAAAGTTGGCGACGGCGCGGTGACGGGAGCGGGGAGTGTTGTGACGAAGGATGTCGAAGCAGGAGATCTCGTTGTTGGCGTGCCTGCGCGCCCCTCGGTGAAGAAGAGAAAAGAGTCGGTATGATCACACTTGATAAGGATAAACTAAGAACTACGGGGCTGCTCGCTATCTTCCTATTTTCCGGTACCCAGATGGTTAGTTGTCGTGCCGAAGTTCCGACAGAGAACACGGATGCGATTATGGTCTCTGTCGAGCAACATGAAAACCTGCCCGTGGAATGTACGGAATTCCAGAAACTAATCGACAAAACCTATGATTTTAGTCCGTCAAAACTGACTGAGGCGCAACAAGCAGCGAAGTCAGCCGAGATGGATGTCGTTTGGGAACGAGTAAAAGGCGACCAGAAGCGCCTTCTGCCTTGCCTTATGGCTGCGCTCCGCGCGCCGAATGCAAATAAATTCTTCCTGTTCGACGGGAGTACTTTAATGACTAGCCTCGACAAATCGGAAGACGCTAAGAAGCTGTTAATACAATCATATGCAAGAGCTGATTTGGCGGATATAGTTTTGCAGAACTGGATCGCACCTATTCTTCGCTTCGGCTTGGAAGGGCTTGATACATCGCTGGCCGGCGACGCCTGGCTTAGGGGAAAAGATCCGTATTACTATCTTCCGCAACACGGTACCCTGAAGATCAACAAACCGATCGGCTCTCTTGCGATTTTTGGCAGTATGGACGAACGCTTCGCGACACCTGCGCTCGCTGCAATTGCTAATCAGAGGGACCACCCAGGGCGCGAAATCGCGATCGATCTTTTGTTCAAACAGGTGACAGTTGAAGCGGCGGAAGCTCTCGCAAAACTTGATACGTCCACACTTTCTGCTTCAATTAAGAACAAAATAGACCAGTTTCTGGCGAAGCCAACATTGATTCAACCACGCACCGGGACGCCAAAAACGACGCGTGACCAATTTATCAAAGCGTTCCAAGACCTCGCTGACGACAAATCAGAGACGTTCATGGATTTGACGATGGAAGTCGAAGACGGCGAGAAGGATGCTATCGTTGTCTTACAACCGCAAGATGTTCAGCTGGTTCGGAGGGCTAGGCGCTTCTTTGCCTCGACCGGAACTCCTCACGCGCCGGAGTGGTATCAGAGTTTCACTGACATTCTGATGTACATGGTCTGGAAACCAGAAGTCGAAAAGAGAAAAACGAAACAGGAATAGATTTTTTCTTAATTAATGTATGTGTGGAATTGTCGGATATGTNNGTTGGAAATAAACAGGTTGTGCCGTTGATAATCGACGGCCTCAGAAAGCTCGAATACCGCGGCTATGATTCGGCGGGGATCGCGGTGGTTGATGACGAACATCATCTTTCGCTGCGTCGTGCGGAAGGGAAGCTGCGAAATCTAGAGGAAGCGATCCGGCTCAATCCGCTTGACGGTAATTACGGCATCGGGCACACGCGTTGGGCGACGCACGGGCGTCCTACCGAGGAAAATGCCCATCCTCACCGGGACCAGTCGGGCAAGATCGTCGTCGTTCACAACGGAATTATCGAAAATTACCTGCCGTTGAAGGAACGTCTTGCGGCGAACGGCAGTACGTTCAAAACCGAAACCGATACCGAGGTTGTCGCTCATTTGATCGGGCATTACATCGAGGCCGATGGCCTTTCTTTCGAACTTGCGGTGCAGAAAGCTGTCAAGGAACTCAAAGGCATCTTTGCTCTTTCGATAATCTCGGTCGATGTTCCAGATACGATAATCGCAGTTCGCGAAGGGCCGCCGGTCGTTATCGGTTTGGGCGATGGCGAGTTTTTTGTTGCGTCGGATATCCCGCCGATTTTGCAGCATACGCGGGACGTTTTTTTTCTTGGTGACAGGGAAATCGCGATCCTGACCAAAGACTCGGTGCGTGTGACGGATTTTGACGGCAATATCGTCGAACCGAAGCAGCAGCGAATAACGTGGGACCCGATCATGGCCGAGAAAGGCGGCTTCAAGCACTTTATGCTCAAGGAGATCTATGAGCAGCCGCGTGCCGTCCGCGACACGTCGCAGGGACGCGTTTCGCTCGATACCGGAAAGATTTATCTCGATCCGATGGATATTTCCGAGGAGGATTTTCTCGCGGTCACGTCGATCAAGATCGCGGCGTGCGGCACATCGTGGCACGCCGGGCTGGCCGGGAAATACATGCTTGAAAACCTTGTCCGTGTTCCGGTCGAGGTCGATTACGCATCGGAATTTCGCTATCGCGATCCGGTTTTGAGCGACACCGACCTGCTGATCGTTATCTCCCAATCCGGCGAAACCGCCGACACGATCGCGGCGATGCGCGAGGCAAAACAAGCCGGCTGCAAGGTTTTGGCGATCTGCAACGTGCAGGGTTCGATGATCCATCGCGAGGCGGACGGCACAATTCTGACGCATGCAGGGCCGGAGATCGGGGTTGCATCGACCAAGGCGTTCACATCCCAAATGGTTGCCCTTTACCTTTTTGCATCGTACTTGGGCGAACTTCGCGGAACGATAGACCGGGACAAGGCTAAAGAGCTGGCCCAGGACCTGGCCGAATTGCCGCTAAAGATCGAGCAGCTTCTCAACGACGCCGATTCGATCGAAGAACTTTCAAAAGATTTCTTCCGTGTGCAGGATTTTCTCTACCTCGGCCGCGGGATAAATTTCCCGGTCGCGCTCGAAGGAGCTTTGAAGCTGAAGGAGATCAGTTATATTCACGCCGAAGGCTATCCGGCCGGTGAAATGAAGCATGGTCCGAACGCCCTTATTGATNNGAAGGGAACCCGGCCAGCGAACTGAGATACGAAAAAACGCATTCGAACATTGTCGAGGTAAAGGCGCGTGACGGCATCGTCGTTTCGGTGCTGACAGAAGGTGACGGGATGAGCTCAAAGGTATCCGACCACGTCATCGAAGTGCCGCGAACCTCGGATCTTCTCGGGCCTATCCTTTCCGTCGTTCCGCTGCAGCTTCTCTCGTATCACATCGCCGTCCGCCGCGGCTGCGATGTCGATCAGCCGCGAAATCTGGCGAAATCGGTTACGGTGGAGTAAAATTGAGTTATGAAATGGCGCGTTGTTCTAGAGTTTGACGAAGAAATTAGTGAATGGGCTGTTTGGTGTCCCGAACTGCCGGGCTGCACAAGTGCCGGTGAAACCGAGGAAGAAGCGCTTGAGAATATTCGTGAAGCAATAGAGCTTTATCTGCAGCCAGACCCCTATCCTTTCGCTCCGAAGGCCGTAACCAGAGAGGTCTTCGTCTAATGGGCGATAAGCTTCGTCGTCTCACCTCGAAAGAGATCGAAAAACTGCTTTCCCGGTTTGGATTTGAAATGGTTTCTCAAAAAGGGAGCCATCGCAAGTGGCGCAATCAAGTCACTGGTCGGCAAGTCATAGTTCCATCGCACGCAGGAAAAACTCTGCCACTCGGCACTCTTAGAAATATTCTGACCAACGCTGAAATTCCGGAGTCAGAATGGAGATATTGATCATGAGGGCGATCGTTGTTCGCGAATACGGCGAGCCTGAGGTAATGAAGGTTGAGGACGTTCCGACACCTGAGCCGAAGGGCGTTGAAATCCGGGTAAATATAAAAGCGGTCGGGGTCAATCCCGTTGATACATACTTAAGAACCGGAATTCACGCTCATGCTCCGAACCTGCCTTATACACCCGGAAAAGACGCAGCCGGTGTCGTCGAAGCAGTCGGTGCGGATGTCAGCAAATTTAAACCGGGCGATCTGGTTTACACGGCCGATTCGCTAACCGGAACCTATGCCGAATACTCACTTTGCGAAGAGAGCCAGCTAGGGTTCTTGCCGGACAAAGTCAGTTTCGAGCAGGGTGCCGGTGTCTGGACGCCGTATGCGACGAGCTATCGCGGTCTGTTCCAAAAGGCGCAGGCGAAACGCGGCGAGTCGGTTTTGATCCACGGTGCTTCGGGCGGGGTCGGGATCGCAGCAGTTCAATGGGCGAAGAATGCAGGTTTGACGGTGATCGGTACCGCAAGCACCGAAACGGGACGCGATCTTGCCAAGGCGCAGGGTGCCGACCACGTTTTCGATCACTCGCGGGAAAATTATCTCGATTCGATCAAAGATGTCACCGGCGGCCGCGGCGTCGATATCATCATTGAAATGCTGGCGAATGTTAACCTGCAAAAGGATTTCGACGTGCTCGCGATGTTCGGCCGAATTACGGTCATTGGCAATCGCGGCTCACTCGAATTCAACCCGCGGTCAGCGATGACGAAGGACGCAACTATTTATGGAATGTCGCTTTTCAATTCGCCGGACACTATTCGGGCGGAAATCCACGCGGCAATATTTGATGGCCTTAGCAAAGGTTTTCTTAATCCATATGTAAGAAAGAGTTTTTCGTTAAGCGAAGCTCCGGCGGCGCATCACGAAGTGATCGAAAGCAAGGCTCTTGGAAAGATCGTCCTCATACCCTGATTCAAATGAAAGCAGAAAAGTACGTCGGAATCATTGTGCGGGACGAAACGGATGAGNNGCCTACGATTTACGAAAACGCCCGCATCGAACGAGTGTACGAATTCACCGATGGTGCCGTCGTAAAATACGAATGGCAGGACGTCTCGCTTAGAGAATTTAACCATCGCTTTACGCTTGTAAAACTTCCCGATCCGAATCCGGTAAAGCTAAAAACGGGAATTATTAAGACAATTAACTACTAAAAATATAGGGTATCAATATGCCCGCACAGATTACGACTTCCAGATCCGCAATTTTGACCGCTTTTCAACATAACAAAGTTTTTTCCGGCATCAATACAACTATTTTTGGCTCACGAGCACCTTTATCAGCGAGACAAATCTATGAAAACCTTATTGTTTATTGCTCTCCTTTTTCTGTGGGTTACCAATATTGCCGGTCAGGAAAGCAATTCGTTTTCACCGGAAATTAAGCGAGTTGCGGTTTTCAAGAACGGATACGCTTTTACATATCGTGAGGGTGATGCAGCGACCAACGGGAATTGGGCTTATACGACTAAAACACCGATCGGAGTTCTGGGAACGGTTTGGGGTTATTCAACCACGCCGAACGTCAGAGTAAATCAATTGCTTGCCTCCGAAGTCACAAATTCATCGACCGAAAGAGTTGTGAATTTGACAGAATTCCTGATCGCTAATGAAGGTGCAAAAATTCGTGCTGAAGTTGTCGGAGGTGATGCTAAAGCGCGAACTTACGAAGGCGTTTATGAAATTATCAGCCCCATGCGAGGCTTCAAAAATGTTGTAAAACTTTCAGGAGACCAGAATTATAACAGTTCTGACCAGTCCCTTTTGCAATCGTATGGACTGACCATCATTATAAAAACCGAAAACGGGGTTTTGGCATTTTCGGCACAAAGAATTGAAAGCGTTGAGGTAATTGGACAGGCAAAATGGGAAAAGCCAAAATCCGAAAAACAGATCCGACTTGGCATCAAGACAGAAGGTGCTAAAGACGGACAAAAGATCAACCTTGGCGTCGCGGCATTGGAGCGCGGAATTCGATGGATCCCGGCGTATCGCGTCGAGGTAAAAGGCGATCCGATTAAAGAAGCAAAACTCGAACTTGAAGCGAACGTGATCAACGATCTTGCGGATCTGAACAATTCTGAAATAAATTTCGTCGTCGGAGTTCCGCATTTTCTGTTTCAGGATACGGTTTCGCCACTTTCGATAAACACCGCGTTTGCCGGTGTTTCAAGCAATTTCAGACGTCGCGATGTTAATCAGTACTCGAACGCAATAACGTCACAAGTTTCATCTGATTATGCGACTGACGGCGTCGATCGGGATGCTTCGCCGACCGTTCTGGAGGAAGAAAAAACAACGTCATTTTCCGCTGAACAACTTTATCTTTATCAGACAAATCAGTTGAATTTGAAGAAAGGCGAACGAGCGACAATGCGTCTATTTTCGCTGACTGTTCCTTGCACGGAAGTTTTTGAATGGACGATAAACGATGTAAACGATGCTCACGCGCGTTATCTGAATTCAAATTATTCCGGTCAAAATCAACAAATCACTTCCTTGCAGGATTTAACGACCAAGGTTTGGTATGCGTTGAAGCTCAAAAACACAACCGGCATGCCCTGGACCACCGCGCCTGCTATCAGTTTTCGCGAGTGGAAGCCTTTGGGACAAGACCTGTTGAAATTTACGACAATTGGCGGCGAAGAAGTTTTGCGGGTTACGCCGGCAACTGAGGTCGTCGGCACGCACACGCTTGAAGAAAAAGAACGAGTTAGGCAAAAACTTCGTTGGAATGGCTCGGATTATGATTTTGATCTGGTGACTGTCGTAGGGACGATAAAACTTCGCAACGTAAAAAAACAACCAGTTGAACTGGTCTTAACGCGGAACTTAGTCGGCGAAGTCACCTCAGCAAGCGATGACGGCAAAATCACAAAAGATGGGTTGAATCTGCAAAGCGTCAATTCAAACTCGGTCGTAAAATGGAATGTGGTTGTTCCAAGCGGCGATAAGGAATTGAAATACACTTACAATGTTTATGTGCGAAAGTAAGCCGTCACGTCTATTTGATCACTTACGATTTACCGAGAACTCGATTTGCAAACTCATCTAATACATCGAAAACCTGCAACGCGTATTTTACGTTATTGAACGGAGCGGAAACCTGAACGCCTGCGATGACATCCCGAACTTCGATTAAGCTCTCCCGTGCGATCGCGATTCCTTCTTCTCTGGCGGCCTCTTTGCTTTTCTCGGAAGCGATCCTCATACGTTCCAGAATCTCAGGCGTTACGTTGACGCCGGGCACCTCGTTGTGAAGGAATTCTGCGTTTCGGAAACTGACCAACGGCCATATACCGGCTACGATCGGGATCTTTACGTGAGCTATTTTTTCCAAAAAAGACCTAAGCTGTTCAGTATCGAACACCGGCTGTGTGATAGCGTATTCGGCACCGGCCTCGACCTTCCATTCGAAGCGGCGGATCTCCTCGTCCATATTCACCGCACCCGGATTTACGCCCACGCCTATAGAAAACGCGGTTGGCAATCCGATTGGATTGTTGCCCAGATCAAGGCCGTGATTCAGCTTATTGACCATGTTGGTCAAACCGATCGAGTCGATGTCGAAGACGGCGGTTGCGTCGGGATACGGCCCCATCTTCGGCGGATCACCCGTGATAATAAGCAAGTTGTGCAATCCAAGAGCGGCGGCACCGAGCAGATCGGACATCATTCCGAGCAAATTCCGGTCGCGGCAGCAGTAATGCAGGACGGCCTCGACACCGACATTGCGTTCGACGAGCACGGCGGTTGCCTGTGCCGACATCCGCGTCTGTGCACGCGGGCCATCCGGTATATTTACCGCATCGACTCCTGCTTCTTTTAAAAGACCGATCGAATCGATCGTTTTCTGAGCGTCGCAGCCCTTTGGCGGGAGGACTTCGACCGATGTGACAAACTCGCCTCTGGCGATCTTGCGTGACCATTTCGAGCGCTCGTCAGGAGCGATTACCTGCACATCGTCCGGTTTCAATTCGGTAATGTGAGCTGTTGTGGATCGAACAAAAGTCCGCGATTGCCTCGGGCTGATCGACCGGATCGAATCGGCGATCAGCCGAATATGAGCCGGCGTTGTGCCGCAGCAGCCGCCGACAAACTTCGCCCCGGCCTGTACGAAACGCTTTGCAAAGGTCGCCATGTACTCAGGCGAACCCATGTAAAACTGCCGGCCCTGGACATCACGCGGAAGTCCCGCGTTTGGCTGAGCCGATAGCGGTTTTGTCGAAACTGACCTCATCTTTTCCAGCGCAGTCAGCACATGATTAGGGCCCATTCCGCAGTTCAGACCGATAACATCGGCTCCCAGTTCGTCGAGCTTTTCCGTGAATGCTTCGGGCGTTGTACCAAAAGTCGTATTGCCGTCCATTTGGATCGTCATTTGGGCGACGATCGGGAGATCGGAAACCTCTTTTACTGCTCTGATGGCCTGTTCTATGGCCGCGAGTTCGGAGAATGTTTCGAGAATAAAAAGGTCAACGCCGCCTTCGAGCAATGCTTCCGCTTGTTCCTTGAAGAATTCCTTCGCTTCATCGAACGAAGTTGGCCCGTACGGTTCGATACGTAATCCCAATGGCCCGATCGCACCGGCCACAAAGACCTTTTCGCCCGCAGCCTCTCGTGCAAGTCGGGCCGCGGCAATATTAATGTCGCGAAGCCGGCCTTCCAAACCGTACGCCAGGAGTTTATGCCGCGTCGCTCCGAATGAATTGGTTTCGATAATGTCTGCACCGGCTTTTACATACTCGTCGTGAACTTCACGGACAAGATCCGGCGAAATAAGATTCAGTTCATCATAACTGCGGTTGATATAAACGCCTTTGTCGTAAAGCCGCGTACCGACCGCGCCATCGAACACATAGACATTGTCGGATTCGAGAGTTTCCCGGAAGTTTTTCATAGTAAAAGTTCGGAGTTTCTGCCTCAGCAGGCCTCTTGCCAATCGTAGCCAACTAAAGTTGGAACTC
>DLHV01000030.1:0-8156 GCA_002483395.1 Chloracidobacterium sp. UBA7659 | reverse complement strand
GTGGCGGGTTGATCGTCAGCGACCGAATCCAACCGCCCGTAAAACGCGTATTCAGCACGTGGGCCACTGATCTCCAACCGCCAGTGTTTGAAGTCAGAGGCGTTGTCGCAGCCGTTTCCGCGGCCTTGAAAGACGAGAAAATATGTTGACGGCCTCGCCACGCTCGAACGAAATATGCCATTACCACTGGAGACATTGCCCTTGAACCGGAATTCCTTGTAAAGATTGGGGCCGTTAGGACGGTCTTCTTCGTCGTGAATGTCAACCTTAAACGTCACCATCACGCTTGGCATCGGAAGGGTCAAGATGCCACGCTTACCTCCCGCCGATCGTAGTTCGAATTTCCACTGTTTTCCCGTAAAGCTGTTTACGAGGTCGAATGCGCCGCCCGACTGGATGAACTGGTCGCTTCCGGATTCAATTTCAATTTCATCCAGGCCCTTGAGGTTATCAAACCCCGCTTCGGTAAGATAGAGTTTTGCGGTATCACCGAACTCGATCTCCTTCATCAGCCCTAATTCGTAGGTCGAGGGCTTTCCGGTTCTAAGCAAGTATGTGCCCGGTTCGGTACAGCAGGCACACGCGACGACAAAGGTGGGGAGCGACAAGAGAACAGCCGCCAACGACAATATTAAAACTACGGTTTTACGAACCATTGCCGATCTCTCCGTTAGGACAATTTGTTATTACTTCGACTGTCTGACAGCAGTCTTCTTTTGGCAGCGTTTGCAAAAATAAGTCGATCTGCCGCCCTGTCTGATCCGATGAATCGGGAGTTTGCAGATTACGCATTCCTTGCCTTCGCGGTCGTACACTCGCCAGGCCCAATCCGATCCTGATCCGTAAATGCTTCCGCCAATATTTGTTTCGTTAGTCTCAAGCGTGGCTCCAAGGGATACCGCTTCATTTAGAACCTTGCGGATCTTGTCATGTAGAATAACCGATTTTGCGGCCGATATGGTGTTTGCGGGCTGCTCCGGATGCACTTTTGCCAAAAACATCACCTCGGCGGCATAAATGTTTCCCAATCCGCAGACCCTTGTCTGGTCGATCAAAAACTCCTTCACGCTGCGCTTCGAAGACCGGAGTTGAGTACGCAGGTAATCCGATGAAAACTCGTCGGAAAATGGCTCGGGGGCCAATTTCCTTATTGACTCAGTTTCACTCACCTTTGAAGTTTCAACGATCTTCATTAACCCGAAATGCCGCTGGTCGTCAAAGACGAGCCGCGTGTCTCCGTCGAAGTAGAATATCGCATGCGCAAACTTCGGATTTTCGGATTCAATGGGCAAATGCATGAAACGACCGCTCATCCGGAGATGCGTGACCAGTGTCCGCCCGTTGTCCAGATCGAACAGTATATGTTTTCCGCGTCGATTTACGAAATTAATGGTACAATTTCTTAGCCGGTCAGCAAAATCGGTTGGTGAGCAATCGGGAACAAGCCGTGACCGCAATAGTTCGGACGCAACGATCTTTTTTCCGCTAACTATTGTATTGAGGGATCTTGCGACAATTTCGACCTCGGGCAATTCCGGCATAAAATAAGAACTCTTTAAGTTTGCGAATAATCCGGCAGTGATGCTTTGTCGCCCAAGACTGCTCCGTCATTGACCAAAACGTTTCGTCCGATATGACAGCTCCGTCCGATCACCGCATTTCTGATCTCGGCCGAACTCGACACGCGGGTGTGGGACCAGATGACCGAATTTTCGATCACGGTCTTTTCTTCGACGTGAACACCCGGACCGATTGACGAATTTATGATCTTTGCATTTGGTTTGATGACGCAGCCTTCACCTATGACGGAAGTCTTGTCCACGAACGCTGTGGTAGCAATATCGGACGAAGCGGAACGGTCGATCACAAACCCCTGGATCGCTCCGCGAAAGAAATCATGATGCGCCTCAAGATAGCTCTTTGGATTGCCCAGATCCCGCCAATAGTTATCTTTCAGGATGTACGCATAGAAAGGCTTTTCCTTCTTTAATATCGACGGAAAGACATTGTACTCGAACGAGCTGTTTTCGTTTTTGGGTATAAGGTCCAAAATTGACGGCTCTAGAACGTAAATACCTGCGTTGATGGTATTTATATTCAGTATGGCAATGTCTTGGGGTTTGGGTTTTTCAAGAAATCGGAGGATCCGCTGGTCCGCATCCGTTTCTACCAGACCGTACGCGGACGGATCTTCGACTGGCACCAACGCCAGCGTCGCTTCCGAATTCTTCTCTCGATGAAAAGAGATGATCGAAGAGATATCAACGTCGGTGAGAATATCGCCGTTGAAAACTACTGTCGTATCGCGGATAGCGTCAGCCGCAAATTTATACGCTCCACCGGTTCCCATCGGACTCGGCTCGGTCACGTAACGCAATTTGACGCCATGATCCGAGCCATCGCCCAAAAGGTCCTCGATCTTATCCGGCTGATAGCTGAGCGACAGGACAATTTCGGAAATGCCTGCCTTAGCCAGGACTTCGATCTGATAGAGAAGGAATGGCCGGTTCAGAACGGGTACGATCGGCTTCGGAGTATAAACGGTAAGGGGACGAAGCCGTGTGCCTTTGCCTCCCGCCAGAATTAGTGCTTGCATAATGTCTCTAGATGAGCTTGAAGGCCAAGGTAAAGACTAAGGAATTGGCCTAAAAAAATCAAAGCAGCATCGCCGGTAAGTAGTATAAACAGAGACAAATATTGCCAAAACATGTTGACATTTTTTGGTACTTAATGATAACTTTACTTTTGCAGGTTATTAAAATCCGCCTGTACTCACCGATCTAAAGTAAAGCTATCGGCACGTCATTGTTTTAGCTGCATACCCCTGAGGCAATAAATTAAGATGACTTTCGACAAAACAAAGGCAATGCGGAATGCCGAAAAATACCTGTCTCAAGGTAAAATTCGGTCCGCGATCGGCGAATACGAACAGGTCGTAAAGCATGATGCGCGCGATTTTGGAACAATGAACATGCTTGGCGACTTGTACGCGAAAAGCACGGATATAAAATCCGCCGTCAAGTGCTATACATCCGTTGGAGACCATTATGGCAAGCAAGGTTTTGCCCAAAAAGCCATCGCCGTTTACAACAAGATCTCAAAGCTCGAACCACACTCGCTCGAAGTCTCACTAAAGCTGGCAGAACTCTACAAGGTAAAAGGATCGCTAAATGAGGCTCGTGCGCATTACACGAGGCTTGCGGATCACTTCCAAAGCAAGGGACAAAAGATCGAGGCGCTTGCAATGTGGAAGGAGATCGCATTGCTGGATCCGTACAACACCGAGGTTTACCTTAGCCTGGCCGATTCCTATCTGGCCGAAAAACAACTCGATGAAGCGCTCGATGCCTATACCGAGGCCGGAATAAGGCTTGCGAACAAGGGCGAGCATGAGGACGCGTTAACCTCCTTCGCAAGGGCGATGGAGATCAAATGTGATGATTCGAAAGTCCTTACGGGTTTTATTAAGTCTGAATTTGCTCTTGGCCGCGCCCGCGAGGCTGCGGAAAAGCTGGGCGACCTTCTCTTGGATCTCCCTCACAACCGGGAAATTCGCTTTCTCTTGATAGATTGTCTCATTGAGGCGAACGATATTGCCGGGGCCGAGAAAGCGGTGATCAAGCTTGTTGAGATGGAGCCGGCAAATTATCCGAAGTTTCTTGAGCTTGCCCATATCTATCTTGCAAACGAGGATGTCGATTCGGCGACCCGAATTCTCTCGATGTCATCTGAGCACATGCTCGTTGGTGGGCAAGCCGACGAGTTTCAGGTTCTCGTTAAACAGATCTTGGACAAGAATCCTGACCAATTGGATGCATTGCGTCTATTGGCGAGATATTGCTCCTGGCAGCGTGACGAAGAAGCGCTTCGTCAATCGCTGATCAAACTCGCACAGGTCGCGAAGGATGTCGATTCGATAGATGATGAGCGAAGCGCCTTGATGCAGTTGACGATGATCATGCCGCAGGAGGTAGCATACGCCGACCGGCTTCGCGAGATAAATGAAATTCACGGGTTTGAACAAGCCGACGAACAGGAGAACCTGTTTGACAAGCGGTTTCTCAAGAATCAGCCGAGTTCCGCGAAGACACTGCCCGTAGACGTTGCTCAGATTGCGGGCGCGGCGATTTCGAACGGCGACATCGGGGAAGCCAACGGCTTTGATCCCGCTCTCGAAGGCTCCGGCGCCGCCGATCTTGCACACACGGATGCCGGGTTCGCGTTCACGGGAGCCGTAACGGAAGTCGGCGAACTCGCAACACATGCGAACGGGACAAACGAATCGGTCGTCAACACTGGGGACGCATTGAGGCTTCAGAAAGAAATTGACAGTGTAAGATTCTATATCGACAACGGTTACATGGAGCTGGCCGAGAAGGCAATTGGCGAATTACGGATCGAGTTCGGTGATCAACCTGGCTTGGACGATCTGGATGCGGAATTAGCTTCCATCCCGGCACTTGCGTCAGCGGATACGAGCGACCCCGTTACACAGGAATTGCCGCCGGTTTCGTCGGTAGAGGCAAAGTCGTTTGATGTGAACGATCTTCGCAGTGAATTAGGATTGGAGGAATCGGATCCTAATGATGATTCGGACTATGAAACACATTTCAGTACCGCCGTCGCCTATCAGGAAATGGGCCTGATTGAGGATGCTATAAAAGAGTTTCAGGAAGCAATTTCGCTTGTTAGGCCAAATGATGGGACGCGCCGCTTTTTCTCGTGCGCCAATCTTTTAGGCCATTGTTTCATGCAGCAATCCATGCCGAATCTTGCACTGAAATGGTTCGAGCGCACACTCGAAACAGCCGACCTGACCGAAGATGAGAAGCAAGGGCTTTGGTACGAGTTGGCTGGAGCATATGAAGCAGAAGGAGACATTGAGAACGCGGGGCGTTATTTCGAACAGGTTTACGCGGAGAATGTGAATTTCCGAGATGTCAGCGAGCGGGTAAAGAGCCTCGCCGTGAACCAATAGGTGTCGCCGCTGTCCTTGTTTATTTCTCCAGAGTTCACTAACGTTTCAAATTCACCCTTTCCAAATATCATCTTTTCGGCTGTATTTTGCTCATCGTTCCTCTGTAATTGATCCTGAGAAAAAATGAATCATTAGATCGTCAGAGGTGAGATTTACGAAGATCTCTATCGATTTTGATTGACAAATTTTAACCTTGGGCAATATAGTCTATCTTGATGGTAAAGCGGCTCACTTTGCTTTTATTGGTTTTGGCTCTCGCCGATGGCGTTGTGTCGGGGACACCGTTGCATTCGGCTAACAGCCAAATGATGAAATGCTGTGACAAGGCTAAGAGCAAAGACAAGACGCCCAAAGCGGAGGCCGCTCGGCTTTGCTGCGCTGTGAACTGCTCGGAATCCGCGCCGACTTCATTCGGTAATTCATGTAATTTCGCACCGTCGAACAACACGGTAACGAAGTCGATCATTGCGCTAATTGCGGCACTTTTCGCGAATGAAAAAGCCGCTCCCGTCGGCACATCAAACGTTTCGCGTCAGGTACTTCTTCGAACACTCCAACCCAAATACATCCAACACAACTCGCTTTTGATTTAGTTTGAATGGAGTAGTGCGCCATTTTTCAGGCGTATTGCGCCTTTTTGGCTTTTCACCTTGGGTCGCGGTGCGCCGTTTTGAGGCATCGGGTTGCCTGGTCGCTTTCAATTTTGGAGACAATAAAATGAGAAAAATTCTATTAGTTACAACTTCGATTTCAATTTTTGCCCTTTTGGTTTTGGCTTCGGCCTGCAGTTCGTCAAATAACCCGGCTTCTGTCAAAACGGTGATTAGCGGGCCGGCCGGAAATAATCTGACCGCAACGATCGCAAATGCGGACGGTGTTTTGCGAAAAGGTCAACAAGAATTCACGCTGACATTCACGGATGCTTCCGGCATGCCCGTTGATGTCGGTTCGGTCGCCCTGAACTATCGCATGGCGGCTATGGGAAGCATGGCGGAGATGAACAGCGGCACAGCATTCACGACTACCGGAACGCCGGGTGTTTATCACGGCAAAGCGTCGATCGATATGGCCGGCGAATGGAAGGCACAAATTACCTATGAAGGGCCTGCGGGAAAAGGCTCGTTCACTTTGCCTATTATTGCGAAGTAGAAAACGAGTCTTTGGGAGAATCATGAACATTTTAGACAAAGTCGGCTCGGTCGGAACACTCATCGCCGCGTTTGGCATGTCGTGTTGCCTGCCTGTTTTCGCTACCGGAGGTGCCGCAATCGGCTTGGGTTTCCTGGCCGAATACGAATCCGAAATGATTTATCTTATGCAGGCGGCAGTTGTTTTGGCTGTTGGCGGAACCCTCTGGGCCTTTAGAAAACATAGACACATTTTGCCCGCAGTTTTCGGCGTTCTAAGCGCGGTCCTAATTCTTCATGCCGTCAATACCGATCTAAATGCTTATTTGATCTACGGCGGATTGATTGGCTTAGCTGTGACTGCTGTACTTAACACGATATACGCCAAGAGGTGTGGAAATTGCGAAATCGGAGGTAATGAGTGATGCAATTAACGTCTGTTGTTACCTGTCCGGAATGCGGGTTTCAGAAGGGAGAAGAGATGCCCACAGATTCGTGTGTTTTCTTCTACGAATGCGAAAATTGCAAGGCATTTTTGAAGCCGAAGCCCGGAGATTGTTGTATTTTTTGTTCTTTCGGTTCGGTTAAGTGTCCGCCGAAGATGACCGAACAAGGGTGTTGCTAAAATGATCCACAAGCTCATCGAGTGGTCATTAAATAATCGCGGCATTGTGATCATCTTCTATATGGGCGTCGCGGCGGCCGGTTATTGGGCGCTCGTTCGTACGCCGATAGACGCGATTCCCGACCTCTCGGACAATCAGGTGATTGTATTTACCGATTGGACGGGTCGCTCGCCGCAGGAAGTCGAAGACCAGGTGACCTACCCATTGGTCACGAATCTTCAGGGGCTTCCCGGCGTGCGGACGGTACGCGCCAATTCGGCGTTCAGTTTCTCGATGATCAACATTATCTTTGAGGACAATGTGGATTTGTATTGGGCGAGAACGAGAGTTTTGGAGCGGCTCAATCTCGTTACAAAACAATTGCCGGTGGGCGTCGTGCCAACGCTTGGGCCCGATGCAACCGGCGTCGGACAGGTCTTTTGGTATACGCTCGAATCCGACGACATGAACCTCCGCGACCTGCGCACGGTGCAGGATTGGTTTGTGCGTTATCAGCTCAATTCCGTGCCTGGTGTCGCCGAGGTTGCTTCGGTCGGCGGTTACGTTCAGCAATATCAGATCGACATCGACCCGAATAAATTGCGGGGCGTGAATATTCCGATCTCGACTGTTGTTGAAGCAGTTCAACGCTCAAACAACAACGTCGGTGGAAATGTCGTCGAACAGGGCGGGCAATGGGCGGTTGTCCGGGGCATTGGCCTGATCGGCTCGATGGAAGACGTCGAGAACATAATGATCGGTTCGTCAAATGGTACACCGATCTATGTAAAAAATGTTGCGGACGTAAAACTCGGCAACGCCTTTAGAACGGGCGCCCTCGACAAAAACGGTAAGGAAGCAGTCGGAGGCGTGGTTATTGCGCGATATGGCGTAAACACACTGGAGGTCATCGACTCCGTAAAACAGAAGATCGAAGCTTTGCAGGCCGGGCTGCCTCCCGGGGTCCGGATCGTGCCGTTTTACGACCGCACACAGCTTATCAACCGTGCAACCGACACGCTCAAGTGGACACTTATCGAGGAATTGATCCTTGTCACGCTCGCACACATCATTTTCCTGGCTCATTTTCGCTCGATCCTCATTGTCACAATCCCACTGCCGCTCGCGGTGCTAATGTCATTTCTCTTTATGTATTTCATGGGCATTAGTTCGAATATCATGTCGCTGTCGGGAATTGCGATCGCGGTCGGCGTGCTGGTCGATGCCGGGATTGTTGTCACGGAAAACGCGTTTCGGTATATGGAGATAGGCGCAGTTGACCCTAAAGACCGTAAGGCTGTTTGGGACACGGTTCTCGAATCNNCCGGTTTTCTTTTCGATGGCGATCATCATCCTTGCCTTTATCCCCGTTTTTGCGTTGATCGGACAGGAAGGGAAGCTCTTTCATCCGCTCGCATTTACAAAGACGTTTGCGATGGCGGGTGC
>DLHV01000072.1 GCA_002483395.1 Chloracidobacterium sp. UBA7659 | reverse complement strand
CGCCTGGGCGGCGTCTTCGACAAGCGGTATCGAACGCTTTGCCGATATCTCATGCAACGCCTTCATATCGGCGCACTGTCCGTAAAGATGTACCGGTTGGATCGCCTTGGTTCTGCTTGTGATATTCGATTCGATCTGGCTGACGTCGAGATTGTAAGTCAGGGGATCGATATCGACAAAAACCGGGACCGCACCAAGCCGCGTGACCGCACTGACCGTGGCGAAAAAACTGTACGGTGTCGTGATCACTTCATCGCCCGCCTTCACGTCCAACGCCATCATCGCAAGCAAAAGAGCGTCGCTGCCCGAGGCGCATCCGATGGCGTACTTCGTCCTGCAATATTCGGCAAGCTCTTTTTCCAGAGCGGCGACTTCCGTGCCGAGAATGAACCCGTTCGTATCAAGCACGCGGCCGAGCGCGGCTTCGATCTGCGGCCGAAGAACTTGATTTTGCTCTTTTAGATCAAGAAGTGGAACTTGCATTTCTGTCTTTTCACCGCAGAGTAAAGATATTCAGCCGCGGATAAACGCAGATGGACGCCGATACAAAACGGGGTTGACGTAACTGTTTTCATATCTGTGTTTATCTGCGTCCATCTGCGGCTAAATTTTTCTTCTCTGTGTGCTCTGTGGCTAAATTCTACCGAAACCGCCCGCAATTTGCATTTTGCCGCGTTCTTTTTTAGCCTAAGCGCCATGATCGCCGACAAAATGAAGCGGACGACTGAAATAATCACGCGGCTCGGGAAAGCTTATCCCGATGCTCATTGCGCACTCCAGCATTCGAATCCATTCGAGTTGTTGATCGCAACGATACTCTCAGCCCAATGCACCGACGTACGCGTTAACATCGTTACGGCAAGTCTGTTTAGAAAGTATCGAAGCCCGCGGGATTTCGTCGATGTTTCGCAGGAAGAGTTGGAGCAGGATATTCGTTCAACCGGGTTTTTCCGCAATAAAGCGAAGAATATCAAGGCGGCGAGTCAACGTTTGATCGAGGTTTACGGAGGTAAAATACCGCGGACGATGGACGAGATATTGACACTCGGCGGCGTGGCGAGAAAGACGGCNNTCGGGCGTCGTCGTCGACACGCACGTATCACGCCTGTCGCAGCGGCTTGGCCTGACAAAAGAGAAAACGCCACAGAAAATCGAGAAGGACCTGGAAAAACTGGTGCCGAAAGCCGACTGGATCATGTTTCCGCACTGGATGATCTTTCACGGCCGTCAGGTCTGCGATGCACGCAAGCCGAAATGCGGCGAATGCGTGTTGGCCGATATCTGTCCCTCAAGGCAAGGTTAACCTAAATCATCTCCGTGAGGGGCTTCCCGCTTATCTCTTTTTCGGTATCGGCAAGAGCATCGAAACGCTCTTCCTGTAATCTTCATATGCGTCGCCGTGAATACTCGCGATGTCGCGCTCCTCGAACTGAATAGCGACGATAATATAAACCGTTGTCACCGCGGCAAATAGCAGGTGCCCGGCTGTCATCCGCGGCGTCGCCCAAAACGCAATAATAAAGCCAAGCATGATCGGATGACGCACGAACTTGTATAGAAAATTAACCTTAAAGGCCAGATTGGTGTATTCCTCACCTCTTTGGTAAAGATAAACCTGACGCAGCCCGAAGAGATCGAAGTGATTGATGAGAAATGTACTGAGCAGTACCATGCCCCAGCCTAAGAAGAAAAGCGCCCAGAGGATATAGCTTCCGACTGCGTTATCCACTTCCCAGATGACGCTCGTGATCGGCCGCCATTGCCAGAAAAGCAAGATCAAAACCAGGCTCGCAAGCAATACGAAAGTGCTTCGCTCGACCGGCTTTGGCACAAAGCGTGTCCACCAGAGCTTGAAGCCCGGCCGCGCCATTACGCTATGCTGTACGGCAATGAGGCTGAGAAGAATGACGTTCAATATCAGCGCCCGTGTCAAAGTGGCGGCCTGCGGGCCCGAATCTATCGACTTGGGAACTGCCAGATTTCCGACAAACCCGATGGCATAAAGAAACGTAACAAAGAAAACCACGTAGCTGACCACACCGTATGCGAAAGCAAGTATTCGACCCATCACGCCAGTTCCTCCGTTTTAATTAGGATTAAGACGCAACAATCAATATTTAGATGGCAGTTGAAAGATCGAACCAAATGTATGCTCCTTATATTTCAAAACGGAGGGGCAAGTCAAATTTGTCGTATTCATAATTTTAACTTCCTTCTTTTGCTTCATTAACACATTGACAGATGGAGAAGGTTTTGACCTAGGTCCGAAGCGTTTGCGGCGGAAAGGGTTGAATGATCGATGGAAAAAACCGGCGAAGCAGCGCGTGGACAGCAGCATTATTCAGGAATTCATAGACCACTAGGACGATAAGCCAAAGCCATTGTGCCATAAAGGTTTGCGGCTCGCCGTCCGATAATCCAAAAACCTTATTTATGTTTCCGACGGGAGCGTGCATGTCCGTGACGGCTAAATAGGACACGACAATCACCACGGCGGCAAAGAGCGATTGGGCAAGAAACGCGCGGCGGTCGTAACCGAGCCGCCAGATCACAAATAAAAGGAAATATAAAAGCCAAGCGTGGTTCAATGAGACGAATCGAACAAGTATGGGGACATCCGGGTTAAACATAAAATCAGCCGCTCCGAGAAGCGGCTGCATACCAAGCAAGCGAAGGATAGCGTCGATCTGAAATATTAGGTGCGGATAAACAATCGGCATTACCTGCATGCTGGCCAGGAGACTGCTTTCCAGCCACAGGGCGAAAAGCGTTATCACCACCGGCCAGATTACAAAACCAAAGGAAACTCAGCGGGCCGTAAATAGTCAGATAGGTCGGGANNGATCATTACGGCCGCGAAAGCCGTGTACAAAATCTTGACCCATAACGGGATTTTCCCGCTAACATAAATCCCGCGAATTCTATTTCCATAGGTTGCCATCGGCTCATCCGACGTGATTCAAAGGCTATTGATTTGGCGGAGGCAGCGGCGGCATTTCGCCCGCCTTAAATCGCGGCAGCAGTTCGTCACGCATTGCCAGAGTATAAACAGCCGCCGCGAATATAATCGCAGACGTTTTCACATCAGCCTCGATAATACGTTCGTAAGTATCGAGATTGGTATGCCACGTCGTCGTGAAATACTCGATTGGATCCTGCTGAGTGCCGATGCCGGGCAGCCCAGCCTGATTGAACGATGTGCTGTCGGTGCCGCCGAGCCCGCGGCTTCGCGAACTAAGGACACCGGCGAATCCCAGATCGGCAAACGGCCCCAGGGCTTCGCGAAGCACAGCAGCCGTCTCGGGCGGGCCAAAGACACTCATTCCGCGGCCTCTTCCCGTTCCGCTGTCGATATTAAAGTAGCCGCCGAATTTGGCGAACTCAGCGGTCGGGGCTTCGGCCGAACCGAAATGTTTCTTCACATAGGCCTGCGAGCCGAGCAAGCCCTGCTCTTCACCGCTCCAGCACGCGACGCGAATGGAGCGCCGCGGTTTGACGCCGATGGCTTTGAGAATACGGGCCGCCTCCATCATCGTCGCACAGCCGATGGCGTTATCGGTTGCACCGGTCGCCGAATGCCACGAATCCAAGTGGCCTCCGAGCATAATGACCTCGTCCTTTTTGTCGGAGCCATAGATCTCGCCGATCATGTTGTAGCTCGTTGTCCCTTCCGGAACCAGTCGATTGCGGACATCGAATCTAAGATTCACCGGTGTATTGTGGGCCAGTAGCCGGGTTATTCGGCCGAAGTCCTCATTTCGCATCACAATTGTCGGAACGACCTTTTTGATGTCAAAGGTACGATTGTTGAACGCCCGCATAAGCCCGTGATTCATCCCGGCATCGTTGATCCTGAGTCTTACTTTGCTGTCCACGAGAAACTTATCGACCTGTTCTCCAAG
>DLHV01000096.1:11497-11640 GCA_002483395.1 Chloracidobacterium sp. UBA7659 | reverse complement strand
AAATCACCGACAACGGGTTTGTCACCCGCGAGGCCAAATCCTACCGTCGAGAATGAGTTGTTCAAACTGAACCTCGTGTACCAGGTTCCCGTTGAAGGTCTGAATACGACAAGATCTGCCTTTCCGTCGCCATCATGATCGGC
>DLHV01000096.1:8042-11426 GCA_002483395.1 Chloracidobacterium sp. UBA7659 | reverse complement strand
TCATCGCCGTCATAATCCGCCGGGGTCAGCAGATCGCCGGGGACGCCGAACTCAATATTAAAATATCCGGCCGTTCCCCGGAGTATGTACCAAATATTGTCCGATGGCCGCCGCACTGAAAGGTCTGCCCGTCCGTCCGCGTCATAGTCGAAGAGCGTTCGGTTTGTCGGTGTAGGCGTCGGAGTCGGCGTGGGTGTTGGTGTCGGTGTCGGAGTAGGCGTCGCGGATGGCGGCTGCGAGGTCGTGTTTGCGCTGATGATAAAGTCGCCGCCAGAGCCCCCGTCATTGTTGGCTTGATTACCGGCGGAGTAGAATGTTACCGGTCCCACATCGGTTGACGGAGCTGTCCAATTGAAGGTCCAAACAGCTCCGCCGCCTTGGCCCGGGAAAGTGCCGATGATCGTATGCTCCATGTAGGTGCGGCTAGCCCCACTAACAATTTGAGTAGTATTGCTCGTGCTTGTAAGGGTGCCCGCCATTGTTGTGCCCGCCAAGACGGTCAACTGGAATCCCCACCGCATTCGACTCGGATCAGCGTTGACATGCCTTACCACGATCTGATACGTCTGTCCAGGAGAATAACTTTGCGGAGCAGTGATGGAAAACGGAGTTTGGCCTGCGATAGCTTTATCGAAAGAGTGGCAGGCAATGCAAGTTGATTCGCCGGGAGCTCCAGTATGACCTGGCGGTGGTCCCGTTGCGAAAGCCCCGACCGGATGCTCATACCGCCCGGGAAAGGTGAAGAACACNNCGAACACCAAGGTAAATCCGATAAAGAATAACAGACACAAAACCTTAGTTTTTTTCATCGTCGTTTCCCCACAAATCGGATTAAGAATCCAGTCATCATTCAGAGCGTAACTCTCCGGTTCAACCGCATTTGCTTTTTCGAACGAAATTCCAAACGTCCGTGCATTTCAACGCCCTTCCTATTTCCTGAACTTACGAACATAACTCCAAACGGACCTAATCTCGTTCGCGTTCAACTTGCCCCGAAAAGTAGGCATCTCTCCCTTTCCATTTGTAATGATTCGGATGGCCCTGGCTTCGTCAGTATTCCAATCGGTGCCCGTAAAATCGGTGGCTCCCGCTCGTTTGCCCTTGGCTGTCTTCGCCCGCCCGTCAACGCCGTGACATTTCGCGCAGAACTGTCTGTAAATATCGGCTGAATAAGAAACGGCAGATCTGTTATGCCCGGATACCGCTAGCCCGGCTGTTGAATCGACGATCACTATGGTGAAAACGAATATCACCGAAATCATCGTAATAAAAATCTTAATCGTCGTTGCTGAACGAAATTTCATGCTTGGCCCTTTTTGGGCAAACTGTTACAGAAAATTTCAAATACAATCGGATACATCGCTTTCGATGTTCGTCAAAGCGAAATACAGGGCTGGGGGAATCTAAACCAGATGGCGCAAAAACCGTGCCATGAAACAGGTTCCGATATTCCTAATACGAGCAATGGTTTAGAAGAAAATCTGGATATCGTCAACGTCAGGGAATCAGACATGTTGGATTTTATACGAATAATTGAATTAACCTAAAACCTCCTGGCTAAGTTAAAGCCGATCACCAGCCGTCTCGGTGAAAGGCCGAGGTTGCTTGAATTATACCGGCTTGTGGTAGTGGTTTGCGTATTTGAAAAAGTCAGCGCGAACGAGTGTTTTCCGATATTCCTTTGGATCCCGAACCCAATCTCAGGCTGAGATTCGTTCCGAAACCCGATGACGTTGAAGTTGTTGTCAAAGGTTGGGATGACGCGGCCGAGCTTGAAACCGGTTCGCGGCGTGAACTCAAATAGAGCAACTACAGTTGGCGTGATCAGCACGCTGGTGCCAAAACCGAATGAAGCGCCGTGCGTCGGAAGGTGAAAAACGTCTGCCGCCACAGCCGGCGGAAAGAAATCCCTCGGTCGCGGATTGAAGCGTCTTTGTCCATTGGAATTGATGTGAACAGCGGGTGAAAAAAAGAGGTAAACCCGCTTTCCCAGCCTGGCGGAGATTCTAGCCTGGAGATTGTAGGTATATTCCTCCGAAAAATTTTCGTTTCCCTCGACACTGCCGTATGCGGTTAACGCGATGGGCGAATCCTTTTTGTGCTCGAGGAAATTGTAGCCAAAACCTATTTCTATAGTTTGGCAGAGACCTTTCTGACACAGCGGCGAGCGATAAGCCGAAACATAAAGTTTGTCGGTGATTCCATAGCTGACGCCAAAGGACGCAATGCCAAAACTGTCCAATCCAAGCAAATTTTCTGCACTTGAACTAATCGGATGAATCGGCTGCGTAAAGCGATGCGTAAATGTCAGATTCCAGGTGCCCTTCGGAACCTTCTTTGGGGTTGGAACGTTGATCAAACGGTAATCATACGGCTCTTCTCCCGAATCGAAATCATATGCGCTTTCCTCCTGAGTTTCGGAGGCTTCAGCCTTTGCAGGCTCCTGCGGTCTAGATGTTTCCGCGGCTTTTTCCCCAGGAGTAACGTCTGCGATTTGTTCGACCGTTTTCTTGTTCGCGTCAACACGAATCTTTTCCCCGTTTGATTCGACTATCAGGACACCGGGCATCGTAGCGTCAAAAACAACTTTGATACGGCTTTGAGGTTGCGCCGGTAGATTTGGGCCTTTCGCAACAACTCCAGTTTCATTTGAGGGTGAATCGGTCGGCAGAATCGCATCTTGACCGGAAACGCTGCTGTAGCCTGTAATAACCATCAACACTGAAGCAATAACAAAACCGGGATTTCTGAAACCTGATTTGATCATGATCGATAAGCCTCCTATTTTTGACGTGAGTTGACATCTTAGAATCAGAAAGTGTTTTGAAGGTTGTTTAACTGAAATTGTCATTGGCACGAAGTCAATCTCGTGCAAACAGTCCGTAGAAAGTAAAAGGCTTTGCGCATAATCCGCAAAGCCTTTTGTGCCAGGAGCACTCACCGTATACGTTATTCCTAATATATAAACGCCCCTTCCGTCGGCATATCACCATTTTGGCCGAATGTATTCTGCATGATTCCCGCTGTTGAGCCGACGATATACCAAGTACCATTCGACGGCCTGAAAACGGCAACGTCCGCCTTGCCATCACCATCATAGTCCGCCGGCACAGGTTTATCCCCTGCCTGTCCCCAGCCGACCGTGTCGAATCCGGCTGCGCTGCGTATTCTGAACCACTGCCCCGTCGACGGCCGCCAGACGGAAACATCAGTCTTCCCGTCGCCATCATAATCGGCAGGTACCGGAATATCTCCGCTTTCGCCCCACGTCTGGACAAAGAACCCGAAACCGGTTTTCAAGATGTACCAGTTGTTGTCCGAAGGCCTGAACAACGCAATGTCGTACCTGCCGTCACCGTCAAAATCACCGACAACGGGTTTGTC
>DLHV01000096.1:0-7987 GCA_002483395.1 Chloracidobacterium sp. UBA7659 | reverse complement strand
TTTCCGTCGCCATCATGATCGGCAGGCACCGGCAGATCGCCGCTGGCTCCCCAACCCACGCTGGTGAAGGTCTGGTTGCCGGAGTTGAATATGAACCACGTCCCGGCCGAAGGCCTGAATACGGCAATGTCTGTTTTTTCATCGCCGTCATAATCCGCCGGAACGATCAGATCGGCCGTTTCGCCAAACTGCATCGACATGAAGCCCGCGGTTCCGCGGAGAATGTACCAGATATTATCCGACGGCCTTCGAACGGAAAGATCGGCCCGGCCGTCCCCGTCATAGTCGAACAACGTCGGCCCGTCAACTGGGCTGATGTCCGTGACGGTAACAACCGCAGTGTTCGGCACGCCCAGCGTTGCTCCGCCCGTCGCGTCCGAAAGGATCAAATTGAAGGTTTCATCCGGCTCGGGCACGCCGTCGTTGGCAATCGGAACTGTAAATGTCGCTGATGTCTGCCCGCCCGCAAAGGTGAGTGTTCCGGAAGTCGCCGTGTAGTCCTGTCCCGCTACCGCCGTCCCGTTCGACGTGGCGTAATTCACGGTCACGTTATTTGCCAGGCCGCCGGTCCTTTGAACGGTTACCGTGATCGAGCCGCCCGGCTCGCCTGCAGTGTACTCAGCCGAGTTGAAGCGGAACGCTCCGCCAAGATCGTCATTTACGATCGTCGCAACGCCCTGGGCGTCGACGATGGTCGCCCCGACCGGCCCGCTCAGATCGACAAAGAAAGTCTCGTTCGATTCCCTATCGTAATCACCCTTGACTTCCACCGTGATCTGTTTGGACGATTGACCGGGGTTGAACGTGAGGACGGAATTCAGTATCGAATTGTAATCTCCCGGCGCCTGCGCTGTTTCGTTCGCCGTTGAATAGTTCACTGTAACGGCTTGTGAGGATTGCCCGGCCATCGTAACTGTAAACGTGAACAAGGTCAGCCCCGCGTCACCTTCGTTTAGCGAAATATCGTTGATCGAAATTGTCGGAGGGGCATCATTATCCACGATCGTCAGAACCGCGTTTATGGGCGAGCCAAGCACCGCTCCGCCTGACGGATTGTCCAGCGCCAGATTCACCGTCTCGTCCTGCTCATCGACCGGGTCGTCGATGATTGGCACGCTGAAAGTTTGTGTGGCCTGATTGGGAGCAAATATGAGAACTCCCGAAACACGCGTGTAGTCTTGTCCGGATGAGGCCGATCCGTCGAGCGTGAAATACTGGACCGAAACACCGGCCGCGAGCCCGCCCGTTCGCGTGGCTGTGATGAGGGCGTTCGGCGAGCCTTCGTTTACAGAATAGGCTGCCGATTCGAATTGGATGACACCGGCGCCATCGTCATTCACCAACGTCCCGACTCCCTGCGAGTCGAAGATCGGAGCTCCCGTTGCTCCGCTAAGATTGACGAAAAATGACTCGTCGGGTTCGATAGTAAAATCGCCGATAATATTGACCGCCACCTGCTTTGAGATCTCGCCCGGATTAAAGGTGACCGAGTTCGAGGCCGCCGTGTAATCCTGTCCGGCCGCTGCCGTGCCGTTTTCGGTCGCATAATTTACCGTTACCGTTTGCCCGGACGCGGCGCTCAACGTCACGTCAAAGATCATTTGATTCGGGCCGTTGCCTTCGGCCTGAGAGACATCGTTGATCGAGATCGACGGTGTCGTATCGTTATCGATAATCGTCACAACGGAGCTTCCCGGCGAACCGATTGCGGCTCCGCCGGTCGGATTGCTCAGCGTAAGATTGATCGTTTCGTTGCTTTCAAGCGACGCGTCATCAAGGATCGGTACAGTGAAATTCTTTGCGGTGCCATCGCCGTCGGCCCAGTTCAGCGTGCCTGATGTGGCTGCATAGTCCTGACCAGCCGTTGCGGTTCCGTTCGCGGTCGCATAAGCAACGGTCACGGCTCCCGAATTTCCCCCGATTCGAGTAACGGTAACGGTCGCGTTCGCCGAATTCTCGTTTATCGAATAGGTTAGCGAGCTGAACTGCAATGAACCGGCCCCGCCTGCACTGTCGTCATTCGTGACCGTTCCTGTCGCCTGAGCGTCGGATATCGTCGCGTTGGTAGCTCCGCTCAGGTTCACAACGAACGATTCGTCAGGTTCCACGGTCGAGTCGCCGTTGATATTTACGGCAATCGGCTTTTGTGTTTCGCCAGGATTGAACGTCAGCACTTGGGACGGAACGGCGGTGTAATCGGAAGGTGCAGTCGCAGTCCCATCCGCGGTCGCATAGTTTACCGTTACCGTCTGCGCCGAGGCGGCGCTCAGCGTTACGGCGAACGTCATCTGGTTCGGGCTGTTGCCTTCGGCCTGCGTCGCATCGTTTATCGAGAGAGTCGGGAGCGCCGGTCCCTCGTTATCTACTATCGTGAGCACCGCCGAATTTGGCGAGCCGATAGCGGCTCCGCCCGTCGGATTGCTCAGCGCAATGTTCACCGTTTCGCTCCCCTCGAATGAACCGTCGTCGAGGATCGGTATCGTAAATGTTTTCGCAGACCCGTCGCCGCCGTCCCAGGAGAGCGTACCCGCAGTCGCCGTGTAATCCTGCCCTGCCGTCGCCGTGCCGTTTGAAGCGGCATAGGCCACGGTAATCGCCCCACCGGTACCCGCCTGGCGGGTAACAGTTATTGTAGCCGCTCCTCCGTTCTCATTGACCGAATATGACGAAGCGCTGAACTGAACCATTCCGGCGGGCCCGGCATCGTCGTTTGTAAGCGTGCCGACTCCCTGGCCGTCAAGGATCGTCGCATTTACTGGAGCGGTCAGATTCACAAAGAATGATTCGTTTGATTCGATGTCAAGGTCTCCATTAATATCGACAACAATGGTTTTTTCGGTTTCGCCGGGATCGAACGTAAGCACGTCGAGCAGGATCTCCGTGAAATCGGAGGGAGCCGTGGCCGTGCCGTTCGTGGTTGCAAAATTTACCGTTACGGTTTGTTCGGATGTGACGTCCAGCGTTACAAGAAACGTCATCTGGTTTGGGCCGTTGCCTTCCGCCTGGGTCACGTCGTTGATCGAGATAGTCGGATTGTCCAGACCGATGCTAGGCCAAACGGTCGAATTCGCGCTATATCCCGTGGAATATAACCTCTGTCCAAACACCGGGCCGCTCTTCGCCCTTCGCGAGCCGACGCCCTCGCCTCTTACCGCCCGCGGCAAAATGATCGGCGCGAAAATCGCCGCGAAAATAAATATGAATGCAAAAATCGAATCGATCCTCAGCCCTTTCGCTCTCATCATTAAATCTCCCCAGATCTGCCGGTTTTTTTATCGAATTTATAAGGAACCCGCTCGCGAACCCACCTTCCTNNGCCCGATATGGTATAACGGGTTGTTCACGAACGGCAGGTCAGGGATTTAACCGGTACCAAACCGGAGCCGCCTCACGTCCTCAAAACAGTCGTTAAACCCTGGCACGAGCACCGCGATCCCCCACAATTCTACATGTTCGAAAATTATGGCAAGTATACAGCCTGTGTCAATATGCTGCCATACATAGAGGAAGGAAAATTTTCACGACGCGCGGGAGTTACAGGCCAGCNNNAGGGGTGGCAGCGGCTTCCGCTGACGGGGTGGTGATGAACGGGTGATCTCGTCTTAGCTCCCTCCTGTCTTAGAGGGGTGTGGTCGGAACGGGGCATTCTCCTTGGGCAGAAACGCGAGTGTGAACGAGCGTGTTTCTTGTCATTACCACATGCGGTAGCGGGTGGGACCCTTTTTCGGTACGCTCCCTAATGGTCGCGTTTCCGCCCGTAACTAATAAATTAAAGCTCCCTGTGTCGGCAGATCACCATTCTGACCGAACGACTGGATCAGCTGGCCCGCAGTCGAGCCGATGATGTACCACATGCCGCTCGAGGGCCTGAAAACAGCCACATCGGCCTTGCCGTCGCCGTCGAAATCGGCCGGGATCGGCTTGTCGCCCGCCTGCCCCCAGCCAACCGTATCGAACCCTGCCGTGCTTCGAATCCTGAACCATTGTCCCGTCGATGGCCTGAACACAGCAACATCGGTCTTGCCGTCGCCGTCGTAATCCGCCGGAACCGGAATATCGCCCGCCTCGCCCCAAGTCTGAACAAAGAACCCGAAACCCGTCTTCAGAATATACCAATTGTTATCGGCTGGACGGAATAGGGCGATGTCAGAGCGGCCGTCGCCGTCAAAATCGCCGACAACTGGCTTGTCTCCGGCAACGCCAAATCCGACAGTCGAAAAAGAGTTGTTCGAACTAAATCTCGTAAACCACTGTCCAGTCGATTGCCGGTAAACAACCAGATCGGCCTTTCCGTCGCCGTCATGATCGGCCGGAACGGGCATATCCCCACTTGCCCCCCAACCAAAGGTTTGGAAAGTCTGGCTTGCCGAATTGAAAATAAACCACATTCCCGTCGAAGGCCTGAAAACTGCGATATCCGTCTTCGCATCACCATCATAATCCGCCGGTGCGATCATATCTCCCGCCTCGCCGAATTCCATGATCATAAAACCCGCTGTTCCGCGAAGTACGTACCAGCGGTTATCCGAAGGCCTGAAAACCGATAGGTCCGCTCGCACGTCGGCGTCATAGTCGAACAACGTCGGCCTCGCGCCAAAGTCGTACTCGAAAACGCCGCGCCCGTGCGTCGAAATGCGCAAAACCCTCTCGGTACGGTGAAACTCCATCCCAAACACAGCGACCCGCGGCAGACCTTCGCTAAACGGCTCCCAGCTCGTACCGCCGTTCCGCGACCGAAAAACACCAATGTCCGTTCCGGCAAAAAGGTTCTGCGAATTTGCCGGATCTATCGCAAAGGTGTTGGTCGGCACATCCGGAATTCCGGTTCCCGCAGCCATCCAAGTTGGACTTCCCGACAGCAGATTCGTTGTTTTCCAGACATGCTGCCCGGCTGAAAGCCCAAAGCCGTTCAGCGCGACATAAGCGATATTGGAGTTTGCCGGGTCGATCGCGACACGCCCGACANNGTCGTTCCAGTAATATTCGTCATCGCCGTCGCACCGGCGGTTGTCGAAAGAAAAACTGTACCTGCGGTCGTTCCGACAAGCCTTATGTCGTCATTTTGCGGCGAGATTGCTATCGCGCTGATGCGGGCGGGCAGCACGCCGCTTACATCCGTCATCGTGGTGCCGGTATCGGTCGAGCGGTAAAGCCGTGTTGTACCGAAATACAGCGTCGTNNCGACCATCGGAGCGTAGAACAATACCGCGTCTGCGCAGACGATCCCGTTATTCGATGTCGTGCCCTGGCAGCCGCGAAAGGCCGTCCAGTTCGGGTCGCCGTTTGCAACCGTCGTTGTCGCCCGGATAAACCCTATTTGCGAGTTCGTTTGATTGTAGTAGGTGTGATAAGCGGTCACACTGTTTATCGTTGGCGAATTCTGGTCGATCACTGTAAAACCGCCGTCGCCGCCGTCGGACCTCACCCATTCAAGCCCGTCCGGTGCAAGAAACTGCGTGCCGTTGTCCTGCGTTCCGCCGAGAGTATAATTGCGGTCGATCGGATGGAGCGATATTCCCTGGAATTGGGTGGCGCTTATCGACGAATTATTCAGGCTCGTCCAGGCGATAGGCGTAGCATTGACGTTATCCGTTCTCCATATACCGCCGTCGCTGCCGAAATACACACGGCTCGGATTCGATGGCGAGACGCCGAAAGCCTGCGTATCGACATGCAGATTTGTCGAGCTGTTAATAAAACTCGTCCCGCCGTTCACCGATCTGCCGAATGGAAGCGTCGGTGAGCCGCCGAGAAATACCTCGTTCGGGTCGTTAGGATTGACCGCAACCGCAATGTCGTAAAAGCACTGCGGATTGCAGAAGCCGGCTCCGCCCGAAACCGTCGCAAACGTCGCGCCGCCGTCAACCGATTTGAAGACCGTTCCGTTCGTCGTTCCCGTCGCCGCATAAACTGTGACAATACCGCCCGTATTGTTAACCGCAAGCTCGGTGCGGCCAAGATTTGACCCGTCGCCCGTCGTCAGGGTTCTCGTGAACGTCGGCGTCGTGCCCAGTGCGTCCGTCGAAAGATAGACGCCGCCGTCGCCGCCACTGCCGACAACCGCTACGAGCAAACGATTTGGATTTGCCGGGTCGATCGCCGCATCGCTGACATTGCGCCCGGCGGCGAGCGTTCCCTGAATGGTAAGTTTTTCAAACACCGGATTTGCGGCCAGAGCGTTCGTCGTACGGTAAACGCCGGCATTGGGCAGCGTCAGGCCGGCTGTCGATCCGCCGATCCCGCCAATTCCCTGTGCCGATGTCGCAAAAATTATATTGGGATCGGTCGGATGCACGACGATCTCGCTTATTCCGCGTCCCGTAAAGACATCGGCGCCGAGCGCATTCTTGTTCAAAGGCCCGGAAACGACCGGCGTCGTATCGGCATTTGTTATCCGGTAAATGCCGACCCCGAAAAAGCTGTCTGCCGAAAAAGCCGTTTCGCCGGTGCCGACAAATATAGTTGACGGGTTAGAAGGCGAGATGGCGATTGAGCCGATCGACAGCGTAAGGGCGTCGTCAAGCAGCGGCGTCCAGCTCGCACCAGCGTTCAGCGAGCGGTATAGCCCGCCCTGTGCCGCACCGACATAAACAATATCCGGATTTGTCGGGTGTACGGCGATCGCGGATATACGCCCGCTGTAAGATGTAGCCGCGTTGACCGGGATCGGCGCCGGCCCAAGTGCGTGCCACCTCGCGACGCCGGACGGCCGCTGGTTCATCTCCTCGTGTTTTGCTGCAAGCTCCCTTTCGCTCCGCTCCATTTCGCGTATCGCCTTCGTCCGCGAACCCTGCTTTGCCGTGTCCACGCCGCGCCACATTGCCAATTGGTCGGCACGAAGCCGCATGTATTCTTCTTTGTTGATCTTCACGCTCGACGGCGACGGCATATCCGGCTCCGACTCGTCAAACGGCTTGCCGTTTGGCTTTTCGGCCGAAATGTACCACCAAGCCGACGCGGCGACGACGACCATAAAAGAAAAAATTACGAGTAAGGATCTAAGGGTTTTCAAATTGCGGCCTCCGGGGTTCTGACTTAATACCATGGACTATTTATTTTAGATGATTGATCAAGATTATTCGACGATGAAAAAATGCAGTTAAATATTCCTATCATTTTTCACACCGTAATACCAGCAAATNNCACGGTTTTGATCAGAATCGGTCGGGACGGTTGTTGCCAAAAAAAAGGATTGACGGTGCGGCCTGCTAACCGTTAAACTTGTTTTGACGGTTTATCACTTTTTGTGGGTCATCCAATCTTTTATCAGTAAGCCGTTAAAGAAACGAACCCCGGTCGCTACCGCTCGCGGTACTGACAAGAAAGAACCACCACATCCGCGAGGGGAGCTAATCCACATCGTTCCTGTTCATTCTTGTTCGTCTTTTTCCGTGGTCAGGATTTTTTTAACCCCCGAAATCGGGAGCAGGAGCGAACCACGGAACAAGAGGAACAAGACGGAAAAAAAGGAACGCACCCGAACTCTAAATCATCCCTTATGCTTAGCAGAATTGACGATCTATTGCGCATGGCAATGAGCTTTGGCTCGTCCGACCTGCATTTGCGTGCCGGTTCGACGCCGGTCATCCGCGTTAACGGCGAGTTGAGGCCGATGGCGGGTGTCGCGAAGATGAACCAGGACGAAACGCTTGAGATGGCGTTTTCGATGATGTCCAATCGGCAAAAGCAGCATTTTAAAGAGGTTTACGAGGTCGATATCGGCTACGGCGTCTCCGGCCTTGGGCGTTTTCGCGTCAATATTTTCCAGCAGCGTAACTCGATCGGCATCGTCGCCCGTGTAATTTCGGACACCATCAAAACATTCTCGGAGCTCGGCTTGCCGCCGATCCTGCAAACCATTTCTGAAGAAAACCGCGGCCTCGTCCTCGTCACCGGCACGACCGGTTCGGGCAAATCGACCACGCTGTCCGCTATCGTCGATTCGATCAACCAGACCCGAAATTGCCACATCGTCACCATCGAGGAC
>DLHV01000148.1 GCA_002483395.1 Chloracidobacterium sp. UBA7659 | reverse complement strand
GGCGGACGGGGTGGTTCTCTCTCGCGGGAACTCCCGACATTGACCTGGACAAGCGCGATCGAAACTCCTTCGCCGGAAAACAATACCGCCTACGCCACATATTTTCCACACGAAACGAATAAGAAATCCGCAGTTCTCGTCCTGCCGCATTGGAATGCAAAAGCAGGAACATACTTTGACCTCTGCAAATTCTTCAACAAGGTCGGATTGTCCGCTCTTCGAATGACGCTTCCCTACCATGAAGAACGGATGCCGCCCGAGCTTGAGCGGGCCGATTACCTGGTCGCTCCGAGTGTCGGCCGGACCCTGCAATCCCTTCGCCAATCGGTCGTCGACGCCCGTTCGTCGGTTGCGTGGTTAAAGCAGCAAGGCTATGAAAAGGTCGGCATTGTGGGCACAAGTATCGGCTCATGCGTTGGTTTTTTTGCGTTTGTTCACGATATGACGATCGACGCCGCCGTTTTCAATCACGTTTCCGGCTACCCGGCGGACGTCGTTTGGCGCGGCCTTTCGACCTATCACGTAAAGCTGGGCATTGGCGACAATCTTGAACTCGAAGAGCTTCGCGAATACTGGCTCCCGATCTCGCCGCTTGCGTACATGGACAAGCTCGCAACGCTGCCCGAACGTCCGCAGCGCTACATTTACACGCTCTACGACCTCAGCTTTCCCGTCGATCTCTCCCGCGACGTAATGCGCGAGCTCCGCCGCCGCAAGATCAAACACAGCAAAGCCGCTATCCCATGCGGCCATTACACTTTAGGCGAAAAACCGTGGGTCTATCTGGATGGCTATAAGATCATCTCGTATCTGCATAAGCATTTGAAATGAACGGTCTTATGTGTTCCGCCGCAAATACTCTTGGACTATATTGTCGGGTGGAAAATGAAAGCTGGTTGTCGATAATGCATCGATGGCCTCTGCAAAATCGATGAGGCCTTTGATTGCCGCCAATTCAAGCAGGGCAAAAGTCGTAAGTATATTCAATCCATTCTTGTCCGCTTCACGGATCGCCCGCCGGTCGTCCATTAAGACGGCGTCCGCACGAGCCTCAATAGCTATCGCGATTGCCGATGTCTCCCCCTTCCCCAAGCCGGTGATCTGCTGTAATAAATTTTTCGAACCGGACCGGGTTAATGCCCAGTCTGGTTTGGAACTTACCCACTCACGTACGACAGCGGGTGCGTTCGGATGGGTCATTTCGGATAGGACAACGTCGGGAATGATGACTTCGCTGAAAAGCAGAGGCAGGATCGATTCTTTTCCCATGAGAATCAAATAGTGGATCGGTGTTGTATTCCGACACGACTATCATTTCTTGAGAAACATCTCTATCGTGCGGCGGTCACGCGCAAGATCTTCCGTATCGTAATTGAGCGGAACCTTGTGTTCCTTTAGAAATGCGTGGGTCTCATCGATAGACAGCTCCAAAAGTTCCGCGACTCGACCTAAACTCATTTTTTCCTGGCGATAGTTTTCGATAGCAAACGCCTCAAGCATCTGACGCGAGACATCTCCGCTCGCCTCTGATGGAGGCACAAACTTATCTGGTATCGAAACCGTCACTTCCATAATGGGTCTATTGTATCATTCTCAACGGAACTCTCCATAGAAACTTAAATATCCGCGCCGGCGGGATGCTTGAATTTAAACCGCAATTCCATGCGGACAGGGATACCTTAGGTGAAAAACCGTGGGTCTATCTGGATGGCTACAAGATCATCTCTTACCTGCATAAGCATTTGAAATAAAAGCAGATAGCGTCCCCAGGGAGAGTTGTGACGACTGTCCCTGCTCGGGACACTTTTGGGACTGTCACCGTGATGCGTAACTTCCTGACATTAAATCACTTACCGCCAACCGTGACACACTGTCCCACTGTCCCACGGTTTTTTTTGAGTCAACCTATTTCAGGACAAAAGGTGCCTGTGGTCGGTAATCAGGTTGTCAAAGATCGACATTCATCACGAGACAATGTATCACACACGAAACACAGGAGCAATGTTTTTTCTGTTACACGAGTGCACTCAAAGTTCGACAGTTCGATCGGTCTTGATCTTATACACAATTGTCGCTTTTATTCTGAACGGCTTGGAATCGATAAGGGTCGGCGAGAACCTTGCTTTTCGGGCGGCATTCTCCAAATCCCTTCTAATCAGTGGATGTCCCTTGAGAGCTCTTACTGCCACGACGGTTCCGCTCAGGTCGATCACGATTCGCACTGGTATTTCCGTCGGCCTTTCGATTATTGCGTTTCCGTTAATTATTGGCTTTGGCAGATTAATCGCTTTTTTGTTGACCACCCCGACATCGACGCATTTAGTCTCCGACGGATAATTGTAGACTAATATTCCTCTCGTTTTGATCGGCGGTATGTCATCATATACGCGAAACTTTGCCTTCGTTGCCGCTTCAAGAGCGGATTCGAACAATAGTTCATCTCCAGAAATTGCCTTGGCTCCGTAAACCTCGCCCTTCTCATCGATTAAAAGCTTGATCTCAACCTTGCCGTGGGCGCAAAGGTTCTTTAACTCGTCGGAATAATGGGGTTTGGGCAGATAGCTGGCTCTACCATTAATTATCCCGAGTTTTATGCCTTTTCGCGTAGTTTGAGCCGCGGCGCTGGTGCACACAACTAACAAATAGGTAAGAAATATCAATAATCTAATACGCATGTGGCACCACAATTCTAGAATCTACAATGCTTTCGTCATTTATTAGACACCGAACGAACTCATATGTTCCGGGTTACATCCAATTGGTGCTAGAATTCTTGCGGTTTGCCGATGCATCCGATAGCTGAAAATCTTCAACGCACGGTGGCGGACGCCATCGATCGCTTGCTTTCGCGGGCTGGTGACGCGCGCGGGCTTATCAGCTCGGACGTGGCTTTGCGGGTCAATCTCTGTTTGGGCAAATACCTGCTTCGCGATAACTCACGGCCGGAACTTGCTGATATCAAAGCATTTATCGACGAGATACGGGCCGACGACCTTTGTCTCGTTATTGCCTGCGAAAGAGGCGATGAGAAGGCCTGGGAAGATCTGGTGGCAAATTTTGATTTGACTGTGAAGTCTGCGGCGCGAAAGTTTGCCTCGAACACCGAGGACACCGACGATCTCGCAAGTTCAATTTGGGCAGAACTTTACGGCCTGCGGCAGGATGCCGACGGCAACAAAAAGAGCAAGCTTGCGTATTACTCAGGCCGCGGCTCGCTGGCCGGATGGCTGCGGGCTGTGGTTTCGCAGCTTGCGGTCGATCAGTTCAGAAAGCAATCGAAATTTGTCCAGATCGAAGAAAACCGGGAATTCGAAAATCTTGCGAACGAAGCGTCCGAAAGCACGAATAATCACGTTGTCTCGCATGCCCATAATCCCGAAGAGATTTTGACCGAAAAGCAGACGGCCGCCGACGTTTCGGCCGCTGTTCACGATGCGATCAAATCGCTCGAAGCCGAAGACCGGCTTATAATGAAGCTTTATTATTTCGATGATCTAAAGCTCAAGGACATTGCGAACACGTTCGGCTATCACGAGGCGACGGCGAGCCGAAAGCTCGTCCGCGTGCAGACCGAGATCAGAAAGTCGGTCGAGAAATCGCTTCGTGACCAGCACGGCTGGACCGACGGCGAAGTAAAACTCTATCTCTCGGACACCGCTTCAAAGCTCGGGATGAGCCTTGAAAAGCTGTTCGCGGTTGTCATCGCGTTGGCGGTCGTGCAAGATTTTTTTGCGTGAGCCGTTCTGTAAATAGGTTACGAAAACCGTGGCCGCAAAGATCGCGAACATGCGGTTGATATTTGAAAATCGATTAAGGGAAAAAGACCTGCATTGCCAGCAATGCTTTCTTTGACTGCTATAATTGATTTGTAACTGAACTTTTGCGGCCTTTGCGGCTATATAGAAACTGGAATGGAATTGGAATTCGACAACGAAATAGATGCTCTTTTGCGAAAGGCCCGTGACGGCGGCCGGGGCGTGCTTGTCGGCGATACGACAAAGCTGCACCTTGACGCGGATGAGATCTCCGCGTTTGCAGAGAATGCCCTTCCGGATTCCACGAAGCAGAAGTACATTGCCCATTTCGCGGACTGCGAGAGGTGCAGAAGCACGCTTTCCGACCTCATTTTGTTGAACTCCGAAGCTGGGACCGTAACGGCTTCGGCCATTTCCGCGCCCGGAATAGTGGAAGCGACCGTCCCGTGGTATCGCAAGCTCTTTTTATTCCCGAATCTCGCCTATGCAATGGGCGGCCTCGTGCTTTTATTCGGCGGCTTTCTCGCGTTCTCCGTTATTAATAACACTGACCGACAGGCGAGTTCGGAAGTGTCTCAAATTGCTAAGACGGAAGAACCCGTGGCGAGAGGTCCGAACCTGGGCTACGCCGACACGTATTCCAACACCAATGCATCTGTCGCGAATTCAACGAGTTCGGCCGCGAATACGATGGCGAATGTCGCCAATTCCGCGGCAAATACCGCAGCCCCAAGAAATTCAGCTGTTGCGGTCGAAGCTCCGTCAATGGATGCAGATGCAAAGAAAACTGCACCTTCCGGGTTTGCTGTAGATGGAATAACAACAGGCGGCGCGGCACCTGTTCCGCCTCCGAAGCCCGCAGACCGGCCAGTTACAATGATGGATAAAAATGATCTGTCAAAAACAGAAGAACAGCGAAGGCTTCGGGAGCAGGAAGTTTCAAAAGAGAAGGACGAACTTAAGTTCAGAAGTCAGCCCGCACCGTCGATCGGTGGCCCGTTAAAGAAGGGGCCGGGCAGAAACGAACGCAATGACACAGGTTTGCGTAATACTGAACCCGCCGCAAAGATGTCCGCGAAACCGGAATCCGCCGCAACGAAGTCCGTCCAGTCGGAATCGTCTGTGACATATGATAGGAAGCGGGTCAGCGGCAAGACCTTTGAACTCAAGAACGTCTGGTACGATTCGGCGTATAGCGGCCAGTCAACCAATAATATTCGCCGCGGAACAAGTGACTACCAAAAGCTCGATACCGGTCTGAAAGCGATCGCTGAAAGCTTAAAAGGGATAGTCGTTGTGGTTTGGAAGAATAAGGCGTATAGGATTCAGTAAGAGTTAGAGGCGTGAATTCGGACGTTTCGTGTCTTCAACTACGAAAAAGGGGAGCGGTTGAAACCGTTCCCCTCTTCTAATGGAATTAGAAATCAGTACGACCCCCCGGTTGTATCTGCGAAACATTCTGCTGTTTGGTTTCCGGCAATTGCGTTAGAATTGCAGTATGGAAAGAGCAGCTTTTTTACTTTTGCTTCTTTTGTTTCTTTTTACCGCGGTTTCTCACGCCCAGCCAACTTGGCAATCTAATCTGGATTCGGCGATTCGCTTTTACCAAACTACCGATTTCGGCATCGTTCTCGCTGGAACCGAACGCAGTTTGTACGCCATCGACGGGCAAACCGGCGAGCGGCTATGGCGGCGCGAAACCGGAAAGATCAATGAAACCGCTGTCACGCCCATTCCCGATACGGATCTGATCCTTTTTACACGTGATATCGGAAGCAAATCGGTGCTTGAGGCGATCGATATTGTTTCAGGCGACCGCATCTGGCGAAGCGAAAAGGTCAAAGGTGACGTCTTGCAGCTTGCGGTCGATCCCGCGAATGATCTCCTTGCGGTCGTTTTGGTAAAAGATCCGCGTGGAAATGCCGGGCAGGAGCTCAAGAAAAAACCTATCGTTCATGTGCTGCGGCTCTCGACCGGCGAAGAGCTTTGGAAACGCGAGCTTGATAGCGGTATTGAGATGATGCCGTCGCGATTTGGTGAAAATCTCGGCGAGATCGCTTACACGCTGGACAATTATCGGGCCCCGCTGCTGCTTGACGGCCGCTTGTTTCTTTTCTACGAAGGAGCGACCAGCTATGACGCCCGCACCGGAAAGGAAAAAGAACGAGAGAAATTCAAGATCAATGAAGACGGGCTTGCATTGACCGAAGCCGATCCGGTTTTTGACGAATCAAAAATTTATATCTCGGGCCGAGGACGCATTCGTGCAGTAAACCGCCGAACCGGTAATGTCGAATGGAAGGCGGACGATCTCGGAAACGCCGCCGAAATGGCGCTCGTCGGAACTACGCTTTTTGTCCGCACAGGCGGCCAATTCACTCGACTAAAGGACGGCGAAATAGCATCAAAAGGCCCGTTCGGCGTCTCCGCAATCGACACGAAGAACGGCAAGACGCTTTGGAGATATAAGGGAGCAGATAAAGGGCTGACAAATTTCCTATTTAAGGACGCTAACACGATCGTGATCGCAGACCGCGACGATCTGATATCGATCGACGCCAGATCCGGTAAGCGGCGTGCGAATTATGAACACAAGATCGAAAAAGTCCAGTTTGTGCTCGTAAATGAGCGCGGCGAAACCGTGGTTGGCGGAAGGGACACGATTGCCGCTTTTCGCGATAAACACGAGATGTGGCGTGTAAAACACAAAGCCCCCGATCGCGGAGTTTTCCGAATTGTCGCCGGCATTGCCCTCCGCGCAACCGCTCTCTATTTTCGATACGGCGGCCTCGCAACCTCGGCTATCGGATTTGCCCGGACGGGTTTTAATCCGGCCGGAACGATCAATTCTTTCCGCTGGTCAGGCCTCAGAACGCGATTCGGATCGTTCGATCTGTCAACGCTTGCAAGCAATTCTGCGCGAAATTATGTGTCGGGCAGGATCTACGCGTACGGTTCGTTTGCACGCACGCCGAACGTTTTGAACCGCATCGGCGGGCTTCAGGTTATCACGCCTGCAAACATTCGCGGACGCATGATTGGCGGCGTCATGGACCGGGCGACGCCGTCGCGGGTCGAAGTGCAGGAAAGCGTCCTGGACCGGCTCGATCCTGTCCGGCAGGTTGAACGCCTTTCCGATTATCTGCTTCGCCGCAAGCGTCTTGCTGAGCTTCGCGGAAATCACATGTATTTTTATACCGACCTGCCAAGGCCATTTGACCGAAAAGGCTTGGTTGGAGTGAACGTCCAAAACGGCCGCGATGGAAGATATGTCCTGAATTCGGATCCTGATTATCGATTCGTGACCGATGAAACCTTGAATTTGCTCTACTCTGCGGATGGGAGCCGCCTTCAGGCGTTCGATATGTTGAACCGTTAGACCCACTGAACAAAGAAAAAGGCCGAAGCCACAATCGCGACTTCGACCTTTTGATTTATGCCAATTCCAGTGTTTGGGTTACTGGTTTTGGGCGATCTCTTCTTGTTTCACGTCCGCTGTCGGCAATGAGACGAAGCTGAGGAGGCTTTCAACTCCAGCGGTCGCATTGTTCGGAAGCCAGAACGACATGTCCGGTGCTCTCAGGCTGAACCCGGATGCAGCCGCCGCTCCGCACTGTGCTTGTATCAGCACCCCGCTGAACCTCGTCGTCGCCCTCAACGTGAAGTCGACCGGCTGGCTCGTGTTCGGCACCGTAAAGGTCGCCGTCACCGGGTTGAACGTGCCAAGCGGGAATGTCGGTATGTTGACCGTCGCATTCGTCGCACTGACCACCGTAAAGGCCTGCAATCCGTTTCCGAAATTGACCGGATCGACCGTCACCGATCCCGCTCCCGGCGTGATCGCTTCAAACTGGCTCAAACCGCCGGGCCGTGTCTCCGTGATCGTCAGCGTCGGTGTGCAGACTCCCGGCACCGGTGTTGGTGTGGGTGTCGGCGTTGGAGTCGGATTCGGCGTTGGCGTTGGCGTCGGTGTAGCTGTCGGAGTTGGCGTCGGCCCTGGCGCTTGCGTGTTCGTGAAGACACAACTCACCGTGTCCCCCGGCCCCGGCAGGATCGAAATGGCTCCCATCCCCGGTCCGGTCACGGGCACCGCCGTGGGGCTGAATGCACTGTCGCCCAACGGGAGACTGTCCGCGATCGTGCAGTTCATAGCCGTCAGCGTCCAGCCCGCCGGGACGAGCTCCACCAGCTGGTATTGCCCGCCCGGCGTCAGCGGCCCGCTGTCGTTGGGCGTGGTTGCATCGGCGAGGAAGAAGTTGGGCCCCCAGGTGGGGTCATATTCGAAGCTGGTCGGGTTTCCGCTTGGATTGGTCACCTTATCGATGATGATGCGGGCCGGTGCCTGTGTCGGGCCGCCCGTGCACTCTGCCCGGATCAATACACCCGAAAACCGCGTTGTAGCTCTCAAAGTGAAATCGACCGGCTGCGAGGTGTTCGGAACGGTGAACGTCGCAGCAACCGGACTAAAGGTGCCCGGTGTAAATGCGGGAATATTTATCACCGCATTCGTCGCACTGACGACGGAGAAACCCTGCAAACCACTGCCCGAATTGATCACATCGGCGGTGACCGATCCCGGGCCTGCCGTGATCGCATCAAACTGGCCAATACCGCCCGGACGTGTTTCCGTTATCGTCAACGTCGGCGTACAGATCGGGGGCACCGGTGTAGGTGTAGGAGTCGGCGTCGGTGTTGGATTCGGCGTCGGCGTCGGCGTAGGAGTCGGCGTTGGGCCCGTACCACCTGGTCCCTGGATTCCGACGGTAATTGGAGCGCCGTTCTTAAAGAAACCAATAGTCGCCTGCACGTTTCCCGGTGCGGTATTGGAATCAAAACGGAAGTTATATAAAGTACCCCAACGAATCGCATTCGCGTTCTGATTCTGGGCAAACGTTTCAGAACTCCAGGTCATGGTACTGGCTGTCTGGGTCTGAGTCCAGGGAGCGTTGCTAAATCCCGTGTTTCCAACCGTTCCATCGGCGGTCCACCCCGGATGTTGAGGCGGTGAGTGGAATCCGATGTTGCTCAACGTAACTCCGGCCCCCAGAGGCACGGCGAAGGACTGAATGGCTCGATCAAGATTCTCATTATAGATCGCGTATTCGTAATGCCATACACCGGGTGACGGATTCGTCACCTTGTAACCGACCACACCGATACCGTCGTTTCCGGGATCCGGTTGGATCTCGACACGTGTTGCTCCGGTCCAGGCGTTAATAGCCGGTTGGGTTCGCACCGTCGCGGCCGCCGCCGAGAAGCTGAAGGGGCTTGCGGTGCCCGTGACACTGTACCGCCGGTAAGAGACGTTGTTGTACATGTTGCACTGTCCGGGATTCGCCTGGCACCAGACATACTCGTGCGGTGTGACGTATTGTGACTCGGCGTAATACGTCGCGCCCGCATTAAGAGTTGTGCTCAGGTCACTGATTTCGGTAAGAATCCTGTGTGACGGGCCTAGATGCGTATGACCACTGTGATTATTCGGCGGCGTGGCGGAATCGCCGCGCGGGTAAGCCCCGTTAAAAGGATTGATCCAGGCTCGCGAACCTAGGTTAGGTCCCGCATTAAGGCTGGCCGAATAAGGATCTGAACATCCGGAACCAAGTCGGGTTCCATTGGGAAATGTATTACATCCAAGACCACAGAGGTCCTGTTGCAGTGCCGTAAACGCGTGTTTGACGTTGGACTGACCTATTTGTTCAAAGCGTTCATCGTTGCCGGCCCCCCCGCTCATGCGATAAAGATTTTGCGGAATGACCGAGTGGTCATTGGCGGGCAATGCAAACCAGTTGAGCGGTTCGATGCCGAGGTTGCAGGAGTCGGTCGCCACGGCCAGGCCCACCTGTGTTCCGCTGCTGCTGCCGAATTGAGCCAGCCCTGACAGGTCCCCGACAATAACATCAGGCCCGGGAACAGTCCCAGCTTCCGGATTACTTTGGGCCGGCAGGACTGCCGATGCGGCTTCGCCGTCAACATACTGAGTTATTTCGATCGGGCGCATGGTGGCGGTAATGGAGATCTTTCCAATAACAGACCCGGCATCAGACGGACGCCCAAGCTCGGCGGCAAACTCTTTTGAGAGGAGCAGCCTTCCCGTCCGGATGCTGAGCATACGCTCGGTTGCCTCGTAGCCGTATTCAGCTCCTTCAATATTGAAGAAGACGAAACCCGTTTTCCCGTCGCGCACAATCAGCTCAAATGATTCACCCCAAGTCGTGTTCTCGACCACGAGCTGTTGATACGAGGCATTCAATTTTGTCGGGAGAGCCGCAGAATTCTGGGGAATGAGCGCCATCGAGCTGGGTAGCGGCCCGCGCAACTCGTCGTTAAAAACCAAAACCGTAAAAAAGGAATCGCGCTCTACGTCAAAGCGCAATACGCTCGGCTCCGAGCCTTTCACGCGGCGACCGGTCCCATTGAGCCGGTTCAAATTGACATCCATCGCGACGCTGCCACTCGCCACGATCATTTTTTCAAGAGTCCCGGTATTGCCGTCCCGTCCCTTTTTGTCGAGCCCGGTTAATGAATGATCCGAACCGTCGCTAAGGAGCGTAAACAACGGGAGCAAGGCGATGAGAATTATTTTCAACATAGTTTCGTATTCCAGCTACGGGAGCTTTGCACAATAATGACCTCTAAGTTGTATCGTCTAGGTAAAAAGGTAGCCTTCCTTTTACACTGTTTTAGGTGCTTTAATCAAGTCGGGTATAGTATTCCCTTCAAAGCCTGTGTTCTGGTGCAGAAATAATAACAGTTTATGAAAGGTGGTTGTGTAAGCCAGCAGACAAAGACTGGGCGGTCCGTTAAACTCCCTGTTTTAAAGAATTCCCCGACTCAGACCNNCAGCCGTTGGCGAGCCGCGGCCCTCACTGCCCTGACCTTGCTAATGACCGCGCACATCATTCAGTGGTGGGTCATGGGCAGCACGATTTCGCCGATCGAGCCATCCGAGACCATGTATACGCTCCAGCAGGGTGCGATCAACGCGGGTTTTATTTTTTTCACGCTGGCGATCCTGGCGACGCTGATCTTCGGGCGTTTTGTCTGTGGCTGGGGCTGTCACATTGTTGCTCTTCAGGATTTCTGCGCCTGGCTGCTAAAGAAATTCGGCCTCACACCGAAGCCCTTTCGGTCGCGGCTGTTGGTCTTTGTGCCGCTCATCGCCGCGCTGTATATGTTCGTCTGGCCAAGCGTGAATCGATTCTTCGCAATGGCAGCGAACGAACCGCTTATTCCTCAATTTACGAACCACCTCATTACCACCGAATTTTGGGCTACCTTCCCGCCCGTCTGGGTCGCAATTCCATTTCTCTTTATCTGCGGGTTTATGACCGTCTATTTTTTGGGGTCGAAGGGTTTCTGCACCTACGCCTGTCCTTACGGTGGCTTTTTCAGCCTCGCCGACAAGGTTGCTCCGGGAAAGATCCGTGTCACAGACGCCTGCAATCAGTGCGGGCATTGTACTGCCACGTGCACCTCTAACGTCCTCGTCCACGCGGAGGTCAAACAATTCGGTATGGTCGTCGATCCGGGCTGTATGAAATGCATGGATTGCGTCAGCGTCTGTCCAAATGACGCTCTATATTTCGGTTTTGGGAAGCCAGCGGTCGCCATTGACAGAAACCCAAGCGGTAGCGCGGGTGCATCTTCGGTCGCGAAAAACTATTCTCTGACCTGGCCGGAAGAAGCCCTGGCGGCGGTCATATTTTTTGTGAGTTTTCTGGCTGTCTGGGACGTTTATCAACTCGTACCAATGTTGATGGCACTTGGAATTGTCTCGGTCACGACGTTTCTTGCTCTCAGAACGCTAAGATTGCTCCGAGCCAAGGACTTGTCTTTCTACCGTTTTAATTTAAAGTCGTCCGGCCGAATCCAAAAAGCGGGATGGACATTTTTGAGTTTCGCGGTGCTGTGGATCGGCTTGAATGCACATAGCGGTTGGGTGCACTATCACGAACGCGGCGGAGCAATTGCATTCGAGAGTCTCCAGATCCCCGATGAGCTCGCCTTAGCGCAGATAAAACTCGATCAATGGCTCAGCCCGAGCGATCGCGCGAACATCGCCCTTGGGAAAAAACACTTTCACGCCGCCGTGGATTTTGGTTTATTCACAAACAGCGAAGCGCTGCCGAAGCTCGCGTGGTTTGAATATCTTTCCGGTAACACGGAGCAAGCCGTCGATATGCTCGGCAGAGCCGCAGACCACCAACACGGGCAGGCCAAAGCCCTGAGCCTCTATTACCGTGGCGCGATTTTGAACCGTTTGGGACGTTACGACGAAGCGTTGACGAGTTTCGATCTGGCTTTGGCCGAGCGTCCAGACTTAGTTCTTGCTCGTGAGGAAAAAGGCGAATCGCTCTGGCAGCTCGGCCGCAAAGATGAAGCCATCGCAGGATGGGCCGAGGCCGTAAAAGCCAATCCCGGCCTTGTTATCGGCAGCCAGATGCTCGCCGGAGCGGCGGCGTTGAAGGGGCAGGCCGAAGTATCCGCCGCCTGGGAAAAACAGGCCGACCGCAACACACCTCAGGATCCGTATTTTCAATGGATGATCGGGCTCCGGCTGCAAAANNGCCGAAAAACACTTCGGGCGGGCCATCCAGCTTGATCCCGCATTCCGGGCACGCCGCAGCTTGGACTCAAGAGACCGACGGTGAACCGGTCTACAGCTTCGGTTTTGCGAATCTGGTTTCTTCGATCGTTATGCCATGTTTTACCTCGGTAGCGACCATTGAGATCTCGAATTGCGGAAGCTGTGTACGAATCTTTACCGGAAGCGTAACGCCATCGACCGTCCGCATTTCATCATAGAAAATCTTTGCCGGCTGATTGCCCTCCGGGGCAACAACGGTTACGTCAGAGCGGAGCAGAAGGCCACTAACGATATCGAAATACCATTTTTCCGCGGGGACGCCTTCGGCGATTGCGACCAAGACATAGGCGCCTTTTTCACCGACCCTCTCAACGCCCTTCAGCTCGATTTTAGTAAAGAGCTTGTCGAGGTTTATCTCGCGGTAGAAGTTGCCGATAAGCTTGGCCTGCGCGAGTTCGGCACCTGTTTTGTCACGGCTTCCCTGAATCGGGTTGATCGCCCAGGCCGATTTACCGTCAAGGCCCTCGAGCATGTCGCCTATTCCGGCGAGATTCATTTTCGTATATGACTTGGCTTCTGCGGCAGTGTAGGCTTCGAAGGTTCCTTTAATGCCCATAGGCGCAAGCTCAACAGTACCGGACGCCATGCGCGATTTGATCTTCTCGTTTGCTTCGCGGCCACCAATGGCTTTCACGTATTTTGCAAGAATCTCTTGTACGGTCGGCAGTTTGGCCGGAGCGGGTTTTACCGGCTCGGGTTTGACGGAATCGACCTTTTGGGCAAAGGCGGTGGCTGAAATCATTAGGATAATTGCGAGTAAAAGTGTTGATTTGATTTTCATTTGTTTTGTTTCAAGTTTCAGTATTAACCAAGCCTTAGCCGCCGATGGATGCGGATAAGAAGATCATAGATCTTATTTCATATCGGCATTGTTCCGCGTTAATCTGCAGCTAATTCGTCTTTCATTTCAGAATAAATTTCACAGCTGCGTCAAGCTGGGCATCCTGTCCTGCTAGAAGAGACTTTCGGGTTTGTTTTGCTTCGATGTCCGGGATCACACCCCGGCCCTCGATGAGTATGTTCTTCGGCGAGCGGTAATCCGAAATGGCGTATTGGAATATCGCACCCGTCG
>DLHV01000253.1 GCA_002483395.1 Chloracidobacterium sp. UBA7659 | reverse complement strand
ACGCCTACACCAACACCTTCGGGCCGAACCCGTTTCGACTTCGATGCCGACGGACGGGCGGACCTTTCAATCTTTCGGCCGTCAAGCAACATTTGGTATATCCTTCGCGGAACTGCCGGTTATATGTGGGCAGAGTTTGGTGTTGCGGGCGATATGCTTGCACCGGCGGACTTTGACGGAGATGGGCGAACTGAAATTGCCGTATTTCGCCCGTCGACAGGAACGTGGTTCTGGTTTAATTTAATGGACCATACCTTTACAAGCATTCAATGGGGAGCAGCCGGCGACATGCCCGTTCCTGCTGATCACGACGGCGACGGCAAGGCCGATCTGGTCCTTTATCGTCCGTCGAACGGCACGTGGTACAAGCGGCTTAGCAACTCATCCGGTACATATGCCGACACATTCTCGGTATTCCAGTTCGGCACTGCCGAGGACAAGCCACAAGTGGGCGATTTCGACGGTGACGGCAAAGCCGATCTCGCGTTATTCCGTCCATCGAATAATGGCTGGTATTTCTACAAGACAACCGCCGGATTTACGGCTCAAACCTGGGGAGCTGCGAATGACGTGCCCGTCCCGGCGGATTACGACGGCGACAACAAAACCGACGTTGCGGTATTTCGCCCATCGACCGGCGAGTGGTTCATTGTCAACAGCTTGAATAGTTTAATCACCGTTCGAACGTGGGGAGCCGCGGGTGATAGACCCGTCGCGGCGGATTACGACGGCGATGGCAAGGCCGACGCGGCGGTTTTCAGACCGTCAAACGGCACGTGGTACATCTTTGGATCGACATCCGGCATGATCCAGCAGCTGTACGGACAATCGGGAGATCTGCCGGCTCCAAACGCTTTTGTTTACTAGATGGGAAAATTCGTTCTTGTCATGCAAGGCACTCGTTGACGTTATTCAACGAGTGCCGATTATGCAACAGCTGTATGGACGTCAGGAGATCCCAACGATTTATAGTTGGAAAATTTTCGGAGATTTATTTATGTATAAACAATTGCGGTTACGAACAAATTCAATACAACTTCATCTTGCGATTTTACTGCTGTTTCAATTGGTTTGCTATGCGGAGATTAATGCCCAGACAACCGCATCGGCAATGATTCCGGTACCGCTCGAAACCGTTGCGATTGAGAAGAAAACAGATGCTGTCAAGATCACATTCGACGAGAAAGACCCGACGATAATGTTAGTCGAATCGAACGGTGAGCGATTTCGGGTTAATTCGGTGACTAAACAGGTCGAACGTATAGCCTCTACCGCAGACGCAACCGGAGCCCCGGTCCCTCCACCGAATTCAACGGCGAATCCGGTTGTGCAGGACATAGAAGACTATTATGCCTACGAACCGGGCGACGAACCTTTTGATTACCGTCTGGTCAATGTTCCGACGCCCAGAAAAGTTCCCAAGGGCACGTGGAACATGTCATTTACGCACCGTTTTTCACAGCCTTTACAGCCGTTTAAGGAAAGTCTTCCCGGGCTGCTGGGTTTCGACAGCTTTTCGTCTTCATCTTTCGGAATAAGCTATGGCATCACGGATAAATTGTATGTAAACGCCTATCGTTCGCCGATCTGCCAAAAAGGTCTGTGCCGGACAATCGAGCTCGGGTTTGGTTACCATCTCACGGATCAAGACAAGAAGTCACCGCTCGCGATCTCGGCTTACGCAAGCGTCGAAGGCAACGATAATTTCACCGAGGAATATACCTACAATCTACAAGCAATGTTTTCCAGACGATTCGGAAAACGTGTATTTCTCTTTTTCTCACCTGCAATTCACCTTAATTCGAACGGACAGCACCGTTTCAATCCGCGACCTGACGATTATTTTCCGCCGGCGACCGTCGCGTCCACCTTTAAGCTGCCGACTCATGGTGCCTCATTCGGTATGGGAGCCTCGGTCCGTATCACACCAAGCGTGATGGGAATATTCGAGTTCACACCGCGCACCGGCTTTAAGCTGGGGCGGACAGACCCGCTTTTCGACAGTGATTTTAACGTCACCGGATTCAAAAATATCTCACAGCCTGAAATGGGAATCGGCCTACAATACTCAGTCGGCAAACACTCATTCACACTGACGCTTTCCAACACACAGACGACTACGACGAGCCGCTATAATTCGAGCAATCTAGTTCTATCGCCACGCCATCTGATCATAGGCTTTAACCTGTTCCGCCGCTGGTAGAGGCGATCTTAAAAGCCTGGCACCTATGAACTAAGCTTACCAACATCATCCGTAAACCCAAGACAAAAGGCGAGCAACATTGCCTGAAATTTAGGTTCCAAACAATAGTTTAGGGCTGCGGAAACCGCGGCCCTAATTTTTTTGGCCGATTCACTTTAGCGAATTTCCGGAATTACCGCGCGAGCGACCCGCCAATAAAACTCTGTAGTTGCTTTAATCACGGACCGATAAAAAATGCCCTGGCTGCGAGGAGGTGCAACCAGGGCATTTGTTTCCAGCGAAGACCCAAAACTTTCCAACAGATCACCTTTGGACCTTCACCGGAAGTTAGCTTGAATACTCTCAAGGTGCTGAGACGTATTGTTTTTACGGGACGATCGCCGGAATATCTCCATTCGTTCCAAACTGCATTATTTCAAAAGTCGACGCGGCAGATCGGATGATGTACCAGTTTCCGTTCGACGGCCGGAATACGGCAATATCGGTCTTACCGTCATTATCGTAGTCTCCCGCTACGGGCACATCGCCGTTGACACCAAACTGGAACACTTGGAACCCCCCAGCCGATGTCCGAAGTGTATACCAGGTGCCGTTCGACGGACGGAAAACAGCCATGTCATTTTTGCCGTCGCCGTCAAAATCGCCGCGTATCGGTATATCGCCTGCAACACCGAATTGGCCTATGTTGAATGTTCCGCCGTTGGCCGTGCCCAGCCAATACCACTTCCCTTCGGACGGTCTGAAAACGACTATGTCGTCTTTTCCGTCGCCATCCATATCGCCTGGCAATGGTACGTCGCCCGATGCTCCGAACTGAGTTACGTTATATGACCAGTTTCCGCTGGTTTGTATGTACCAGGTGCCATTCGAGGGTCTGAAAACCGCAATATCACTGCGCCCGTCGCCATCGAAATCACCGCGTGCCGGAATATCATTGGCCGCACCGAACTGTGCCGATGTCGTCCCGCCGTCCGAACTTCGCTTTATTTCCCATGTTGCTCCGCTTGGAAGTACTCTGAAGACTGCCAGATCGGTCCTGCCGTCGCCGTCATAATCGGCCGAGACGACCCTATCCTGGACAGTTCCAAGGGATTCGACCGTGTAGCCTTCGCTGTTCAACTTGAACCACGTTCCCGTCGATGGACGGAAAACCGCGAGATCGTTACTGCCGTCGCCGTCGAAATCGCTTCCGTTCGAGCGTGGCGTGAACTGGCCGCTGATCTCACCATTCGGACTACTGACGCTGGTGATAATACCCGACCACAAACCGGTCCTGAGCTGCTGAACTAAGGCTGCCGAGACATTAATGGTTACAGCGGCGAAATTTCCGTTGTTTCCACTTACGACGCCAAAACTGTGTACGATAACCGGCGTTCCGGTTGTTGTTTCAATACGGGCACCCGTCTGGTTACTGGCCAGATTATGAAATTCACCGAAGATCGTCGCCTGTGTCTCTGCCGCGTTCAGTGTTACCTTGAATTCTCCGGTCGCGGCTGTGCCGGCACCTGTTAAATGTGCTTCAAATGAGCGGCCCATTGAGGGACTTGGGCTCGGCGTGGCTCCGGGTGTGCCGGTCGGGCTCGGTGACGGGCTCGGCCCCACAAAACCGGCAAATGTTCCTGACAATATCGTCGTCCCGCCGTTGCGGACCTGGATCGTCGAACCAGCGACTACCGCGGGCACCGTTTGACCGTTGTCGGAACGAAGCCTCAGGCGTCCTTCGCCGTTGTTTTCGAGAGATAGCGATCCTACTGCGGCGTTATTCACAATCACCGAAAGCGATGTGCCTGGCGGCAGATTGATCTGACGCACCCTTACCTCAAGTTCGATTCTGCTGCTGTGAACCTCGAATTCTGCATATCCGCTCGGGAGGACACCGTTCAAAGTGCTGCCCGTCAATGCGGCGAATAAACCACTCTCATTGGGTGAACCTGTCGGGCTCGGGCTTGGCGAAGGTGAGCCGGTCGGTGACACGCTCGGCGAGGGTGAAGGCGAGCCGGTCGGTGAAGCCGTTGGGCTTGGGGTCGGACCGCCACCGCCGAAGACACCGGCAACCAGCACCGTGCTGCCGTTTTTTACATTTACCGTGTCGCCGTCATTGATGACCGGTACGATTTGCCCATCCTCGGTGCGAAGTTTCAGGCGGCCGCGGCCATCGATATCCAAAGTTAATTGGCCAACCGACGTGCCGTTAACGGTCGCCGTGAGCGATGTGCCACCCGGAAGGTTTACATCTTCGATTTCGACCTCAAGTTCCCGGTTATTATCCGCATAGAGCTGAAATGTGGCTGCTCCGTGCGGGTTGATGCTTCCGGTGGGCGATACCAGGTTAGCGGTTCGAACCAGGATCGGAACGCCGCCGGCCTTGACCTCGCGACTGAACAACGGGATCGATACCCATCCAACGATGGCGAGCATGACCATCACCATTGTAAATATTTGCCCGTGTTTTTTCTCTGCCTTCTTCATTTGTAATACCTTCCTTTTTTGGTTGAATGATCTTCCCAACTTTCGGCGATCTAAACGATCCACGGCTTGGGTTGTCAGCTACACAGTGTTCGGCAATTAGCGAAAAAGACAGAAAAGAGGTAGGCATGGCAAAAAAAAGGCCGGAGCAAATATTGCACCGGCCAAACGGAGAAAATTGAATCAGGTCTATTGGCTGCAAGCATCAGGATTGACCCCGCATGCTGTGTTGTTTGTTATAGAGCAAAAGGCATCAACGCGGTTCGTTCGTATCGGCCCACGGGTCGGATGAATGCATCGCCACTCGATGCCCGTAGCCGCGATTTGCTCGACCAGAAGATGCGGAGTAAGTGCCGGAAATTGCGCCTTGGTCAGAGCCGCAATACCGGCCCCAATAGGAGCGGCCATCGAAGTTCCCGTCCACATTCCGTACCTACCACCTGGCAAAGTGCTGACAATATTTTCGCCAGGTGCTACCGCCTGGATAAATCTAGTTCCGTTTTCCGGAGACATCGTCGAAAATGTCGCCAAATGCTCTAGTCGGGTGCTGGCTCCGACACCAAGTTGAGGGTCAATCCTTGTGCCAGCGGGAAAAACGGGGTTTGCATTACCCCCATTACCTGCTCCTGAGACGACAACCAATTTGTTTCCGTTTAATTCCGGGAAAAGCTGGGTGCCCGGCGGGGGAACATCACAGTTGTGTAAGAGGTTCTTTAGGAGTAACGGCTCGACATTGTATCCAAAGCTTATATTGACCACATCAGCCCCATGATTAGCCGCCCAGATGATCGCGGCGACGACACGCCAGAGATCGCCTTCACCATTTTGATCCAGAACACGGATCGGCATTATCTTTGCTTCCGGCGCCGTCAAGGCAATAATACCGGAAACATGTGTTCCATGACCGTAAACCGGATTCTGACGCAGAACGCCTACCTCGCGCGGATCGTTGTCATTCGATACGAAATCCCATCCCGGCACCAATCTGCCCGCGAATTGCGGATGATCCGGATCGATACCCGTATCCAGAACCGCCACGACTACCGGCTGACCGTTATCGACCCGAGTTCCCCGGTTGATCTGATGGGCTTGCGCCAGCCGGATCGTGGCCGGGAACCAATTGCGCATGTAACCTTTTACACTTCCGCCAATGGCCCATGAATGACCAATAGCCCACGAATGGCCGATCGTCCACGGTAAGCCTTCGAGTTCAAACGAAGACAGCCTACGATTGACCTCGCTTTTGGCGATCCGGGCATCACCCTGCATCGCGGCCTGAATGGCGCACGGATTCTGCGGGTTGTCGTCACGGATCCGCATTCGATACGACGGTGGGCTGCCGATCTGATCGATCGGCGTCGCTTCAAGCCCATATTGAGTAGCTACAGCGGCAATGTCGCTTTGGTTAATGACATCGACGATTATCTGCTTTGGGATCGCATCGCAGGCCGTTTGCCCACTCGATTCTCCAACCAATAGGAACCCAAAAAATAATATTAACAATATCCACGCGAGTGGTTTGTAAAATCGTTTGTCCATAAGACCTCTAGAGATAAAGCTATAGTCCCGTCTTACAGTGTCCCGAATCCAGAGAAAAAGACAGTAATTAAAAATGTTGTTAACCGATCAAAATAAATGGCGACCAATAGTATGGATGCTCACCATCCTTAATAAATCTTATTTGTGCTATCTGCAAAGATGCAGATACCGAACACCCGCGTTGTAAATTCGTATAAAAATCCATCATAAGACGTTTCGTGGCATCATCATTCACTGTCCAAAGGCTCAATAGAATAGATCGAACGCCCGCCGAAAGAAATCCGCGAGCAAGTCCTATGATTTCTTCTCCACCATATACCTTATTCAACCCCGTTTCACAGGCACTCAGACTAACATGGCCGGCAGACAACTTTTGTGCGGCAACATCACGGACGGTTATCCTGCCGTCCGCTAAATGAAGGCTCGAATAAAGCGGGTTGTCGGACCGAAACTGGCCGTGACAAGCGAGGTGGATAATATCGTTTTTCGCGGCGTTCTCGCGGAAGTTCAAAAACGTCGCCCGATCGCCTGTAAAACAATTTGCCGCCGGAATGATCTCCTTGATCGCAAGCACTTCGTTTTCTACTTGAGGCGCGTTTTCGTCCGCAAATCCCATCAGCAATGCCTGCCCCAGCCGAAGTTCCGGTTTAGCATGGAGGGTTTGCCAAACCGACGCTGCCGGCGAATGTGAAACCGACCGTGATTCGATCAAATATTGTGACGAGTCGTGAAGAGCATTAAACGGCACGTAGTGTAGAACACCGGACGGCACTATGACGAGATCTCGTTCCTCGATCAAGGACTCTAAAGGCCGCAAAAGTTTTTCGAATAGGCCATTAAGATGAGATTCCGCCCTTTGTTTTAGCTGCTCAACGAACAACGCAACCGCGTTTCGGCCATACCTCAAAGTTCCGAACTGAAATCTGAGCTGTTCGAGGAGTGAATAGATCTCATTTTCACGTGCCAAGCCTCGAAAGTATTCGACCTTCTTATCAGTCAAGACAAACGCGGAAATAACCCCGTCGATATGTACGTATTCGACGAGTGCCTGCTTTGAACCGAGATTGGCTTGCAGGCTTGAAGTATCAACGTCGCTCGAATGCACCGACGATTGCAATCCGCTTTTAGTACTTTCCGCCCTCCTTAATACTGTTGACAGTTCACGCTCCAGTTTCCGAATTTGACGAAATAGCGGGTCGGACGGGTCGTGCGATGTCTTCGCAACGCGGCTGTAATACCAGTTCAGTTCTTCCCTCAATCCCTCGACCGACCGAGTCAGATCACCCGGAATATCCGATGTAGTTAGCGCACCATCGATCGAGTCCAGCAGCGATCGCGACCGTGCCTTTTCAAAACAAATGAACGCCTCACGAGTTCTTCTCTCCGATAGATGGACCTTTGCGAGATTTTCATAAGGCTCCAATTTACCGTCCAGGAACGCAATGCGGAATTCTTCACCCGCGAGCGGAGCCCGGGTTTGTTCGGTGAGCGCGATTGCCCGTTTGAACAAATTTTTGGCCTTCGTCATATCTCCAGTCTCGACGGCGAGTTTACCTAGAGAGTTAAGCGACAGCAATGCAACCCTCCTATGCTCAAGTTTTACCGAGTCAGCTAATGTGCGTTCGAGATGAATGCTGCTTCGTGCCGGGTTTCCGGTTTTGGATAGCGCTTCGCCGATCAGCCAGGAGGCTGCAAGATGTTGCCGTTTGTTATTTGTTCTGGCGAAAAGATTTCCAGCCTTTTTTGCAAACTCGCCGGTCTTTGCGTAGTTTCCTAAAGTCATTTCCAGATAGCCCAAATTGAGCAACACCGTCGCAACGCCGTTTTTGTTTTTCTCCAGTTCGTACAGTTCCGTCGCTCTTTTGAATTGCCTTCGCGAAAATGCAGGCTTTCCAGACATGATCGCGGCTTTCCCGTAATTTGACCTTGCACGGGCCTCTTCCGTCCGCATTTTTAGCTTCTTGAGCTTATCGGTAACAGCTGCGTAAAGCTCCAAGGCTTCCTTTGTCAGATTGAGTTCGGCGTAAATATCCGCGATCTCGAGCTCCGCGACCGCCGTTTGATGCGGCATCCGAAGTTTCTCGTATTTGCGGCGAGAGAGTTCGAGAAAATTCAGAGATTCCGCATACCGGCCTCGAGCAAGTGCGAGGTTACCCATACTCGCTTCGATCTCTGCTTGGGTCACCAACATCTCAGCGGAGCGGGCGGTTTCAAGAGCGGCGGTAAAGAAACGCTCCGCGCTGCGAAAATCGTTCAGCTCGGTGTAGGTTATTGCAATTCCATTGCCGGCCATTGCCTGC
>DLHV01000073.1:12624-21362 GCA_002483395.1 Chloracidobacterium sp. UBA7659 | reverse complement strand
GTCGGAAGCGGTGCTCCGACTCCGACTCCAACACCAACACCAACTCCGACCAGCGAATTTCAGATTTCCTCGTCATTGGCGTTCGATCAATTCCTTACCCATACAGCCGAAGATCCGAATGGAAATTTCGTGGTAGTTTGGCAAAGCAATGGCCAAGATGGTAGCGGCAGCGGCATATTCGGCCGGCGCTACAACGCAGCGGGCGCACCACAGGGCAGTGAATTTCAGATCAACACGACAACTGCAAATAATCAATTTGTACCGCGCGTCGCAATGGATGCGGGTGGTAATTTCGTAGTCGCCTGGGAAAGCGAAGGCGGAGATGGCAACGGTTACGGCATTTTTTGCCGCCGGTACAATTCAGCCGGCATTGCACTGGGTGGCGAATTCCGCGTCAACACAACAACGGCGAACAGTCAGTTCAATCCCTGGATCGGCATGGTGTCTAACGGAGCGTTTGTGATTGCTTGGACCAGTGACCTTCAGGACGGAAGCAATAGCGGCGTATTCGCACAACGCTATGACTCATCCGGAGTAGCGCAGGGAGGAGAATTTCAAGTAAATACTTATACACTTGATTATCAAGGACGGCCGCGAATATCCGCGGATTCGGTCGGAAATTTCGTCATTGTTTGGGAGAGTATAGGTCAGGACGGAAGCGGCCTGGGTGTTTATGCACAGCGTTACAACGCTTTGGGCATTGCCATCGGCTCCGAGTTCCGTGTTAATGCATCGACAGCGAATGATCAATGGTGGCCATACGTTGTCGAGACCCCAAACGGTGATTTCACCGTCGTATGGGACAGCACCGGACAGGACGGAATTGGAGAAGGTATATACGCGCAACGTTACGATGCCTCCGGAAATCCTCAGGGCGGTGAATTTCGAGTCAATACTTACACGCTGGCCAATCAGATATATCCAGCCGCCAGCACTGACCCGGCCGGAAATTTCGTCATTGTATGGCACAGCGTTGGTCAGGACGGTAGCGGGTCCGGCGTTTACGGCCAGCGATATTCGTCGGCCGGCGTGCCGCAGGGCACCGAATTCCGAGCCAATACTTATACGACCGGTGAACAGGTCTCTCCGTACGTCTCCATGGATTCCAGCGGTAACTTTGTGGTTACATGGAGCAGTTTCGGACAAGATGGTTTTAGCTGGGGCGTATTTGGAAAACGATATGACGCAGCCGGAAATCCACTGAATCTTCCTTAACGTTACAGAAGATCCAATGCAACTATCAAATCGCGTGAATACATGGCTTAAGAGGGATTATGTCGGAACAAGTGTCAACGTTCTCGCCAAGTAAAGCAGCCGAAACAAAACTAGGACGGAAAAGATGGTTAAGCTTGCTGCTGACAAGTGTGCGCCCTCATCAGTGGGTAAAGAATCTTTTTATCTTCGCGCCACTTTTGTTTGGCCGGAAACTAACAGACGTTTCGGCGGTCGGCTCATCTCTCGCGGCATTCGGCATTTTTTGCTTGTTAGCGAGCTCACTCTATATTTTAAACGACTGGATCGACGCCGACGAAGACAGGGCTCACCCGGAAAAACGGAATCGACCGATCAGCTCCGGTGAGCTTCCCGTTCCGGCGGCATTATTGTTCTCTGCGGCGCTCGCGACAGCAGCATTTTTCCTGGCGTGGCGGCTCGGTACCAGCTTCGCTGCCATTGCGATCATATATTTTGTATTAATAATCGCGTACAGTTTGTCCTTGAAGCGATTGATAGTGCTGGATTGTATTGTGATCGCGTCGGGATTTGTGCTGCGTGTTATTGGCGGAGCCGCGGCGATAAGTGTTGTGCCAACGCATTGGCTGATTGCTTGCGCATTCTTACTTGCGTTGTTTCTTGCGTTTTCTAAACGGCGGCAGGAATTGCTGACGTTGTCAAACAACGCGGTAGAACACCGGAAGGTTTTGGGTCAGTATTCGGTTGCATACCTTGAACAGGTAAACATCATTTTGATAGGAGCGGCCATTGTTTCGTATGCGCTTTATACCGTGGCGCCCGAAACAGTGGAAAGGTTCGGCACTGATGCTCTGATTTACGGGACGGTGTTTGTGATTTACGGCATGCTGCGTTACCTGGCGCTCATTTATCACCCCGAAAATGGTGGGAATCCAAGCAAAATGCTTTTGAAAGATAGGCCCTTACTGATCACCGTCGCGGCATGGTCACTTTACAACGCCATCGTCATCTATCGCCTTCCATTATCAGCTTCAGTGTCGTCGCTATTCGATCGATAACTGTTGCTTTCAATCTTGTGGGTAGTCCACTAGCCCCCCGAAAGCCTTTACTGGTTTGGTTCAGACCTACCCCAACTCTCGCTTAAATGCTCCGGTTGAGTTTTCCCACCGGTCGATCATGACTCACACAATTGGTTTTACTACCTGCTCATTCATTCTACCGACCAGTGCTTGGTTAATTAATCGATCCGGTCGATTCGAAGGACGATTGTGGCCGATCAATGGTCGATCATTTAGTTTATTACGGCCTGTATTAAAGATTTTTTTCTTGACAAAGAGGCTCTCGACAGGTTTAACTAGTTTAACGACGCAAAAACCCTCTGAAGCGTCCCGAAAGGCAGTTATCTTCAGTTGCTGTACCCCACTTAATTTTGAGTATTTAGTAACTAGCATTAAATTAAAGATGTTCATATCGCTGCGTTGGCCGCTGCGTTTCAAACGGACGTTGGCCCTGCTGACACTTGTTACCATCTCGATCACTTCACTGGCTTCGGCTACGGCTGACCGGTTAGATCCGGCCATTGACGCTTCGCCTGTGGTGAGATTCATTGGGCTGCGCCAGTACTCGAGTACCTCAACGCAAATTCCTTTGACCGTCGAGGCAAGCAACGATGTAGGAATCAGCCGTATTGAACTATATATCGATCAGTTCCTGACCGCATCGACCAACGTCGTGCCAAGCCAGACCCTTGTTGCGGCTAATTTCAATTGGACGGGTACGGGCAATGGAAAACACATGCTCGAGGCCAAGGCATATGATTCTGGAGGTAACACTCAGTCAACCTACTTGGTGGTTTTAGTACGGGACTTTGGCCAACCGACGCCAACACCGACGCCTACTCCTGTAAACCAGGCGCCTCAGGTTAATGCAGGAAGCGACCAGACAGTTACGCTGCCGTCGAGTGTATCTTTGACCGGGACCGCAAGCGACGACGGGTTACCGAAACCGCCGGCCACGTTATCGACGACCTGGAGCACGGTGAGCGGTCCGGGAACGGTGATCTTCGGCAATGCCAACGCTCTTAATACGATCGCAAGCTTCAGTGTGGCAGGGACTTATGTCCTCAGGCTGACCGGAAACGATGGTGCATTGTCTGCAACGGATGAGCTTACCGTGACGGTTAACGCTGCGGGGGGATCAGGATCACTTTCGGTGACTAGTGCAACCCCGCTGGCAAGTGTGAATCTTTCCTCGGAGGGTATCGCCGATTGGGCCCACTGGGGGTTAGGCGGCACGAACTACAACCACAAGAGCGGTGTGACGCCGCAGATCAGCAACTACACTCTTTTGGGAACGGGAACCGTGCAGCAACTTACCGGTAATTTGACGCTCTTTAACTGGACTGGAGGAACGCCAACTGCCTCCGCCTCGAACGTTGCTACCGGCCTATGGGTAATGGGTTTGAACAACGGGTTTCGAGTAACCGTGCCGGCGGACACAACCCCTCGGACGTTGCGGATGTACGTCGGATTGTGGTCGGCCGGTGGACGATTCGAAGCAAGTTTGAGTGACGGAAGTGCTCCTACCTATATCGATACCTCGGTTGCGAATTCTGCGGACACGAGCAATTCAGTTTATACACTAAACTTCCGCTCCGCTTCGGTTGGACAATCGCTTACTGTGACCTGGACGGCGAGCCAGATTTACAACTCTTTTGGAAATGTGACCCTGCTCGCGGCAAGCCTTTCGGGTGGCGCGGCGCCGACTCCGACTCCGACGCCAACCCCGACGCCAACGCCGACTCCAACGCCGACTCCAACACCGACGCCAACTCCGACTCCAACACCAACTCCGACGCCGACACCAACGCCGACTCCAACACCAACTCCGACGCCGACACCAACGCCGACTCCAACACCAACGCCGACACCCACGCCGACACCTACGCCGACACCTACGCCAACTCCAACACCGCCGGTTAGTCAGATTACGTCGTCAGCTACGAACTGTTCCGAATTTGCGTCGGGCATGGCGGCTACGATAAGCACAGCGCAGTATACGGTCAGGTCGCGCACGGGGAACATAAGCGCTGTCGATCCTGGCACCGTCAATTACTGGCTCCGCGTGACTTCAGCATCCGGTCAAAACTCGGTTGTCATTGACCAGTCGATTACAACCGGAAATTTCAATACGCCATGGGGTCTCGCAAAAGGCAGCAACGTTTTCAATGCAAACTGTGTCGACCACTTGAGGCCCTTGTTTACTCAAAACTCCACGACCGGATCCGTTACGGTTAGCTGGACCGCACCTTCAGCCGGCACCTATTTTATTCTCCTTAAGTTCGACGCAAAAGACTTCAGAGGTGTGGCGGCGCCGACACCCCCGGTTGTCCACTTTGAATTTTTGTCCGCGAACATTACGGGTGCGACAAGCGGAATTCATCTCGTGCCGTCATCCGCGCTCACCGGATTACTTTTCACTTTAGATGGGAACATGTGGCCGCCTGGCCTATTGCCCGAACTGTATTCTGGACCAATCAGATCTGAATGGAATCCTTTTTTGTGGGGACTGTAAACAAAGTCCGGCTGTCGTTTGCGTCGGTCGTACTTATCAACAACTAAATGGAGGCTGTCATGAAAAAACACAAGCAATTAGTTATGGCGATGGGCGTTCTACTCACCCTTACGGCCGTCATCGCCCTGTCGATGTCCCCCTCGACCCGTGCCCAAATCGCGGAAACGGTCAAATCGGGGGCCGCCGACTTTCTTTTCGACAACGGCCTGTCGGAACCGTTGGCCGTAACTCAATCCTCTGTCTCCGATTCCGCTGCTTTTCACTTTCTTCAACCGCTCGCGCCCGGGGGCGGCGATCCTGAAAGGTTTGATCCGTCCCTGCTCAATTATCTCTCCGTCGAGATCTGCGAAGTGAGCGGGGGCAATTGCCCTATCGTTCGTACTTTTACGTCTCAAGGTGGCGGCTCAGAGCGGCTGCGCATCGCAACCACAGGGCAAGATCACCATTATATCGTTAACTGGGACACCGAACCGATCAATTTGGATGATAAAACCTATCGCGTGCGGGTCCTGATTGCCGATATTCAGTTGGGTTCGATCGATCTCACGCCCGATGTTTACAACACGTTCGGCCGGACGTGGCCGATCAAGTTTCTGATCGAAAAAAATCCGACCCTTCGCGTAAGACTTATGCGCTTTTTGGGAAAATCGTGTTCGCAGGTCGCTTCGGTACTAAGAATCGAGTTTGGTCTGAGCGCGGAAGAAACCGCTGTGCTGCTCGCCAACGATCAGGTGCCTTGTTCGGCAACCGAGATAGAGTTGGCACTCAGAGGAGTGTACCAACCTGCCGTCATTCCCGGCACGACAAAAATCAGCGATGAAGCAACAAGAAACGCATTGAGCGCCTACGATCCTGCAACAGGCAGGATGGTTTTTTCACCGAGAACTCCCCTGCTCGATAGCCTAAACCGCGGCGACGTCCTGGTGAGCGAACCGAGCACAGCCGCGCCTAACGGTTATTTGCGCAAGGTCACAGCGATCAAAAGGGTACATGATGGCTTTGTACTTGAAACCATTCAGGCAAGTTTCAACGAAGCCATTCAGCAGGGCACGCTTGACGCCGCGGCGGCCCTCCGTCCAGGCGATCTGCTGAGGACAGAAGCGGCTCGTCCCGGAGTAACCTTCCGCACGTTGTCCCGGACGCCGGAGGCTGTGCAAGCTCCCGGCGTTGTGGGCGACGACTATGACTTCGAGACCTCTGTAGATATCACGCTCGACGGCTCTGTCAGCGGCGGCGGTGTCAACGGGGACGGCCACATCCGCATTCAGGGTTACATACGCTTTAACGCGGGGTATGACGTCGGCTTTGGCGTCGAACCCTGTTTTGAAGTTCCACCGGTTTGTGTCGACCGCATGGAGGGGCGTTTGGGCGTCGACCATTACAGCAACCTTCGAGTATCCGGGGAATTCAACGGTACGCTCCAAAAGGAAATCAAACTGTCAACTCATTATTTCAAGCCGATCGTTTTCTTTATCGGGCCGATCCCAGTGGTGCTCGTTCCCGTTATCGACGTAGTTGTAGGGGCCAATGGCGAAGCACATCTCAGGTTTAGCTTTGCCGCCGAACTCTCGGCGCAACTTCTTTTGGGCGCGAAGTGGACCGAGGAGCGGGGATGNNGGGATGGGAGGACCTGAGCCGTAAGAACGGTGTACAGGCCGGGGTGATCGAACAGAATCTTGATGCGAACATGAAGCTGCGTGCCTACGGCAAAGCAGATGCGAAATTACTGTTTTATGGCGTTGCAGGACCTGGGTTCGCCTCGCGCGTCGGTGGAGGCGCAGACGTGCAAGTACCCAGAAGACCGTGGTGGAAGATCTTTGGGTATATCGGCGCGAGTGTAAATTTTCAGATAGATCTGGGAGGTATCATCAAGCTCGACGAATACTCAAGAACCGTTCTTGATGAGGAGTTCACGCTGCTCGATGCGCCCAATCAGGCCCCGCGCTTTAGCGGCGTTAATACCGGCGTTATTCAAGCCGACATAGCCACGCCGATCACGCTCGGACCCCGCGCCGGATTTTTCGGCCATTTTGACGTCATGGATCCTGAGGGCGATCCGTTCACACTCACAGCCGTCTCAAACATAGACGGCCAGATAAACCTCACCCACAGTTTCCAAACCGGAGGTCAGCGGCTTATCACAATTACGGCCACCGATAACGCCGGAGCCAGCTCGAGCATTACGCTCACGGTCAACGTTAACAACTCGCTGCCTATTGTGACTATTTCGGCGGACGGTAATACCGTACCGGCAACGGTGCAGTATTTTGTGAGTGCCAGGGCCTTCGATTTCGAAAGCGGCGGTTCACTGAGCTGTGACCGCCTGCATTGGCGAGTCACGCTCGGTACGCTGACTGTCCTCGATAGCGCCGGCCAATGCTCCCGTGTTGTCGTCTTCGACCAACCGGGGCAGGGCACTATCACTGTGACGGCGACTGATCCGCATGGGGGCATTGGTAGTAGTTCACGTTCTGTGACCGTGACCACTGCACCGGTAAACGGGTATCCAATCATTGATCGAGACACTATTTCGATTCAGGCTGTTCCATCTCCCGGGGTGCCCACGCCGGGTTGCTCGATCTTCCAGGCAACCTGCGAGGTGCCTCCCTTTGCTTTCCTTTACAACGGGCAAACGGGTGATTGGCGCCCGCCCCTCATCATGAGTTTGGTCGCTACTGACCCCGAAGGTGCTCCGGTTACGACGCAGTGGTCCTGCCGGACCGGGACGCAGCAGGCAACGGTTACCGATCTTGGCGGGGGCTATTACAGTTGTAACCCGCTTTACCTGGAAGATTCAGTGGTGAACCCGATCCCGATCATCATCTCCGTGGTCGTGAGCGATGGTGTTAACCAGGTGCGTCAAGACCTGCGAACTTATTTTATGAATCAAGTGATTAGTTGAAATCAGGACGGGCGCGCCGATCACCGCCTGGTTCTTACTAGAAATGCGGCCCCGCTGATCAGGTGCAAAACGTTCACTCACTCAAAGGGAGCAAGCAGAAGCTGAAAAATGCTGCTTGCTCCCCTTACCATTGTTCGCTAATCGGTGAACTCTTTTGGTGAATTAATCCGCGAGCGCCGAAAGCAGTTTATTTGCCAGCGCTATATATAATTCAACAGCCATTTCCAAATCCTTTTTCAACACAAATTCATCTTTTGTGTGTGCAACTAGAATCGAGCCGGGGCCGAGCAGCAGCGGCTGGCCCCAGTTGGTGAGATAGGGAATATCGGTCGTAAACCGCACGACCTTTTGCGTGAATCCCTCTATCGACAGCATTTTGACCGGTTCGCTACACGACAAAACTTCGATCTCTGCGCGGTCGCCGACAACGCTCCTTAACGCTTTTTCAATCGGCTCGCGTGGAGTTGTAAGTCTGATCGCAAGACCGGCCTCAGCCGTCGGCGGAATCACGTTGAGAGCGACGCCGCCTTCGATCGTCCCGATATTCACAGTCGTTTCGCCGAAAAAATCGTCAGTTGGAAATCGCGTGTTGCGAATATCGTCGAGAATATCGAGCAACTTCTCGATCGCCGATTCGCCTTCCTCAGGATAAGCCGAATGCGCGGCCTTGCCCGTTGTGTGAATTCTCAACCGAAACGTGCCCTTTGAACCGATAGCGAGGTCGTTGTCCGTCGGCTCGCCGTTGATCATGTACTCGCACTTTGCGGCTATCGGATGCTCGTTCGCCGCTTTTGCACCTGTTGAAGAACGTTCTTCCTCGACTGTGTAAAGCAACCCGATGTCCTCGATGCCCTGCTTTCGCAGCTGCTCCGCCGCCGTGATCTGCGCCGCGATAATTCCCTTCGCGTCGCACGATCCACGCCCATAGATCTTCTCACCATCCTCGCTCGGTGCAATAAACGGCGGCACCGTATCCATATGCGTCGAAAACCAGACGCGAGGCGTATCGTTGAGGTATGCGATGACATTGTTCTGACGGGGCGGGGACACTCTTGTCCCCCTAGGCGGTTCC